>CAZRUH010000013.1:0-15953 GCA_964603325.1 uncultured Bdellovibrionales bacterium
TTCCGGAGTCATATCACCGCCGGGAGTGTTTGCCAAATCACGACAGGCATTTATTTCGTTAGCTATAACTTCCCCCTCTTTTACTTCTTTGGAGATTTTTGCCACTTCATCACAAACCAAAAAAATATTATCAACATTAGTCCATCCGTTTTTCGGAGTCTTTTTGTATTTTGTAAATGAATAATCAGCCATTTTAACATTTTCGGCAAAGAGTTTTCCCAATTCATTTCCGATATTTTTAGATTTTACCAAGTCATTCCATTCAATTAAAATATTTTTTATTTTATATTTTTTCGCTTCCCGAACAATTCCTCTAACCATGATTATCCATTTCCGTCTATTATTATCTTTGTTCTTTGGAATTTTTAATTCCAAAGAACTTTTATTATCTTTAATAACAAATCTATTGACTGAGAATTTATCAGACAGATTAATTTTCACATAATCCTTAATCGGCAATTTGTTGATATTATTTATAATCGTTATTTTCATAATTTTAAATAAATTATATTAATAAATTATCACTAAAAAATATCGGAAAAATTTTTTATACCCTTATTTTTCAAGATTTCTCTAATTTTTTTAATCAATTCGTTTTGAATTTGACGAACTCTCTCTTTGGAAACCCCGCATCCTTTACTAATTTCTTCCAATGTTTTTGTATTATCGTCCAGCAATCTATGTTTTAAAATCAATAATTGCGCCTTACCTAGTCCATTCTTTTTTTTCTTGTTCAAACTTTCCACAACTTTTTTAATCAACCCCAACACCTCTCGCATTTGCGCTTGATATTCCGGATTACTCCTTTTCTTGCCATCTTTCATAAAGAAAGAATCATATATGGGAATATTTTTTTCACTTGGGAGTATATCTTCCAAGTGAATGGATAATCTTTGCACACCGCCGTCATAATTTCTTTTATCAATGATCTCTTGGATATGCTTTTCCGTTTCATTTATCCCCATTTTGGACAACTCAGATATTATCACACCAACCGATGGATAATCACCCTCATTGCGTCTTTTGTATATATCCACAATATGGTCAATTTTTTTCAATAACTCACCGGACATTCCTCTTGAATAATATAACGAATCTTGTAGTCTTCTTAATTCTCTCGCTATATTATTTCTCAAAAAAGTGGCAAACCTGGCCATTTTTTTTCCCGTATCGTCAGCAACTTTAAATGTACTTATAGATGCTTCCAGTTTTTTTATAGCAACTTCTTCTTTTTGTTCATCGGTTAACTGATTGAAATTGTTGAATTTTTTGGCAATATATAATGCATAATCATGATATCTGTCGTATATTTCAAAAAAATCTTCTTTTATTTTTTTAATTTTCCCTTGGATTGTTTCATCATCTAGGAAACTTTTTATTAATGGATATTTATCCCTTTCTTTTTCTAGGAATGATTTTAGATTTAACCAAAAAATCAAAGAATATTTATGTGGTTGCTCCGGGATAACACCCATTCTAACAGATTCTTCTTTGACATATTTCATTATTTCTTCTTGTAAAGAGTCATCTCTTTTAATGGCATTATTCAAACTGTCAACATTTTCTTTAAGATTGCAAAATATCGGCAAAATTTCTCTTTCATACGCAGTGTTTTCTTTTGTGGTGATTTCCTTGGGATAAGGAATATCCATTTTGTTTTCTTGAATCATATTTTTCGTAAAATTTAATCACAATTAATTATATCATAATGTATCGGCAAAATTATATCAATAAAAATTTTTACAAACTTGTCAATAATCATTTTTAGTTTTATAGTTTAGGTATGTTTAATAAAAATGACTATAAAACTTTCGCTTATTTTTCAACCTTTTGGCTAATAATCGCTTGGCTATCTTTAGTATTAACAATGAGCAATTTTTTTTATCAATGGGTGTTTGTGGCGCCGATTTTTATTTTGTTATTGTTAAAGGGACGAAATTTCACAAAAAATATTTTAAATATCTCTAAATTTTTTATTTTAATAAATGTTACTTTATTGATTTTTATTGCTCTATTTGCCTATTTTTTCAATCCGACAATTTTTTCAGGAAGAGACCAAGGATCAATAAGTCAGGCAAGTATTCGTCTTACCGAATTTCATAAATTAAAATTTTCCACTTCCGTATCAAAAGATTTTTTTGAGATAAATTCCGGAGAAATTAAAAATAAATATGCTCATTGTCTGGAAAATAACAAAATTCCTTTTAAAAAAATATATTGTGATGCTTTTTCATCGGGCAAAGCATTAAATTTTCCGGGATTTTATTATACATCAGAAGGATATTTAGTCACGCAATTTCCTCTTGGTTATATTTCTTGGTTGGCATTTTTTTATATATTTTTCGGATTGAACGGATTTATAATTGCCAATGCGATTTTGTTTTATATTTTTTGCATTTCTTTTTTATTTATCCTGGAAAAACTGATAAAAAATTTCTCCAATTTTTCAAGAAAAACTTCAATTTTTATTTGTCTGTTAACAATTTTAACCACATTTCCTTTTGTGTGGTTCTTTAAGTTTACTCTCAGCGAAAATATGGTCTTGGCTTTTCTGTGGTTATCAATTTTTCAGCTTATAAATATTATAAACTCAAAAAAAAATATTACCTTGGATAATTTTTTGATTTTTTTTCTAACCTCTTCTTTTTTAATTTTTTCACGAATAGAAGGGATCTTGTTTTTTACAATAATGTTTTTTATTTTATTTCTGCACAAAAATTCAAGCGGTTATCTTCGTAAAAATTTTAAAAAAATAATTTTACCCGCATTGGTGTTTGTTGGCATTATTTTTCTTTGGAACATTAAATCTGATATTTATTTTTATAAATCCATTATCAAGGTTATCTACGGTACACTTGAAAACTCTTCAACATTAAACGCAAAAAGTGCATTTTCCGTTTTTAATCTTTTTAAGATATTCTCTTTATACGGGCTCTTAATCTTTTTTTTCTTGGGATTTTTAGAGATAATATTTTTATCAAAGAATAAATATTATCAAATTCTAATTCCTTTCTTGGTAACTTCTCCCACATTGTTTTATTTATTCAATCCTCAAATTACTCCGGATCATCCATGGATGCTTCGTCGTTTTTTCTTTGCTGTCTTTCCGATGGCAATCCTGTATTCAATGATTTTAATAAACCGCTTAATTGAAAAAAAATACTATTTAACAATAATGTTATTGCTTCTTTTAATTTTTGTTCCAAATTTTTATTTATTTAAAAATTACGCTTTTTTTAAATTAAATAATAATCTATTATCGGAAACAAAAAAAATAAGCAATCAATTTTCCGAAAAAGACTTGATCTTGGTGGACAGAATGGCCAGTGGAAGTAATTGGAATATGATAGCTGATCCGATGAATTTTATTTTTAAAAAAAATTCCGTTTATTTATTTGATTCAAAGGATTTAAATAAGCTAAATATTGAGAAATATGATAAAATATATTTGATTGTTCCCGAATATAGACAATGGCACTATATTAATAACGATACTGAAAACAACCTAAAATTTGTAAGTAAATATATCATTAACAATACGATTATGGAAAACAATTCTTTAAATAAAATTGTTTTGCCAAAAAAAATACACAAAGAAACCAAAGGGATAATTTTTGAAATAACCGATGAAAATAATTAGACAAAAACTAAAGCGAAAGGATTTATTCCTTTATTTATTGTGGAGAAATATTTTGTATTTTCTTTTTGTTATTTTCTTTTTGTTATTTTGTTACAAAATAATATTTCCATCAAAGAATTTTATTTATTCTTTTTTGCATCAAAAGTCTTTAAAAAATACAATTCATGATGTTTCTTTTGAGAACAATAAATTGATATTTTATGTCTCCACTCCCCAAAGATTTTCAAAAGCAAAACTGGAAGTTGAGTTTTTCAAGAAAAATTTCTCTCAAGAAAATATTCAAACAACTTTAAAAAAATCATATCGCGCCTTTTTTTATCCAAAAGGCGATTTTTTGACTGATTTAAGAGATGCTCCGGAAAACAAGTTGGTTGCTTCCGGAGTTTCCGTTTTTGTTGTTGGCAATCAAAAAAAATATCCCGTTAATAATCCGATAACTTTTGAAAGTCTGGGATATAATTGGGATAATGTTATGGATGGCAAAAATATTGATTTGAGCGGTGTTGAGAAACAAAAATTAATGACCATAGACTCCACTCATCCTTCGGGAACGTTTTTTAAAACCGATAATGGAGATTATTATTACATTGAAAATGAAAAAAAAAGATTGTTGAAAAATATAGAAAAAAAAGAATTAAAGAATATTAAAAATCCCATCTTGGTAAATAATAAAAGTTTGGAAATTTCAGAATCTTGCAAATTGAAAAAAAAATTATTATCTTCGGAAAAATTTTATTGTCTAATTCCGATTGAAAAATTGGATTCTTTTATTGGAAAAGATTATCGTTTTGAAATCAACAATATTACAAATTCATCAATTAAACAAATAAGCGTTCGCTTTGAGAAATCAATAAGTAAAGACAATTTGATGCTATTTCTGTCTAATTTAAAAAAACGACTTTTAATAAGATTTGGTTATGATTACTAAAAAATTCAAACAAGTAAATAAAATATCCAAAAATAAACTAACAATTATTTATTTATTATCCAATGACATTCTGAGCATTATTATAATTTTTTTTGCAATCGCTCTTTTTTTTGAAAACTTATTCCCCGGACTTATTTCAAGTAAAATAAGTTTTTTAAAATTAACATTGTTTATTTTCCTAACAATTATAATAACAGCACTTCTTGCTAAGAAACTTCATATTAAATTTGAAAAAAAAACAAGATTATCATTTTTCGCTTTTTTCTTTTTCTTAATAAATATTGCCCTTGCTTTGTATAAATTTGATCAAATAACCTTAATCGCAATCACTCTATTATCGGGATTATTATTGTTTTATTTTTACAAGTTGTTGATAAAATAATTAATCTTTTAAGTATGCCAAAGTTTCTTGCGCGCATTTTTCCCAAGAAAATTTTTGCAGTCTTTTAAGCCCCCTCTTAATCATTTCTTGCTTGTATCTGTTATTCTTTAAAATATTTCTTATTTTTTCAGATAGCTCTATCGGGTTTGAATCATTAAAAAATTCCACTGCATCATCTCCAATTTCAACCAAGCTGGAATTTTTGGCGGAGATAACCGGTATTTCCGAAGCAAAAGCTTCTAAAAGAGGAATACCGAATCCTTCGTATAAAGACGGGAACACAAACAGAGATGCATTTTTATAAATAATAGCTATTTGTTTAAAACTCAATAATCCCGTTAAGACAATATCTTTTCTAAAAGCGCTATTTTCAATAGATGAAATAACTTCTTTCCAATTCCAAGCTTTTTCGCCCGCCAGTACCAATTTAATTGAAGTATTGTGTTTTTTCTTATAAATATTAAAAGCCTCTATAAGCACTTTGATATTTTTTCTCGGTTGAATGGCGCCCACATACAATAAATAATGATTTTTTCTAATTTTAAATTGAGATAAGGTTTTCTCGGTTTTTTCTTCGGGAAAATTTTTTCTAAAAAGATTTGCATCAAACCCATGATAAATAATTTTTATTTTATTTTCCGAGATATTTGGATAAAATTTTAAAATATCTTTTTTTGTGGATTTTGAAACGGCAATAATTTTGTTAGATTTTTTAATTGCCAAATCAGTTAAAAAGTTAAGTTTAACTAGATTCTTTTTTGGAAATGTTCCGGGAAATTTTTTAAAAGCCAAATCGTGAATTGTTATGATTGTTTTTAATTTTTTACTTCTGATTATCGGAATATTATGCATTGGCATCCATAGGACATCTGCCCCATCTCTCCAAACACTCCATGCAAATTTACTCTGTGTCCATATAAACGGCGACCGAACTTTTCGCCGGTAATAATTGGGAAATTTTGCCGGTTTTAATTCTTTGTTAAAGTTGTCCTTATGATAAATAAAGAAATCATCTTTTTTTGATATTTTTCCAAAGTGCTTCAGTATATTCCAAAGATAAACTCTTGTTCCATCAATTCTTGAATTATCCAAATCCGCAGCTTGAATGGCAATTCTCATAATTAAAATTTTTTTAAATGGTTATATCTAAACCTAAAAAACATTTAAACAAAATGTTGGGTCGGAGGGATTCGAACCCCCGAGTGCTAGGACCAGAACCTAGTGCCTTACCACTTGGCGACGACCCAATTATAGTGGTAGCTGTATTTGCCCAAAAAAATGTTTGAACAAAAATACACTCTACCACTTATTAATACAGAAAACTAAAAAAACTTTAACTCTCTTAAAACAGCGGTGAGGACAGGATTCGAACCTGCGAAGAGTTACCCCTTACACGCTTTCCAAGCGTGCGCCTTCAACCACTCGGCCACCTCACCGTAAAACCATAGACAAACAAATCACAAAAATTTGAATATGCATTAAATAAAGCAAATTTTTTAGTTCTTGTAAATAGCAAATTTAATATTCTTGAAATTTTTGAGTCGGCAAGTATTTTTTTATAAAATTGTTGGAATCGTAAACATTTGCCTCTGCTCTAATTTCTACATCTGCAACATCACCTTGAAGTTTATATGGCCAAATCATCGTAAAATCTCTTTGTTCTTGAGAGTGAACAGTTCTCATTTCATTTTTCCCCAAAGCAATTACTTCTCCTTTTTTGTCTTTTACAATTATATCTATTTCTATGGAATTAAAGTCAAAATAACTTTCATTTTTTAATAATGCCGTTAACTTATTTCCATTTCTTTCTTCATAAAAATTTTTATTATATATTTCCAAATTCGGTTCTGACTGATAACTGGAGAATTTTATCCATTTAACATTTTTCATTTCAAACCTGATATTTTGCGGTTTAACATCCGACTTAAAGTTTTGTTCTATGATATATTTATTTTCTTTTGGCAAAATAAAAGAATGTCCCGCTCTTTTACCCAAACTATTTCCATTCTCATCCTCCAAAAAAATATCATAATCAAAATACTCTGCCCCATAATCATTGTTGGGATTATTTATTTTTATAACAACATCAATTTTGCCATTTTCACCACCATAAACAATATGTTTCTCCAATACGGTCAAGTCTTTGGCTTTCATCTCCTTTTTGCAGGGGCGACAAGGACCACCGCAATCTATACCTTTTTCCGATTGATTTTTTTTGCCATCATTGCAAGTTGGCTTTGGATGCGTAAACAAAAACACCAAAAAGAAAAACAAAGAAAATATTCCCAAATATACCAAAATAATAATCAATCTTTTGTTGTTGCGTGTCATAAATACAAGAAAAAAATATGTCCTCTATGATTATACAAGAAATACCGTCAAAAAACAAATTTTTATTGTCAATTTATCAAAAATAATATAGGATAAAGTTAATAACTATCTGTTTAATTTTTTATAACTATATGCGTTTAATAGTAAATTTGCCGGCCTATAACGAAGAAGAGAAAATCGGAGAAACGATAAAAAGAATTCCTCGTCAAATAAACGGCGTTGATGAAATCCTTGTGCAAGTTATTGATGATGGCTCTAGAGATAGAACCGTAGAAGTTGCCAAAAATGCCGGAGCGGATATTGTTTTTTCGCACAAGATCAATCGTGGTATTGGCATTACCTTTCGCACCGCCGTTGAAAAAGCATTGGAAAATAACGCGGATATAATGGTAAATATTGATGCTGATGGGCAATTTAATCCGGCGGATATTATAAAGTTAATTTCTCCAATTTTGAAAAACGAGAAAGATATGGTTATTGCTGACAGATTTGGAGAGCATAAAGCGAAAAATATTCCATGGATAAAAGATTTCTTAAATAGATTTGCCGCCAAAACGGTAGGTTTATTTATGAAAACAAAAATAAATGATCTAACATGTGGTTTTCGCGCGCTAAACAGAGAAACTATGCTTCGCTTAAACTTACCCGGAGGATTTACTTATACCCAGGAAACAATCATTGATGCTATCGGAAAAAATTTAAAATTGCAGTGGATTCCGGTTAAAGTTACATATCATAAAAACAGAAAATCCCGAGTGGTAAAAAGCATTTACAGTTTTGTAAACAATAGTTTTAAAATTATCCTAAAAGCTATTCGCGATGTTCGTCCAATGAAATTTTTTGGAATTCCCGGTCTGTTTCTAATTTTTGTTTCAGCAATCACATTTATTGTTTTTTTGATTTTATATTTTCAAGAGTTTAAAATATCCCCTTATAAAAATTATTTATTGTTATCGGTAGTTTTGTTATTTGTCGGTTTACAGTTTATAATCTTTGCTTTGATCGCCGATATGATTAAAGCCAGCCGTCGCCTTACGGAAGATCAAATGTACTTATTGAAAAAAGAAAAATATCAAAAAAATAGAAAATAAACTTTATGAAAATTTTATTTATCTCTCGCGCCTATCCTCCTATTATTGGAGGCATTGAAAATCAAAATTACGGCATTGCAAAATCATTATCTGAAATTTCCAATATAGAGATTGTCGCCAACAAAAAGGGTAAGAAATTTTTACCGTTATTTTCATTGTGGATATTATTAAAAATGCCGTTTATTATATGGAAATATGATGTAGTCCTTCTTGGTGACGGAGTTATATCTCCTTTAATAATTCCGTTTAAATTATTGTGTCCTCAGAAAAAATTTGTCAGCATTATTCACGGACTAGATATTACTTATGCCCACAAAAAAACATTAATGAGCAGAATATATCGATTAATAAACATTTCCGCTCTTAAAATGCTGGATAAATTAATAATGGTTGGAAATCATACCATTAAAGAGGCGATCAAATTCGGTGTGCCAAAAAATAAATGCGTTTTTATACCGAACGGTTTTGATATAAAAAAAATATATCACAAACACTCTCGTAATGAGTTGGAAGAATTGCTAAAAATTAATTTAAAAAACAAAAAAGTTATTTTAAGGGTGGGGAGATTTGTGAAGCATAAGGGTCTTTTGTGGTTTATTAAAAATGTAATGCCAAAACTTCCGGATAATTATATTTTGGTTGGAGCCGGTGGACGAAACAGAAAAACTACCGGGGATAGTGATATCTATCCCGCTTGCCAAAAAGCTATTGCTAGAAATAATCTACAAAATCGCATCAAACTTTTTGCCAATATATCTCAAGCTAAAATGAACATCCTTTTTAATACTGTTGATTTGTTTATTTCGCCAAATATTGAAGTTCCCGGATCAATGGAAGGTTTTGGCATAAACGCCATAGAAGGATCTGCTTGCCGAAAAGTGGTTATCGCTTCAAATCTGCAAGGATTAAAAGATGCTGTTGCCAATGGTCGGAATGGGTTTTTGATTGAAGCGGGGAATGTCAAACTGTGGACAAAAAAGATAATTGATGTTTTAAATGATGATAATTTTAGAAAAGAATTTGGCAAGCGAGCGCAACAATATACCATAGAAAATTTTTCTTGGGAAAAAATTGCTAAAAAATATTTGGAAGAACTTAAGAAATAGAGTTAATTAAAAAAATTGTGTTTAAAAAAATAAAAAATTAAAATTATAAATGGCTTTTTTATCGGAACAACTTTTATTTTATTTTTCCATAGGCATTGTCTTGTTTATGCCCGGATGGTTTTTGGTACAATTTATTTCCAATAGAAAATATTCTAGAACCTCTAAGGAGCCATTGTTTTCATCTATTGAAATATTTGTAATTTCTTTCGGTTTAAGCATCGTTTTCATTGACTTTTTGATGATTTTGATGGGGAAATTCGGTATATTGTTAACACGAAACAATATTTTGTTTATATTGATGTTGCTTTTTGCTATTTTTTTGTTTTGGAAAAAAACAAAATATTTTAAAAAAAGCACTAAATACAAATCTACTGAAACGATAAATGCTTCCACTATCACAATAATTTTAATTTTACTCCTAACAATATTAATTAAAACGGCTTATTTGCGAAATACCATATTCCCGACATCCACCGATCTCGGGCATCATATGTATTGGAGCAAACAAATTTCCGAAACCGGAAAATTACCCGTTTATGAAAAAATTAAAATTGTAACTGATAATAATGCTTACAAACTTACTTCCCCGCAACCGATTTCAGATTTCATAATTGGGGAGCACTTGATTTTCTCAGCTATAAATATGATTTCCGGAATTCCGTTTGTTTCATATTTTCCAACATTAATCTTATTTCTGATAAATATGATGAGTATTTTGGCATTATTTATTTTAACACTCAGACTTTTTCCAAAAAATAATAAGGTGGCAATAATAACTTTATTATTGATAGGTCCTTTGTGGGCGCTATCATCACCTCAAGCAAAATTTGTCAGTGGTGGCGTAATCGGAAATTTACTTGGAAACTTATTTATTCCTCTTTGTCTATATTTTTATTATCGCGCATTTAATGAAAAAAAATCAGTTTTTTTAACTTTAGCGCTTTTTCTGACCATGGGAATGTTTTACACCCATCATCTTAGCGGACTAATATTTTTATTTGTAGTCGCGTTTACACTGCTTTTCTTGTTTTTATTTTTCATAAAAGAAATCATTATTAACAAAAAAAATGTCCTATCGTTTGAAATTGTAAATAATTATTTTAAATTATTTTTTTCAAAAAGTAATATATTTTTTTTGATTTTTGCCATATCTTTTTTATTGTTTGTATATACACCGGCATATTTGATAAACGATGCCACCAAGACGGTTGTCGGCACTCCGTCAAAATCTACCAGAGCAGGTCTTTCTTTTACGCAATTTAAATATGCCGTTGGAGAGCCGAGATTGGCTTTGGGAGTTCTGGGGTTATTTATAATCTCATTTTTATCCGTTTTTAAGAAAAATAAAAACGATTTTCTCAAATATTCAATATTGTTCGGTTGGGCAACTTCTCTAACATTAATGACAATAAAGCCCGGTTGGTTACACATAAATTTGCCATCCGGCAGAATAGCCAACTATGTCAATTTTCCATTTATAATCATTGGCAGTTTTGCTTTTGTTTGGTTAGTGCGTTTTTTTAAAAAAAATAAGTACTCTTATCTATCGCCCAAAGTTGTTAGTCTTTTTTACTTATCCATTTTTACCTTCATATTCAGCGCCGGTTTTTATGACAATTCTCAAACTTTAAAATCTAAATCAAATAACCAAAAGGCGCTGGAAACTTTTCTTTCATCAAAATATCTTAATCAACACTTAGATGAAAAAAAACACATTGTAATCAAAGATCACAACTATTTAAAAGCCGACGGTTGGATAAAATTATTTTTTATGAAAGATTATAATATTCCTCTTTCGCGGAGTTATTTTAAAAGATATAATGATCCAACAAAACAGCGAGAAAAATGTACCTTGTGGATGATTTCCGAACCAAATTCCGACAGAGGAAAGAAATGTTATAACGATATCGGAGTAAGTTTTGCCATTATTAACCAAAAAATTGATGATTCTCAATTTAAAAAAAGCAAGATGTGGAAAATTTTTTCAGGAGATAATATTGCTATTTATTATAATAAGTAACTATGAATAAAATAAATCAAAAAATAATTATTTTTTCATTCATTTTTTTTCTTCTGCTTGGTTTCTTGTGGTTATCTTACAATGAAAGAAAACAGACGCAAATAAACAATCAGTGGTTTCTATATTTTAAAAATCCCACTGATGCCAATTTGGATTTTGTTATTGAAAATTATACCAATTCTCAAAATTTTACATGGCAACTCATTGATAATAATCGGGTAACAAAAAAAGAGAACGTGATTATCTTGAAAAACGAAATAAAAAATGTTATCATAAATAGTCAAAATGATAAAAAAGGGATATTGAAAATAAAAGTTATTCACCATAATTCAACGAAAGAAATTTATAAAAAATTTTAAAAAAATAAAAACTTTAATTTTATGAAAATTATAACTTACCCGAATCGCATTCTGGAAAACAAGGCAAAGAAAATCAAAGATCCTTTGGATAAAGATATCCAAAAACTAATAAAAAAAATGCGAGAAACGATGCTCTCTAATGATGGAATAGGTTTAGCCGGACCACAGGTGGGTGTGTCTCTTCAAATTTGCGTTATAGAATATGAAAATGTTTTTTATACTTTTATCAATCCAAAAATTACCGCCTATTCAAAAGATGAAAAAGTTATTGCCGAAGAGGGATGTTTAAGTTTTCCGGGAAAATTCTTGATGGTTGAAAGATATGAAAAAATAAAAGTCAGATATTTGAATGAAAAAGGAAAAAAGTGTAAAATGAAAGCAACCGGAACGCTTTCCCGAGCGTTGCAACATGAAATTGATCATTTAAATGGAATTCTTTTTATAAATAAAGTATGTTTAAAACAAAAAAACAAAAAAAACTAAAGATATTATTTATGGGAACCACTGATTTGGCAAGCATTGTCCTGGAATCGTTGATAAATAATAATTATAATATTTCGGCAGTGATTACTCAGCCGGATTATATCCAAAAAAATGGCAAGGAATCAATTGTCAGTCCCGTAAAAACACTTGCACTGGAAAAAAATATTAAAATTTTACAACCTGAAAAAATAGATAATGATTTCATAGATGAAATTAAGGGATTGTCTCCGGATATAATCATAGTTGTCGCTTATGGAAAAATACTTCCGGAAAAAATATTAAATATTCCAAAATTTAAGTCTATAAATATTCATGCATCCATTCTTCCAAAATTAAGAGGTCCTTCACCGATTCAAAATGCTATCTTGCAAGATTTGCAAGAAACCGGTACCACTATTATGTTAATGGATAAGGGTGTTGACACCGGAGATATTTTAGCGCAAAAAACGATAAAAATACAAAAAACTGACAATTATTTGACACTAACAAGTAAGTTGGCGGTTTTATCTGCTAATCTTTTAGAAAAAACTTTACCGAAATGGATAGCAGGAAAAATAAAAGGAGTAAAGCAAAATGAAAACGAAGCATCTATGTGTCAGTTAATAGAAAGAAGTGATGGAAAAATAAATTGGAGCAATGATGCTAATCATATTTTTAATAAATTTCGCGCTTTTCATATTTGGCCGGGAATTTATACTTTTTGGGAAAACAAAAATATTATAAAAAAAATTTCTTTGATTGACATTGAGATAAGAGATGATTTTTTATCCAAAAAATATCATCCGGGAGAAGTTTTTAAATATAAAAACCATATAGCCGTTCAAACAGGAAGGGGGATTGTAATTATTAAAAAAATTCAGCTGGAAGGTAAAAAGAAGGTGTCTATAAATGATTTTTTAAACGGATACCCTAATTTCATCGGAACTATTTTAAAATAAAATATGAAAAATAAGAATATTGTTGTTTTTGGAGGGATTATCGTAATAGCGATAATATCGCTATCGGTTTTTGTGCGACCAAAAACAAGCAAAGCTCCAACCAATGATACAAAACGAGAAGCGATTCCATATAACAAATTAAAGTATATAACTCCCAAAGAGTTGCGAGAGAAAATTGTTAACAATGAAAGTTTAATCTTGTTGGATATAAGAGATCAAAAAAGCTTCCTAAAGGAACACATAGAGAACTCCATCAATGTTTCTAAAAGTAATTTAGATAAAATCGTAAGCAAACTGCCAAGAAATAATGTTATTGTTTTGGTTTCTTATAATTATGAGGGCAAAGAAACGATTGAAAAAATAGTAAAAGATCTTAAGGCATTTGGATTTAAGGGAATTATTGTTCTTTCCGGAGGAATTGATTCGTGGAAAAGAAATAACAACCCATTAATTAGTGGTGGAAATCCAAATTCCGTATTGGATATATCAAAAGTTTCTTATATTTTGCCGGAGCAACTAAAATTGGCCATAGATAACAACTATCCCATTTTTATAATAGACGTTCGTCCAAACTTTTTGTTTAAAGAAGAACATATACCTAAAGCTATAAACATACCATTCAACGAATTAGAGAGAGAAAAAGACAAAATACCGTTTACAAGCGAAATTGTTGTTTATGGAAATAATGAGGTGGAAGATTTTAGGGCCGGCGTTAAATTATATGATATGGGATTTGTGGCAAATTATTTGATAAAAGGTGGTTTTTCGGAATGGAAAAATAAAAAATACAACACAATCAAATAAAAAAAACGCCTATCATTTGGCGTTTTTTTATTTTTTAAATCTCCACTGCTCCACTATTTTACTATAGCCAAAATATCTTCATTTTTGACAATCAGATACTCTTTACCGTCAACGGAAACTTCCGTTCCGGAGTATTTATTATAAATTACCAAATCACTTTTAGAAACAGATATATCATCACTGTCGCCAACAGCAACGACTTCTCCCATTTGAGGTTTTTCATTTTCGTTGCTTGCGGTGTCCGGAAGATAAATACCGGTATCTGTTTTTGTTTTTTCATCTGCTTCTTTTGGAATGATAACAATGTTATCTCTTAATGGTTTTATATTCATAAATTTACTCTAACAAAAAAATCCTTAACGAAAACTAAGAATTTTAAGTTAGATATCTAAAATAAAATTATTAAACTACCGTCTTACTCATATAAAATTTTATACCAAAATAAAATTTTAGTCAATGTGCCAAATTATACAGAATGACGTCATATGTTATTAAGAGCAAAACTTTCTAAAAAAACCAAAAAAACATTGATACTCACTGTCACTAAAAATTATTTTTTACGACAACAAAAAAAGAAAAAAATAAAAAAAACAATAAGTCTAAAAAAATAAATGTGTCCAAGAACAAGAACTGCAACAGCTCTTTTGCTATAATTTTAATAATATTTTTTAGCCATAATTTTCATCGTATCCATCTATTTTTTCAAAACCGATTCTTCAAATTCCCTAAGTTTATCAATCAATATTTTAGCAATCTCTTTTAATGGCTTTTTGCTTAAATCTACGGGGGCATTTTTAGCATATTTTGTTTCAAATTCAAAAGGAAACTTCATACAATGTTCTAACTCCTCATCGCTACTATAACTCACTAGAGCATTTCCTTCGTATTTCCGTCTTCCGGTTCTGGCAGAGTGAGAAAAAACTACCGCATCGGCATTTTTATACATTGCCTTTTCAAATTTTTTTCCACGAACATCATACATCTGACAATGCGATAACTGAGCAGTATGATTGGGAATAGGACATTTCCTACCACCGGTACCATTGTAAGGAATAAGACGAACGGAGCTCCATAATCGTGAATGTTCATTAGCAATGTAAGAATTGATAAGATGAGTTAAAACATCTAAAGTAATTCCATGATTAACAGTGTGTCCATAGCGTAAATACAAACTTAATTCTCGCAGAGAATTATTTTTGTTAATTTCCTGAGCATTTTTCTGACGAACTTCTTTAGGATATTTTGGTAAATTATCTACAAATTCCTCAGTCAATTTTTTCGCTTCATTTTGAATTTTTTTTGATATGGTTTGTCCCGAGGTTATCATAATATCCTCCAAGGCTATACTAGACGATAATTCATACAGCAGAGACATCGTATCCGAATCATAATATTTAATAATTTTTTTTATTTCCGGTTGTTTTAATTTGCTTTCAAGATACTGTTGCATAATTTTCACGTCAATTTTTTCTTGAATTCTCTGAATAATTGCCGGTAAAGATTTTAAGGTAATATCTGCGATTTGTAAATTTATAATTTCTAATTTAGCGACTTTTTCTAAATTAATTTTACTTAATAAATCAACACTATAAAATAAATTTAAAATATCAGCATCTGAAAACGAAGTGTTTTTCTCTAATTTAAAGATAATTTTAATTATTTCAACTATTTTGTCTTGGTCTGTCAAGCCAAAGTTTTGAAAGTGTTCTACACATGCCCAAGCATCTTTTTCAGCTACAATCTGTGCTATGGCAAATATGTCTCGTTGATCCGTTAATCCAAAGTTTTGAAAATATTTGACGCAAAACTTAGCATTTTTTTCAGCTACAATCTGTGCTATGGCAAATATGTCTCGTTGATCCGTTAATCCA
>CAZRUH010000014.1:0-14157 GCA_964603325.1 uncultured Bdellovibrionales bacterium
TATTCAGTGCTGACAACAACATCATCCATATATATCTGCATCTCAGTATGAGAGTCCTTTGGTGCTGATCCGTTGGTAATGTTGTCTAAAAACATTAACCAGTTCCAGTCATGATCAGTATTTGACCCGACTTTTTTCCACATCACATTCGTTCTCCTTTTTTTTAAAATCCCATCAATGTAAACCTCCCAAATTCCATCTGCAACTCCTGCAACGCTGTTCATTTTTACGTGAAACTCGTAGCAGTGCCATTCTCCGTCAGTTGGCCATGTTACATCAGGATATTCATCTTTTGATTCTTCAGAGTAATCTGGTGCAGACATTGATAACACAGTTAAAATAGCATCTGGGGGAAATGATTTGTTGTAGTACCAGTCAGGGTAGAATACAGGTCTGTTTAACCCTACTGATTGGTACTGCTGTGGGCTTGATGAGGATATCCATACATTATCGTTAAAAGTACTAATTCGAATCAATTTCTGCTGACAATGTTCAGAGTTTTGTTCATTTGTCCATTTCCAGTTCTGGCCGTATTTTAGATAGAATCTTATGTATAATTCTTTATATCCAGTTTCTCCCAGCCATATATCCAAAGAACCTCCGGTCCATGTCCCGTAATCACCCGAAACTTCAACATTGTAAGTTATGCCCTTTCCTGAAGCACCTCTCGCCCCTTCAGAACTGAGAATGAACGTGTCTTTTCCTCTGTTGTCAGTCCATAATGATGAAGCGGTTCGGTAAGAAGTCCATCCTTGGGGAGGGCAGTGTGTTGTACATATGTCGGCACGAGTCATGCCCCACGAAATATCGTATCCACCAGGTTGGCTCTTATTGACGGTTTGTTGAGATTGCCAGTCGGGAGAATTATCAAAGTTATCCTCAAAAATGATTTCTGCTTTAACATTGCCGGTTACAACAAATACACCAAGTATCGCAATAAATGCTGTTGATTTGTTTTTTGTTATTATTTTTTTTATCAATTTATTTTTCACATTAAAAAATTACAAATAAATGTTTTTAATATGTTTAATTTCTAAAATTTTAAGATTACCGGAAAACAAAATTGCTATAGCATCAAACCTATATTCATAATTCCACAAATCATTTTTATCAATGTATATTTGAGATATTTTTTGGAGTTTTTGAAGTTTTCTCCAGTTGATACTACTCTCCGGTTGAATGTCGCTAGTGTTTGCCATTCTTGATTTTACTTCCACAAAAACAATTTCCCAAACTCCATGATTATTTTTTTCTTTAGCGATAATATCTATTTCTCCAAGCTGTATTCCCTTACAATTTTGAAAATTTGTTTCAACAATTTTATACTTTTTTTGCTTAAGATATTTGACAGCCAGTTTTTCTCCCAGCTTTCCAATTTTCTCGTTTTTTTTGCGAAAAAACATTATTACTTTTTATTTAATATTATCCATTAAACTATACATCGGTTGCAACATAGAGACAGCAAAAAATCCAACTGCGCCACCCATAACTATCATCAAAACCGGCTCTATAATGGAAGACAAATTCTTTGTGAGCTGATCTACTTCCGCTTCATAAAATTCCGCCATTTTTAACAAAACCGCTTCCGTCTCCCCGGTCTGCTCTCCAACCTCTAGCATTTGCTTAACCAAAACCGGGAAAATTCTTTCATTTTCCCCAATCACTTTACTCAAGTCAACACCCTTTTGTATTCTCTTTATGCTATCATTAATGGTTTTTTTGTAATAATAATTTCCCAGCGTATTAGATACTATTTTCAACGCTTCTAATGACGTCACACCACTCTTTAATAATGAGCTATATATTCTGGAAAATCTGGCGCAATTAACCTTTATCACCATATTATTAACCGCAGGAATTCTCAATATTACAAAACTAAAAACCTTTTTACCGATTTCAGTTTTTAATAGTATTTTTGTAGCAAAAATTGCAACAACAAATAGAATACCCATCAATATTAGGTGCTGTTTCAAAAATTCACTCAAAGCAATCACGAATTGGGTTGATTTTGGCAAAGTGACATCCATATCGGAAAAAACTCCTGTAATTTTTGGTAAAATATATGTTAACATCAAAACGCCAACTCCGGCCATGGCCACCAATATAACTGCCGGATATACTAACGCCCCCCTGACCTTACTTTTTAAGTTGTGCTCTTTTTCAAGTTGCACTGCCACTATTTTTAATGTTTCATCAAGATTTCCGCCTATTTCTCCCACCTTGACCATATTCACAAAAAGTTCACTAAAAACACTGGGATATTTGCTCATAGCAAAACTTAAGTTTTTTCCGGACTGCACATCGTTATAAATATTCACCAAAATTTGTTGCAATCTTTTATTTTTGGTTTGAACAGATAAATTTTTTATGGATTTTGATATTGTCAGTCCGGAACTAATCATCACGCTTAAATTACGAGCAAACATCATTTTTTCCTTAAGAGAGATGGTAGTAAATCTATCTATGAATTTTATTTTTTCTCGCTCTTCTTTGTCTCCGAGAGATTTTATTGAAGTAAGCAAAAAACCTTCAGCTTTTAATTGTTGCGCGACGCTTCTTTCATCTTTAGCGACAATCTCACCTGTTTTTGTTCGTCCATCATAATTTTTGGCAACATATAAATATTTTGGCATACTTTTATTTTTAAAACTTTTTGTTTTCTAAATTATACTACAAAAATGACCTTTTTAAAAACGAGTTTTGAATATAATCATCTTTATGATAATATGAAATCCGTAATCATATTAAAAAATGAAAAAATGAAAAGCATTCAAGAAATTTTTCAAAAAATTCAAGAATTAAAAAAAGAACGACGAGAGCTAACGAGAGATTTAAAATATTTATTGGATAATGATGAAGTCTATCAAGAATTGCTTGAAAAAATAAAAACTTTACGAGATAAAAAAAAGGAAATTGAAGAATCTAACAAATCTCCTCGTTTAGATGAGATCAAAGATGAATTAAAAAACCTTAATCAGATGATTTCTGACATTGCCATCAGCACCATAATGTCCGGACAAAACATATCGTTAAAAGATGAGAATGATATAGAATATGAACCTGTCTATAGGGTAAGTTTTAAAAAAGTAAAATAATTTTCCGGATTGTTTAAGAGGTTTTTCTTTCTTTTTTTTGAAAAACAAAGAAGTGACTTGCAAAGAATACCACCAAACCACTTATAATCAAACTGCCCAAAATATCAATAAAATGATGGACGCCAACAAAGACTCTTGAAATTCCAACAATCAACGCCAATATAAGCAAGAATGTTCCCAGTTTTCTATTAAATGAAAAAACAATAAACGCCAATGAAGCGGACAGTAATGTATGATCTGAAGGAAAACCGTTATCGGGAATGTGATAAATTAAAGGAATAAACTTGTTCACAACGAAAGGGCGCGGATTATAAAAAAACAACGCTGTTAGCTTGGCGACCAAATAACTAACCGGCAAAACAAAAGTACTAAAAATTGCAATTTCTTTTTTTGTCCGAGGGGTTTGCTTTGAAAAATAAAAAATAAAAATAACAACAATAAACAAATAAAGATACTTTGCTCCGATAATAAACAAATTATTTATAGTCATTGGTTTTGTATTTTAAATATATTCCCACAGTTACGGAAAAAAATATTAAAACTATTAAAAAAAATCCGGCAAATAGACTTATTTTAAATGCTAATTTTTTAGCCAAACCTACAGAACTTCCAAAAATATATCCCAAAAATAACCACTCTGCGCCCCAACCGACAGCCCCCAAAAAATTCCACAAAAAGAATTTTTTTTTATCCATTTTCAATGTCCCGGCAATAAGTGGGACAACCTCTTTAATGCTTGGGATAAATCTTCCCAAAAAAACACTTTTGACCCCATGCTTGTTAAAAAATTTTTTCGCTTTCAAGAAACGACTTTTGGTTAAAATCCAAAAACCATTCTCAAAATATCTGGATCCGTATTTTCGTCCAACAAAATAATTAAAATTATCACCAACAACAGCTCCCACTACCGCAAACAAAAACAAAAGTTTAATATCCAAATAGCCCATAGCGGAAAAGGCCCCCAAAAATAAAATCGCCGTTGATCCGGGAACAAAAAAACCCACAACCACCATTGTTTCCAGTAATGCAAATAAAAATGCCAACCCATAGCTAAAGATATGAAAATTGTTTGCGGAAAATTCAACCAAACCGCTAAAAAATGTCAACATTATTTTTTGTTTTTTAAATGGTTTTTGTTATTATTTTGCAACTTTTATATAACCTTATCCACAATTCCATATTTCTTGGATTCCTGAGCATTCATAAAATAATCTCTGTCAGAATCTTTCTCTATCCGAGAAATTTTTTGACCGGTATGTTTTGCAAGTATCTTATTTAACCTGTTTTTCGTTTTTAATATTTGACGAGCGTGAATATCTATATCGGTAGCTTGTCCTTGAGCGCCTCCCATAACCTGATGAATCATAACTTCCCCGTTCGGCAAAATCATCCTCTTCCCTTTGGTACCCGCCGCCAATAACAATGACGCCGCTGAAGCGGCCAGTCCAACACAAATAGTTTGAACTTCCGGCTTTACATACTGCATTGTATCATAAATAGCCAAAGCGGACGTTACCACTCCACCGGGAGAATTTATATATATTTTAATATCCTCCTTGGAATTTTGCGATTCCAAAAATAATAATTGAGCAATTATTGCATTTGCAACGGCATTATCAATAGCGGTGCCTAAAAAAATTATTCTATCTTTTAAAAGTCTGGAATAAATATCATAAGCCCTTTCTCCATAACCGCTTTTTTCTATAACTGTTGGTATTAAAACCTGATTTAAGATTTGTTTATTCATATACTTTAGCGATGTTTAAACAATTTATTTAAAATCAGCCACTTAATATTACATTTTCTCTAAAAATTCAAACAATTTTTCATTTAATAATACCGCTTTTGTTTTTTCATATAAAACTTTCATATCTATCTTTTTTTCCAAATCCTTTTGATCTTTATAATACTGCAAAGTTTTATTCATTTCCTTTTCAACTTCTTCCCCGGAAACATCTATATTTTTTTCTGAAATAATTCTTCCAAAAGCCATAGATGATTTTATCCTTTTTTCCGCTTGCGGTCTCCAGTCATTTTCCAAGTCCTTCTTGCTTTTACCTATTTGTTGTAAATATTGCTCCGCTGTTACGCCCATTCCTTGTACCTGACTTTCAAAATCATGAAACATTCTATGCAGTTCCTCGTGAATAAGCAACTCCGGCAAAACAACATCCACTAATTCCGCTAATTTTTCCGCAAAGTCCGCACGTCTATTTTCTCTGTTTTTTATTTCTTTTTCTTTTTTTAATCCATCCTTAATACTATCTTTTAACATTTTCAAATCTTCAAACTTTCCTAAAGATTTGGCAAAATCATCATCAATATTTGGCACCTGTCTTTCTTGAATTAATTTCATTTTGACCGTAAATGTAGCTTTTTTTCCGGCTAAATTTTTTTCATGATATTCTTTGGGAAAAGTTAAATCAAACTCTTTTTCCTCTCCCTTTTTCATTCCTATAATATTATCTTCAAATCCCGGAATAAAAACATTTTTCCCCAAAATTAAACTATGATCTCTTGCGGTCCCTCCTTCAATCGGTATGTTGTTTTGTTTAATGTGAAAATCAATCTTAACGGCATCGTCTTTTTTAGCCGGTCTTTTTACGGTTACCAACTTAACTCTACTGTTCGCTAATTTTTCCAACTCTTTATCTATTTTTTTGCCGGAAATTTTTACTTCTTTACCGTTATGCTTTTTGTTTACTTCCTTAATTTTTTTCTCCCATCCCTTTAATTCCACTTTGGGCATCACAGTCGTAATTGCCAAATATTCCAAATCCTCTCCTTCTTTTAATTTTAAAATTTGCACTTCCGGAGCGCCAATTGCTTCTATTTTTTCCCTTTTTAGCATTTCCGGATAATATTTTTTTATCGCCTTTTCCGCAACCGCCCCTAAAATTGTTTCCTTGCCAATTTTTTGTTCAACAATTTTTTTTGGCGCCTTCCCCGGACGAAATCCTTCAATTTTAATATTTTTAGAAAATTCCGAAATAACTTCATTGAAAAATTTTTTCCAATCTTTCCACGCAATAACATCTTTTATTTCTACTTTTGACTCATCAAGTTTTTTAATTTTCATAGTAATCTATTGTTTAACATTTTTAATTATCCAAAGCGTTCTTATTTTTTATCACCTTTTTCTTTCTCGCTATCACCATCACCGCTCTCTCCTCCATCTTTCTTAATTTCCCTTTTATCCTTTGAATTTTTTTCTTCTTTTTGATCATCGTTCTTCTCACCCTCACTTTCCTCTTCTATTTTGTCAGCATTAATAATATCAATTTTGTAATCCGTTAACTTCGCCGCTAAACGAACATTTTGACCTTTTTGACCTATAGCCAAAGATAACTGATCTCCTTCTACAACCGCTAAAGCTGTTTTTTCTTTATCGTCGGCAATCTCAACGCCCAAAATCTTTGCCGGACTTAGCGCTGCAGATATAAATTTTTTAGGATCCTCATTCCACTCAATGATATCAATTTTCTCTCCTCCCAACTCATCAATCACCGCTTGCACCCTTGTTCCTTTTTGACCAACACAAGACCCTATCGGATCCAACCCCTCTTCTTTTGCTATAACGGCAATTTTCGTTCTTTCTCCCGCCTCTCTGGCAATAGCTTTTATTTCCACCGTTCCCGTAAAAATTTCCGGAACCTCTAACTCAAAAATTTTTCTAACCATTTCCGGATGCACCCTGCTAAGCACTATCCCCGGGCCACGACTGTCAATCTCTATTTTTTCCAAATAAACCTTAATCCTTTGTCCAATTCTATAATTTTCTCCCTTAATTTGCTCTGACGGAAATAAAATCCCGGTAGCTTTTCCCAAATCAATAAAAACATTTTGACCTTCTATTCTTTGCACCGTTCCACTAACAACCTCTCCTTCTTTTTCTTTGTATTCATTAAACATCGCCTCTTTTTCCGCTTCTCTGATTCTCTGAATTATTACTTGTTTGGCAGTTTGCGCGGCAACTCTACCATAATCGTCCTGAGCATCCAACTTAGTTTCGATTACATCGCCAACTTTTGCATTCTTTTTGATTTTTTTGGCATCTTCCAATAAAACATCTCTTTCGGGATTAAAGCGAGGAAGTCTCTCTTCTTCATTATCGTCATTTTTGTTTGTCCTCGCTTTTTTTAGATGTTCTTGTTCAATATTATTTAAATCCGCAAAATCCCTAACCGACTCATCAACCACCTCTTTGACCAAATAAAAATCAACATTGCCGGAAACCTTATCCAATGTTGCGCGAATATTTTGACCCTTTTTGCCATAGTCTTTTTTATACGCCGCCGCCAAAGCCGCTTCCACCGTTTCCATAACCTTATTTTTATCAATACCTCTTTCATCGCAAATCTGAGAAATGGCGCTGTCAAACTCATTGGAATTTATTCCCGTCTGATTTTTTTCATCTTGTTTCTTCTTAGTCATACTTTTTATTCTCTTAGTTTTAATTTAATACACTTACAAAAAAGATTCGCCACCTGCGAATCCTTTTCCCATCTGAATTCTTATTGAGAGAGTACCATACAAACCATTGAATGTCAACTCTTTTCAAACGAAAAATAATTGCCAACTTCTCGGTATATCTATTATTTATTTTAATTAATTAGTTGCTCATTACAAAAAAATTACTTAAAAAAATAAGCGCCATGTTTTTAAACTTATTTCCTGAATCAACTCTAATTTAACACCTATTGACAATTTGTTAAAAATATGTTAGTATACCAGGTTAAATATTGAATATTGAAAATGATAATTTAATATTTAACCCTTGATTATTCAAGGTAAGCCCATGATTATATGGCTATTCAAAATGCGTTTTGAATACTAACAATTAATTTTTCTCTATGCGTAACTTTAGTATTTTAGTTGTGCTAATGGCTATTTTTATACCAAATACTATTTTAGCCGAGCAACTTAACAATACTAATATAAAAACAAACTTAAAACTTTTTAAAGAAAAAAACAATATAATTTATTTTAATAATAATCCGGTTGCTTGCAAATTACCACTATTACAAAAGAACAAACAACCTATTTCTGAAAGAGATATCATTATTACCAAGCGCTGGAAAGAAAAACAAAGATATCAATGGCAAAAACTATATCCTAAAAAAATCACAATCAATGCCTCCGCTTATACGGCAGCAGCTGATGAGTGTGGCAAAAGTGACGGAATAACCGCCAGCGGGTTAAAGGTTAAAGAAAAAAGGACCTTGGCTTGTCCTCCCGCATATCCATTTGGAACAAAAATAAAAATTGAAGGATATGGAGTATATACCTGTGAAGACAGGGGTGGAGCTATCAAGGGAAATCGTTTTGATATTTATATGAAAACAAAATCAGAAGCATTTGCCTTTGGAAGAAGGCACTTGATAGCTGAAATAATTATGTAAAAATGCGAGGAGAATTTCCTCGCATTTTTTATTTTTTATAAATTCTGGTGCCTTTATTTTACCAAGCTCGGACTTGGTTTCAAAACAATTAAACAGTGGTGCTGGCAAAGCCCGCGCTTGTATCTCGCGCGCCCTAACGGGACGCGCGAAACAACTCAGCCGCGCCCCTCGCCTCCGCTGTCGCTCCGGCGAGCCGGCGCTACCTCCCGAACGCTCGGTGATAAATCGTCCGCCCGCTCGCTCACGAGAGATTGCCTCCGACCGGCGCTCACTATCGTTCGCAAGCCTCGTCGGCACTCTCGTGGCTCGCTCATTGCCTCCGATTAAAGTTTTGTGGTATTTGTGCGGAAAGAAAAAGGATTGTGCCAGACAGACGACTGGCACAAGCAAGCCATATTGCGCTTGCCCCAACCCGCCCATGCGCGCGCAAGCATTGCTCCCATTAATCCAAAACATTATTACAAAACATTTTCTCTTAAAATATAACCAACAACCGAACCGTTTTCAACCAAAAAATCTAATATTACCAAAACATTTTTCTTTTTGTTTTTGTTTCTCCTTATTGTCTCACGATTTTTATAAATATACTTTCTAACAAGATTTTCTACATAGTAAACTGTATTCGTTTCAAGTTTAACAGTAGAAAAATTTTTGTTTTTACTCAACATATCAGACAACCATAGTATTCCATCATCCAAGTAAAAACTTCCAATATCATTTAATAATTTTGAAATTGCATATAGAGCTGATGAACAATGTCCAATTTTTTCTGAAATCTCTTTAAAAAAATTTTTATCATTCTCTTTTAATGTATGCCATTCAGTAACCGATTCTTTCCAAGGATTTTGAGCAAAAAGGTAACTTTTTATAATTTTACCAACATACCAATAACCATCTCCCTTTTTACAAATTTCAACTATTTTTCCTTTAAATAAATTCCAAACTTCCCAAAAATTTTCATATGAGTTTAGATAGTCTTCGGCAAATATGAATTCCTTAAATAAATCAGCGATTGCTTCTGAAGTGTTAAATTTATCCAGAAATGGTTTTATATAATCTTGAATTTCTTCTTTTGCAGCACTCAGGACAAAATAAGCTAGTTTTTCAAAAAAATCATGTCTAACCATATAATCAATTTTGTCATCTCTGTCATCAGAAGTTAATTTTTCAGCAAAAGAAGAAACGATTTCTTTTACAATTTTTTTGTGATCCTCATTTTCAGTTTTTAATGGAATTAATTGAAAAGCTGTTCTTAATGAAGAAAGTTTTATTTCTCTGATATTTCCACAATCTTTCAAAGTGATTTTATTTTCTAATATTTTTTGTAAGTCGCTTTTATACTCTTCTGAAAATTTTTCTATTACTTGAGTTTCATGAAGTTCATAAATTTCTTTTTCATGATTTTCTTCTCTTAGTTTTTTTCTTAATTCTTCATATTTTGGCTTTAATAATAAATATCCCAACAGTAATGATTGGGCATCTTTAAAATTATCTTTCCATAACTTATGAATTGCATTTATAGAATAATGATTAAATCTTCCTCCCCCCATCCCAATCGGGTATTCATCAAATAATGTAAGTAATAAAATTGTTTTTATATTTCCTTTTTCTTTTGGGAATTTATTTAACAAAACTGGCAAGACAGAAATTGCTGATTGCACTCCATCAGAAATTTGATATTGATAATTTGGTTTCAGAGATGAAGAAGCTATTTCTAAAACAATATCTTTACATAAAGCAATTTCTTTTTGAGATAGTTTATCAAAATAATCTCTTATTAAAACTGAGCAAACATCACCAGGAATTGAATGGTTGAGAAGATAAAAAACCTCTTCTTTTGTATGTTCAAGTTGAAAGTTTTGAGGCTTTTTAATTGCTTTTAACTTAGATATAATTTTTTGTACTTCTTTTAAGGCAAGCTTGGGACTTTTTTCGTATTTATAATATTCTTTGTACTTATCATCATTTTTCATTCTGTAATATGCCCACATTTTTAATGAGGTATATTCCATTGGTTTAGAATTTTTCTTTAGAGATTCTTCACTTTCTTTTTTTAACTGCGGGTCTATTTTAGGATTCCAGTGAATTTCAATACCATTTTTTATCTTTTTTGTTGTAGGCTTCATTTTGCGATAATCCATCCTTGCAAGAAACATTCTCCAAGTTTTATCAGCTTCAGTCTGCTCCGATTTCTTTGGTAATTGTTTATAGTGTCTGTCTAAAATTTTCCAGAGTTCTTTTCGCCTTTCTTGGACTTCTTCTTCACTGATACTTTCATTCCTAAACACTTGATATTGCAGAAACAAGTTTTCTAAATGCCATTTTCTATGTTTATCATCACATGCTTTCAATCTCTCATTTTCGTGTATGTCATTTTTCGAATTTACGCCAAAATTATTTTTAAGCATTAAAAGTTGACTTTTATGCCCTTGATCTAACACCAACCTGCTTGTCTCATAAAGAAAAAACTTTTTTGTTTGGAAAAGAACTTTTGCTACATTAAAAGTTTTGTCCGGAAAAGCCAATACTACACTTACTACAACCGCCGAAATAGAAGCTGATTTTGAATTTCTAAGAAGATATACAAGCCAGCCTTCTAAGATCTTTGAGTCAACAGCTTTTCCGTTTTCAAGAAAAAACTTCTCTAAAGCCATGTGCATTGATTCTAAAACATGTGGAGAAACTTGTGTGCCCCTGTATGTACACCAAAGTCTGTTGGATATATATTGCTTGATTGTTGTTTTTTCATCTAAGAAAACTTCCGTTTCTTCAACTTCGTATTTAGCAAATTCAGATTTTGCAAAATTTTCAACCGTTTTGTTTGTAAAGCTTAATATAAAATCAATTGTTTCTTTAAGTGAAGATTGGAGAAGCCAATATATTGGTGTTTGGTATGCGCTTGCAGGATAATACTCAAGATGATTATCTTCTATTCCAAAATATTGTTCTACTCCCATTCTAGAATCTGAATACCATCTATCTTTTTTTGGTGTATGTGTCCAAAACAAATCAGCCAATTGTAAAACATATTTTGGAAGAACTCGGGAAACAGAAATTCCTTCAATTTTAGTTAGAATGGTTTTTGATAAAAAATAATATGGCTCTCTATGATTTTTCCATTTATTTTTCAGTATTTCTTTAAAAACCTTTATGAGTTCATCTTTAATTTCAGAAGCACCATAAAGAATTGTTTGCAATAATTTTGCTTTTACATTTTCATCGCGATAAAAATAAACATCTTTCTCTATTGTCCATTGATAATATTGTAATGCGATTAAACTCGAAAGCTTTGTTGTTTCTCCAGTTTTAAATTTGTTATTCCAATCATGAATAATGGGTAGAATAAAATAAATATTTTCAATTCCTATGGCATCCAAATTATCAAAAACAAACTCAATGATACTTTTCCAACCGTTTCCTTTTGGTTTTGTTAAAACATATTTTAAAATCGATAAATCGACATTTTTTATTCCTAATTGCTTAAAAAAATCTTCATCAACTTCCTTACAAGCTATTCTTAACCAAAAAGTTGCTTTCTTCAATAACTTCTGATTATTTTCAAGTAAGGTATTTTTGAAATTATCAAAAAAATAATCTGAATAATCAGAGAGTAAAACGGCAACAAGTATTTCATTTTTCCAAGATTCATCAATTGAATTACCACTTATTACTTCTGCAATAAAAATTTTTATATCATTATTTTTTAACAATAATTGTTCTGAAACCCAGTTTCTAAAACTCCTGCGAATTGGAAGTGATTGTCCTATTGCTTTAAAAAATTTTTGATTATTCTCTTTTTTTAAAAATTCTCTATTGATAAATTTTTCTAATGCCCATTCTTCATAAATATCATGAGTAATAAAATATCCTTTATCGTCTTCATAGCCCAAAATTCCGTCTTTTATCAATTCATTATCTAAAATAGCTGATTCACAGACAGGAATCACAAAAAAACTTCCTTGATTTGCTCTTTCAACTGCCATTTTTAAAAAACACTCAGATCTTGCTGTTTTGCTTTTTTTAATATTTTTATACCATAATTCATCTTTAAATCCTTTGTAGTTTAATGTTTTATCAACCTGATAATATTTTAGATATTCTTTCAGATAGAATGGATTTTTAATTAACTCCAATAATTTCTCATCTTGAGGTAGCTGAAAAGAATATTTATCTGTAAGTGAATTGAGCTCAGTTTGTTCTAAATTTTGCAAATTTATATTTAGGGGAGCGATCTTGTAAATTTCAAAAAACTGGTAATTTAAATCTCCTAAGTAATTATCCCTTGTGGTAAAAATAATTTTCCAATTATTCTCAATAAGAATGGATAAAAACTCCTTAAAAGGATCTATATTTTTTAAATCTACTAATTTTTCAGCTGAATCAATGATAATAATTTTTCTATTATCTTCTTTGTGTGCATCTATGAAATCTTGAAAATTAAAATTTTTGAAAAAATCATTTACCGTTCTTAAGTTATCAAATTCAGTTGCTTTAAATAAATAGAAAGGCATTTCTTTTTTCGCTTCTTCCCAAAGATTTTTAATAAGAGCTGTTTTCCCAACTCCGGCAGTACCACTTAATACAATAACTTTTTGTTCTGTTGTTTTAATTTTTTTTAATTCATTGTTTCTGTCTATTTCAATAAATTGTTTTTTAAAAACAATATTGGTTTGTATTTCGGTTAGAATATTTTCAGTATGTAATTTTTGTTCTTCAATTATATCAAGAATGCTTTTATCATTTATAAAAAAATGTTTGGCAACTATTTCATTATCAACAGAAACAAATGGTGATTCAAAAAAACTGGTCGTTCTCTGTTCTAGGTCAATCTTAAGCTCATTTGCTTTCCGTTCTATTTCTACCAACCCTTGCGGTTTTTGTCCTTTATTCTGACCCCATTCTTGGTTTGTATAAAGAATAATTTTTGTAATATCTGGATAATCTCTTTTCGCTTTTTCAAGAGTTTGTAATAATTCCTTTTTGTGATTAGAAAGTGGGGTATCATAAAATTTTGCTTGCCACCCTATAACATCGTTTCCATGTTCAACTGGATTTGTTTTTATTGCGGACTGATTCTTGAAACGAAAAATTCCTTTTTCTTGTTTAAATTCTTTACAAAACAAGATATAACAAAACCACTCAAAGTTATCTTGAGTATTTTCACTAAACTTTGCCTTAAATATATCCCAATTTGGTTTAACCATTTTTCAAATCATCATAAATCTTCTTTGCAATATATTTTGCAAAATTTACTGGAACTGCATTGCCAATCATTTTGTATCCATCTGCAATGTTTTCGTAAATAAACAAGAAATCATCGGGGAATGTTTGAATCCTTGCGCACTCTCGGACAGAAAGTCGGCGATATAAATGTTCTTTACCTGGAACAAAAATTCTTTTGTTATGCTCAATAAATTTCATTTTTGGTGCTTGCGGGTGAATTGGCGCATGTCGCCCGCCTGCTTGAATAGTAAAAGATGGTTCATTCCAAGAGCGTACACGATTACGTGACATATAAATGGTAGAAAATCCACCATTCATGTATTCGTGGTTTGGAGCCCATAAACCTTTATCGCCATTTGTCTTATTTCCTTCTTTTGCTGGCTTTGCACGACGCAGATCCCAAATTGCATCTTTTAATACTGGCTTGTATTCTTGCG
>CAZRUH010000015.1:0-14066 GCA_964603325.1 uncultured Bdellovibrionales bacterium
CTATATCATATCCTTGTTTGCCGGCTACTACTTTATAATCATCATATCCAACGGTGATTTTTTTTAACGCCTCTGTTTTAATCATAACTCCCAACAAAAACCCAATTACAAAAATCAGGATTATTTCCAAACGATAGTTTTTTTTGTTCTTGCCGAAATCGTTTTCTATTGAAAAATCATCTTCGGCAACTATGTCTTTTTCTTTCATATTTTTACTGTTAAAAACTATTTACGAAACCAAATTAACTTTAGATAAGTATACCACCTACCGAAAAAATAACAATATTGACAATTTATTATTTTTATGTTTTAAATATTTTTCAATAAAAATTTAAACCGTAAAAACGCCGGATTATTTCCGGCGTAAAATTTCTATTTAACCTTAATTATTTCAATTTTTGTAATCGGCTGACGATGTCCAAACTTCAATTTGTATCGCTTCTTGGCCTTATGTTTAATTCCCCAAACTTTTTTATCTTTAGTTTGTTCTAAAATTTTTCCCCTCACATCACTATCTTTTACATAGGGTGTACCAACTCTAATCTCAGTAGAATTGCCCAAAAACAAAACTTCTGAAAATTTTACTTCCTCACCTTCACTGCCTTCTATCTTTTCCACCTTTATCTTATCCCCTTCTTTAACTTTATATTGTTTACCCCCTGTTTCTATAATCGCCAACATATCTCCAAAATAAATTATTTTAATTAACAAACTTTATAATATCTTTTTTAACTAAAAAGTCAAGACTTTTTTTTAGTGTTATCATTATTTTCTTCGTTGTTCAAAACTTTCAAAATTTTATTAATCTTTCTCTCCAACCTGACAAAATCTTTTTGAATTTGTTTTATACCACGCTCCGCCCTTCTATCTGTGGCTAAATCCCAATCGGCTTTCTTTCTATCACGCGCTGCGGTTCTATTTTGGCTCATCATAATAATTGGCGCCGCGTAAGCCGCTTGAAAACTAAGAACTAAATTTAACAGTATAAATGGATACGGATCCCAACTATTTGTCCATGCAACAACATTCAATATCATCCACATAATCAAAATTATACTCTGAATTATAATAAATTTCCAACTACCTATTCCGGCCGTAATCTTGTCAGCAAATTTTTCCCCGAATGTCTCTTTTTTTTTGAACATTTTAATTGGATTTTCAGCACTGTGTTCATTTTTTTTGACGCAATTTACATTGCGTTTATTTAAAAAAATAGAATTGAATAACATATAAAAACCAAACATTAAAGAAATTCCGGCAAAGAAAAAAGAAACGGCAAAAAAGAAAAACTCTTCTTGTCCCAAAATACCGCCAATCAAATTATGCGCCAACACAAAAAGAATTGTCAATAAAACCAATACTATTAAAACTTTAATTTTTGTCTTCATTTTTTCTTTTAATTAAACCAATTTTCCCCGGCATCCATTTGCGAAGAACTTTTGGAACAACAACACTTCCGTCTTCTTTCTGATAATTTTCCAAAATTGCCACCAACGGACGCCCGGCAAAAGCGGTAGCATCATTAGTATGTAACAACCTACGCTCACCCTTTTTCGTTTTGTAAAAAGAATTTATGCCTCTTGTTTGATAATCAGTCATATAATCAGAGGTGTGTGTTTCTCGATATTTGCCTTGTCCGGGTAACCACGCTTCTATATCATATTGATCATAATCCGGTTTTCCGGTGTCGCCGGCGCAAACATGCACCAATCTATAAGGAATTTCCAATTTCTGCATCAAATATTCCTGTAAAGCAACTATTAATTTTTGCTCATCCGCTCCGGTCTCCGCAGTCGTGAAGGATTCCATCTCCGATTTATCAAATTGATGACATCTAAAAATTCCATTCATATCCTTTCCATATGTCCCGGCCTCCCTTCTAAATGCCGTTGAAAATCCCAAATATCTTTTGGGCAAATCTTCTTCATTCAATGTCTCATTCATATGATAAGGAGCCAATGTATGTTCTGCAGAGGCAACTAAATTCAAATCTTCATTTTGTATGGAATATGTTTGTTCTCCAAAAACTCTGTGAATATTTTTTTGAACAGAATTACGAATCATTACAGGAGGAATCATCGGCACAAACGGTTTTGAAGATAATTTTAAATCGTTATCGTCAATTATTTCTTTTATAATATTTTCGCTCGTCAATGTTTCAAAGGCAAACATTGTCAAAGCAAATTGCATTAAAACCAGCTCGTTTTTCAGATAATAAAACCTTGATCCGGAAACCTCCGATGCTTTTTCGGTGTCTATCAAATCCAACTCTTTGGCAATAGTATGATGCTCTTTCGGTTTAAATTCAAACTTCGGAATTTTCCCCCATTTTTTTATAACGACGTTATTCTTGTCGCTATCCCCCTCCGGCATATCGGGAGAAACAATGTTGGGAATTTCCATCAAAATACTTTTCCATCTATCATTAACTTCCTTTAATTCCTTTTCTATTTTCTTTATTTCTTTTTTCAATAATGTCATTTGAGAAATCTTCTCAGACCTATCTGTTCCTTCCGCTTTTGAAATTTCCGCAGAAGTCTTGTTCTGTATTGATCTTTTTTCATCTAATATTTTTTGCAACTTTTTTCTTTTTTCATCAACCAAAAACCATTCTTCCAAATTAACATTACTATTCTTTTTCCTTATAGAATCCAACACAACCTCTTTGTTTTCTCTTATAAACCTGGGATCTAACATAACATTAACAATTTTTTAATTCCTCCATTAAAGTATTCTTGTCTTGAACACCGACAAACTCTTTAACAACACTTCCATTCTTAAAAATCTTTAAAGCCGGTATTGACATAATACCGTACTCTCCGGCAGTTGCGGGATTTTCATCAACATTAAGTTTGGCTATTTTAAAATTATCTCCGACCTCTTCAGATAATTCCTCTAAAATCGGTCCCATCATTTGACAAGGTCCGCACCAAGGCGCCCAAAAATCAACCAATACCACCTTGTCATTCTCCAAAACTTCTTGCTTAAAATTAGCATCTGTTAACTCTATTGTCATAACTTTGCTTGGTTTTAATTCACTGCAAATTAAGCAATTAAAACCATTTAATATTACTTATTTAATTATTTGAGACACTCTTTTGATTATTTATGTTTTTTTCGTTATCTTGCTTTAAATTTTTATTATCCGGCTGAATTAAGTTCTCCGCATTATTTTTTTGTTCCTCGGAATTGTTTCCGGAATTAACTTTTTCTCTTAGAGATCCTGAAATAATATCATTATTACTTACACCATTATTGACATTGTCAATCATTTTCTTGATTTGTTTAATGACTTCTTCCTTGTTTCTGTCGTTAGATTTCCTTACTAAATTAATTGTTTTATTGTAAAATTCTATCGCCTTATCTTTGTCTTGTTTCTTTTCATATAATAACGCTAACGAAAAATTAACGCTTAAATTATCAGGATTGACACTTAAAATATAATCAAATATTTTTTGAGCATTATTCAAATCATCTTCCCCTCCTCTTTCTTGGTAAAGCTTACCTAAGCCGTATAAATAGGAAATATTGTTTTGCTCCAATCGCACTGCTTCAGTCAATGCATTAATAGCGCCGTCTTTGTCCTTTAGAGCGTTTTTAGCCAATGACAAATAAAAATACCCTTCCGCAAAATCTTTCTTTTTATCTACGCTTTTTTGAAAGAAGTTGTTGGCATCTTCCAGTAGTTGTTTTTTCTTTGATTTATCCTTTTCGTCCATCGCCATTAACATTTTTATTTGTCCAATCTTAAAATATGGAGTTGGACTGTTTGGTTCTATTTCACTCAATTTTTCATAATTATTTAAAGCTTCTCTTAACGCCTCCGGATCATACATAGACAAGCTCTCATTTATTTGCGCCAAAACAGAAATTGCCAAAATATCTTTTGGCATTAATTTGGCGCCCCGGGTGGCATAAAGTAGGGAATTTCTCAAATAATTTCTCACTTCTTTAATACCATTTGCATCATCGGTTTTTATTTTTGTCGCCTTATTGTTCGCCAATATTGCATACTCCTGGGCAACACGAGAATAATATCTTCCCTCTCTATTATTTAATGAGATTGCTTTCAAGTTATCTTCAATTGTTTTTTTATCTATATTGCCGGAATGAATGTTCTTCCCCGCATAAATATCCGCAACATATGCTTTACCGATATAGACAAATAAAGTGGCTACTCCCGCGCTAACTATAATAAAAATAAATGCCAATGTTAATGCAAATTTTGGAGATGCTTTTAGGGACAGTTTTAAGTACTTTCCTTCAACTTGATTTTCAAATAACATAGTTATCATAGTTAACGCGACCAACGCGCCGGTTAAAATAAAAATTGTACCTTCCAATCTGACAACCAGCAAAGAGCAAATACTCACTATCAGTGCCGATAACAGGCCTAAAGAGTAAACCTTATCTTTTTCCTTATCTTTGCCAATTAAATATAGCGCTACATTTACAAATGTAATCAACATTATAATCAAAAAAATTGTCCCCAACAAACCGATGGTTGAAAGTGAGTCAAAAAATATTCCCGTTCCCCTATAAAAACGCAAATCATAAAAAATATTATTATTAAATTCTTTCGGCTTATATTTGGAAAAATTATATCCATAACTGGCGGGACCGGTACCCAACAATAGATTGTCTTTCAAGCTATTTTTGGAAACTTCCCAAGAAACTTTTGCATTGGGGGTTACCTCAATGGGAGCATTTATTTTAGCCAGATTATTTGCTCCGATTATCAATATAGCCGTCGCCAAAACAAAAGATAACATTGGAACCCAAATATTTTTTTTATTTACCTTCACTATATTGGATAAAACAAAAAGTAGAAAAAACCCTATTCCGAATAAAATCACTATAGCCAATATTCTTTGATAAAATAGAAGTATCACGAGTAAATTTATCGGGATAAGAAACAATACCGGATATTTTATAACTTTAGCAAAAACGCTCTTGTTTTCCGCCAGCTTCAAAAACGACATCATCAATAACGGAATAGCCATTCCTGAAAATACCTTGAGTCCGGAAATGGTTCCGACAAAACTTAGAGGGAAATAAGGAGCTATTCTTTCCGGCAATAACTTAACACCAAGAAAAGTTATTAATGACCAAATTGCTATCAATGAATTAGCCATAATAAAACCTCCCACCATCCACTGCATTCTCTTGACCGTATAGTTACTAACGATCAAATAATATAAAATAATAACTGATGTTAGACTAATAAATCCTCCTGAAGGATCCCCAAAAAACCCCCAAAAACTATGCCATCTATCCACAGAAAAAAATGCTGAAATTCCATACACAATCCAAAAAAGAAAAATTGGAATATCCAAAGGAGTCTTTCTAATATTTAATTCTCCAACGATAACACCTTTAGACACCCAAGCAACTAAAGCCAACAATGTCCAAAAATAAAAATATATTTGCTTCTCAAAAACAATTCCCTGAAATGCCAGCCCGGTAAAAAACAACGGGACTCCAAAAAAAATCATAAAAAAACTGATGGCAATCACCTTATCAAAAACATTCGTAAATATATTTTTTTTATCTTTATTGTTTACAAGATTGCCAGTCATCCTATTTTTAGATATTTCACTCACAAAAGTGCTTGTTTTTACCGCTCCAATGCTTTTATTTTTTTGAAAAAAATTTTTCATATTTTTGCAAATGACTTAAATAACAATTTAAATTCTCGTAGTCGGTTAATACATTATAATACATAACATTAAAAAAATGCAAATTTTAGCGATTGAAACTTTTTTACAGAAAATTAAACGATTTATTTGTCATGCTGACAAAATTATGTATAATAGTTCAAGAAAGATTCGCCATTCTAGCTCAATTGGTAGAGCAACGGTATCGTAAACCGTAGGTTATCGGTTCAAGTCCGATGAATGGCTCTAAGATTGGCTTCCCGCCAAGTTCAATAATCTGTTCCATTTTTCATCAATATCTTTTTTAATGCCCTCTAGAATACCGGAGTTTTTGGATAATAAGAGGTGCCTAAACCTTTTTTGTATTTTTAGATATTCTTCTATCGGTTTTACTTTTGAAATTTGCAAATTTATTCTATATTTTCCATCCTCAATCTCATATAATGGCCAGTAGTTGGTTTGCGTGGCCAATTTTCCCACTTTAACATAATCTGAAGTGGGAAATTTCCAAACATTGGTACATGGCTGTAAAACAGACAAAAGTTTTGGTCCCTTAATATTAAATGCTTTTTCCGCTTTCATTTTTAAATCTTCCACATAGGCCACGTTCGCTTGAGCTACATAAGGAATGTGATGAGCTTTGGCTATCTCCACAATATCTTTGCGTGGCAACTCATTGCCAAAACTGTTGTCACCTACCGGGGTAGTTGTCATATTGGCACCCTTCGGAGTAGCTCCGGAACGCTGTCCACCGGTATTCATATATCCTTCATTATCATAAACAACATATAAAACATCGTGCCCCCTTTCCAACATTCCGGATAGCGATTGTAATCCGATATCAAAAGTCCCTCCATCCCCGGCAAAAACAATAAACTTTATCTCCTCAGTTACAATTCCCCTTTTTTTTAGTATTTTATAAGCCACCTCCACCCCACCAGCCGTTGCGCCGGCATTTTCAAATGCATTGTGAATGTAGGGAATTTTCCAAGACGTATAAGGATACAAAGTTGAGGTTACTTCCAAACAGCCTGTGGCGTTAATAGCCACAATTTGTTTGTTTGTTGAATTTAAAACATTTCTAACAATTGCCGGAATCCCGCACCCGGCGCAGGTAGCATGTCCCGGCGCAAATTTTTTTGTTAATTCTTTATTCATAATTTTATTATTTTTTCAAATAATCGTTATAATATTGAGTTAAAAATCTTTCTTCATCCCTCGTCAAAAATTTTGCCAATCTTAATTTTCCGACATTAATATCCCTACTCACCGTTGACTCGGAAACATTTAATCTTCTGGCAATTTCCGCCTGCGATAACCCCTCCAGCAAAAGAATAAAGCATTCTCTCTGTCTTGTTGCTAAAGAATTCAGAGCATTTCTAATTGTTGTATTTAATTTTTTTTCGTCAATTTTTTTTTCATACTCAACAGTAGTTTGGTGCTGTTTCTCCACATTGGGATTTAAATAAAAATCACCTGTGCCATTGTTTCCATTTTCAAAATACAAAGACTGTGCATTTAACCTATTAAAAATACCCCTTATGTTTTCCACTTCTTTTTCTGACATTTTCAATTCCTCCGCAACTTCCCTTAGCGTAGGTTCTCTTTTCAATTTTTGCAATAACATTTTTTGAACACCCTTTAGTAAATTCATTTTTCTGATATCGTCTCTGCTCATATATCCATTTTTTCTTATATAATCCATCATAGCTCCTTTAATTTTGATACCGGCAAATGTGGAAAATGTTCCGCCATTTCTTTTTTTCTCATCATATTTTCTTATAGCATCAAGCAATCCAATTCTTCCCGCTTGAATTATTTCTTCCAATGAGAAAATATTTCCTATTTTATTTTTTTCCACCACTCTTTTCGCTATAGCTCTAATTCTTCTTTCATATTCCAAAATTACCCTTTCAAATTTATTCTTATCACCAATGTTTTCCAATCCACTGTGAATTTCCCTTTTCATAACTTTATTTATTTCATTTAATGATTTCTTATATTTCTATAGGCAAATACCCATACTCTTTAAAAAAACCGCCCTTTCCAATTTTTCCACAATCATTCAATCAAATTTCAATTTGCACATCTTATTTTATAAATGTTATTTTCTTGGGATATTTTTTATTTATCATATCTTCAAAAACTTCCTCAATTTGTTTGGCAAAAATATCACGCCCTCCCAATCCGTAAATATAATTAGAAACCGTTGGCATGTTTTTTACTCCTTGCAGTGAGGTTATGACTTCACTATAAAGAGGACCCACTGATCCAATTGACATTACTCTTTCCAATACTGCTACACTTTTTGCTTTTTTTAAGATTTCAACAACTTCTTTATATGGAAATGGGCGAAACATTCTAATTTTTAACAAACCCACTTTTTTTCCATCTAATCGCATCTCATCAACAACATCTTTGACCGTGCCTGCCGTAGAACCCATCAAAACCATAATTTGCTCCGCATCTTTTGTCTTATACGCTTCCAACTTATGATATTTTCTTTCTGAAATTTTTTGATATTCTTCGCTAATTTTATTATATTGTTTAGATACACCATTCATTTTTTCATTTTGAACAATTTTAAATTCAAAATATGAATCCGGTAATCCAACAGGACCAAAAGTTTTGGGGTTATTGATATTTAACAAAAAATCCTTTGGCGTATATTTGCCAATGAATTTTCTCACAACAGTATCAGACAAAATTTCCAAATTTTCCACCGTATGCGAAGTTGTAAACCCATCCATAATCACCATCACCGGATTTTTTACAATTTCCGCCAACCTCATACCGATTATGGTATTATCGTAAACTTCTTGAGCATTTTCTGAAAATAATTGTATCCACCCCGCATCACGAGCCCCCATTACATCGCTATGATCTCCATGTATATTTATTGGCGCGCTCAACGCTCTTGATGAGACTAACATCATAATTGGCAAGTGCATACCACTGGCAATATATAAAATCTCATTCATCAACGCCAACCCTTGACTGCTGGTAGCGGTCACCGTTCTGGCTCCCGCTGATGATGAACCAACACAAGCGGAAATAGCCGAATGCTCAGATTCAACCGTAATAATTTCCGTATCAACCCTCCCATCAGCCTTAAATTTTGCAAAAGTCTCAATTATGGGTGTTTGCGGTGTAATCGGATAAACAGGCATAACATCGGGAATAATTTGTCTCAACGCTTCCGCTGAAGCCGCTCCGCCGGTTAGAGCTGTTTTTTTGTTTCTTATCTTTTTCATTTATTTATTTCATTTTTATTGCTTTAACGGGACATACCTGCGCGCAAACACCACACCCCTTACAAAAAGTATATTCAATTAAAGCAATTTTCTTCTTATCATTTTTTGCGTTCTTGATTTTCTTTAAAACGATGCAAGCATCCGGACAATACTTCACGCAAGTACCGCAACCAACACATTTATTCCTATCCACTACGGGCGTTCTATTTCTCCAACTGCCGGTTTTAGATGCATTTTCAATATTATGTTTTAGAGGATGTTCTATTTTCATAATTCTTATAAATTATAATCGTCATACCCTTTTTCAATTGCCAACAGATTATTTTTTAAGATATTTTTTTCCAATTTTTTCCCAAATACTTTCTTAAATTCTTTTTTGGCGGTATCCAATTTAACAATTTCCATTACTTGAATTATTTTTCCCAGTAAAACGGTATTAATATGTCCTTGTCCAATTATATCCATTGCCACTTGATATGCGTCAATTATTTTGATGTTTCCTTTGAAATTACCGACTATCTTTCTAATTTCCTCCTCCGTTTTTCTTGTATTCACTATTAAAACTTCATCTTCCGTTAAATTTCTACCCACCTTCTCGCTCTCCAATAGGGTATCATCTAAAACAACTACCGCATCGGGATCAACTATTGGCTCGTGATTTCTTATCGGTTTATCAGAAATTTTTAAATAAGTTTTTGTCGGCGCACCACTTCTCTGGGGACCATAGAAAGAAAATGCTTGTGCGAACTTCCCTTCACTAACCAAAGATTGCGCCAAAACTTCCGCTATACTTTTAGCTCCTTGACCGGCGCGAGCAAAAAAAATTATTTTAAAAATTTCATTTGTAAAATTCATTTTGATAAAATTATTTATATCTTAACGCTTCCAATGTATCCAACGCCGCCGCCCTTTTTGCGGGATAGAAACCCGTTATAAGTCCAACTACCGTAGAAAAAACAACGATGAATAAAACAAACCACAAAGGAATGTAAAACAAATCTATTTTCATTCCTCCAAAATTAACTGCAATCAAGTTCAAAATAAAATTAAATACTTCCGTTCCGGCGAAACCAATAATAATCCCCAAACTTCCACCCAAAAAACCAATCAATATTGATTCTGTCAAAAACATACTCCAAATATCTTTTGCCGATGCCCCCAACGATTTCATTATAGCAATTTCTTGCGTTCTTTCCAATAGTGAAATAGTCATTGTATTAAACATACCTATTGCACTAACAATCAACGCCAACATTCCAAAAGATAAGAGTACAACCTGAATAACGGTAAAGATTTTTCTTGTTTGATCCACGGTATCAGAAATAGCTGAAACCAAATATCCTTTTTCCAATAAAGATTTTCTGACCGGATTGATTTCTCCGTTGGAAGAAACCTTTATTTTAATCCTATTGTAATGATTAAATCCTAGTCCGGAAACAGATGCGCTCGGTATATATATACCGGCCTTATTACCGTCTTTTATAAATCCTATTATTTTAAATTTTTTGGTTGTAATATTTTCTTTTTTATTTTTATCTCTCTTACTTTTTTTATTTTCCGGAATAACAATATCAATAGTAATTTCTTTATTCTTAAAATTATCAACATCAATGTGCAACAAATCTAATAATCCTTTGGTTACCACCGCTTTATCGGTATCATTATCTGAAAATATTTTTCCGGAAAAAACAGAAACTCCTTCCATTCTGAAAAAATTTGAATTTACGATATTAATTTTTGAATCTGTGGTGAAATTTCCACTGTGAACTTTTGCTTTTTGAGTAATAACCGGAGCAAATTTAACAATGCCATTAATATTTTTAATTTCGGGAAGCTCTTCTTTGGTAATCACATTTTTATCGGTATCACCGGAAAACACATCTAATGATAGCAAAGAATCACTTGTCGCAATTCTATCTAAGACTACTTTTTGCATTCCATAACCCAAAGAAACAAGAAAAAAAATGGAAGCGATTCCGACGCTGATTCCCATCACAGTCAAAAAAGTTCTTAAGCGATTATTCTTAAATGAACGAGCTGATATGGTTATTGTATCTAGTATTTTCATAATTATTCAAAAAAACAAAAAATTATGACATTCCGTAGCCAATCATTAAAATCAAATCCATTTTTTTGGCAATCTTCTTGGCCGTTTTCTTATTAAACCCAACACCGCCAACTCTTTCCGGCATATCGAGAATCTGTTGAAATTTCTCTCTATCAATTTTGTTTATCATTCGGTGTTTAACAGCATCCCTTAACCTGCTTAATTGCTCAAATTTTATAATTATATCTCCTTGACTTAACAAATATTTCAAAACTATTTCCGTTCGTTTATCAGTATCAATTTTTTTTGTAGCTGATACCGTATGCGCCACCTCAATAAATTCTTCTATTTTTTTTGATATTTTTTTTGCAGTTCTGGCATCCATATCCAAACCGCCTAAGTCCTCCGGATTATCCAATCTTTCATATAATTCTTCTTTATTTATTGTATTTAAAATTCTCTGCCTAACAGTATCTTCAAGTAACTTAATCTGTCTTTCATCCATCTCCAACAATAAAGATCTTGTTAATATTTTTGCTTTCATCGGAGTAATTAACATTTTTATCTGCTCCTTACTTAATCCTTGGAAATTTCTAAACAAACTCTCCAATTTGTCCATTTCATCTTTTTTAGATTTATCAGTTTCTTTCACCTCTCCACTTGTATCACGAAATTCTTGATTAACAATTTTCCCATCTCTCATATAAATAATATGATCCCCCCAAATAATGTTATCCGGATTATGAGAAACCATAATGATTGTTTTATTTTCTTTTTTGTTGAGATTGCTTAAAATTTTCATCACATTGCCGGCAGATTTTGAATCAAGATTTCCCACCGGTTCATCAGCCAATAAAATTGGTTGTTTGTTTATAATAGCCCTGGCAATACCTATACGTTGTTGTTCTCCTCCGGAAAGTTCCGTCGGTATTTTGTGCGCATGTTCTTTAATTCCAAATCTATCCAATAATCGCATAGCCCTCCTTTCTCGCATTTTTCTACCGTTATTTATAAAAATTTGCGGTATTACAACATTATCTAAAACACTGAGAGTGGGAATAAGGTTATAAGATTGAAAAATCATTCCAATAGACTTTCTGTGGAAACGGGCTTTTTCCTTGGCACTCATCTCAAGTAAATTCTTGTCACCAACTATCACCTCGCCACTATCAGGAAGTTCCAGTCCGGAAATAGTATTCAATAAACTGGATTTTCCGCAACCGGACGGACCAAAGATAATAACAAAACTATTCTCTTCTATTTCCAGATTTATATCAAAAAGAGCCTGATATGCGTTGGGCTTATTTCTATTATAAGTAAGATTTATATCTTTTAAATTGATTAAAGTTTTTGCCATTTTTGTTTTTATTAAATAATCCCTTAAAAGAGCAAAACTATTATACCACTTTTTTAAAAAATATAATAATTTGCCTAAGATACGTTCAAAAAATTTTATGACAAAAGCAAATATCAAAAACTATAATCTACTTTTTGCTTTGTTTAAATTTATTGAAATATCAAATCATCAAGATATTACTTTTGCATATTTTGGCATATTCCCAAGCACTTGGACGAATTTTTCTCTCTAGTGTCTTATAGTCAACCTCCACCAAACCAAATCTCGGCCAAAAACCTTTATCCCATTCAAAATTATCCAACAATGACCAATAAAAATATCCTCGCACATCTACATTCTCTTCAATGGCTTTATGTATCCAATGCAAGTGTTCTTTGATAAAGCTTTCTCTTCGGCTATCATCCGCATCCGCCAAACCATTTTCCGTAATATAAACCGGCAGATTATATTCCTTGAGGCTTTTTAAGATGTGATAAATTCCCTTTGGATAAATTTCCCAATCCATATCTGAGACATCTTTCTTATCATCATTATTTTTTTTAATAAAATCTATTTTATTATGAAAATAATATTGAATCGTCAAAAAATCATTTTTGCCTTTTGTCATTTTTAAAAATTTTTCATTTGAAAAATAATCAACTATTCTTGTGGAAATTTTATCCAACAATGATTTTTTATTATTCGGCTCATTAAATAAAAGTATATTGGAAAATCCAACTTGCGACTCTGAATATAATTTATGAATTTCATCAAAAGCCAATTTATGAGCGTCTGATAAATTTTTGTATACTTTCAATGCAAAAAATATATTTCTTTTTTGGGGTGGCCACACACCGACAATGTATGAACTTGATATAACAGAAGTTGGCTCATTTAACGTTATCCAAAAATTAACCAAATCTCCCAGTTCTTCAACTACAAATTTAGCGTAACGAGAAAAATACATTGGAAATTTTTTATCCAATTCTCCATTTTTGAGCCATAGTGGATTAGTCCAATGCCATAATGTTACGAAAGGTTCCAATCCTCTGTCTCTCAAGGCTTGAATAACTTTCCGATAATGTTTAATTTCATTCCTGTCAAACTTTCCCTCTTTCGGCTCAATTCTTGACCACTCAATGGAAAAACGATGCGCATTCTGCCCCAATTCTTGCACAATATCAAAATCTTCCTCAAAACGATTATAATGATCGCAAGCCATTCCGGAAATATAATTTTCAGGCATTAACATTTCCGGAAATTTTTCTATTTGCCATTTTTTATATTTATTTTTCGCGTCCTTGGCTAACCGTTTAGCATTTTTCTTTTCCCACTCTGTCCAATTATTCTCATTACCACCTTCAACTTGATGAGCGCTGGTCGCAGACCCCCATAAAAAATTCTTTGGAAATTTTAATTCTTTTTTATCGCTCATTTTTTAAATTTTTTATTATTTCTGACATTTTTAATATTTCTCCCGAAATTTCATTCTTAATATCCCCCACTGTTGTTTTGTTAGATATTTTTTCAATATAATCATTTAAATAATTATATATGCTCTTCAGGTTTTTTGTTTCCCTATGTTTTATTGAATATTTATTAAGAGTACTTTCCAATAAATTTATTCCCATTCTAATTACAAATAGCATATCTCTGTAACATTCTTGCAGTGTATTATCCGTTGTGTCTATACAGTTTTGAATATTGTCAAAAATATCCTCCACATCGGTGGCTCGTAATAGAAAGTCCAACCTCTCATTAACTTCCCGCTG
>CAZRUH010000016.1:0-13889 GCA_964603325.1 uncultured Bdellovibrionales bacterium
CGGGATTTCCCCGCTTTTTTAATAAAAAGAACTTTCTTTTGTTAATAAAATTAGTATGGATTATTATTATTGCTATGTCAAGAAGAAATAGACGATAGGAGGAAGTGATGAGATTTTTAATGGAATATTTTTTATCTAGCGGTTTTTGGTTATAGTGTTATTTTATTGAATGTAGCATGTGGTGTATTGAGTGAAGTTAGATTTTATGCTAAAATTAAGGTATGAATGAGCAAAAGAAGGAAAATGAAATACCAAAATTTGTGAGACCATTTTTGTGGTCTTATGATTTATCATAAGTTAATTTGGAGAAAGATAAGCAAATTATTATTAAAAACATTCTTGATTTAGGAACCAGAGAAGCGACGGAGTGGCTGAAGAATGTTTATTTAGAAGAAGAAATCAGGGAGGTTATTAAAAAATCTATTAGAACGGCTTGGAGTAAAAAATCTATCAATTATTGGAGCCTGATTTATGAAGTAGAACCAAAAGAAAAGAGATTTTAAAAAGTCTAATTTATTTTAATGATGTTGTTGAGGAAAAAATTATATTTAAAAATAATCAGGAAGTTTCTTTTGAGGAGGTGAAAAAAATTTTGATAGAAAGAGTAAAACAATTATAAACAATTAGGTAATTAAAAATATGAAAATTTATTTTGCTGGATCTATTAGGGGGGGCGAGATGATCAGGGAATGTATTTTAAGATTATTAAATATCTAAAAAAATACGGAGAAGTTTTGACGGAGTATATTGCAGACAAAAATATTTCCGAAAAAGGTGAAGACAATCTAGATAGTCAATATATTTACCAAAGAGATGTAGAGTGGCTAAAGCTAAGTGATGTTATTATAGCTGAAGTATCTAACCCTTCACTGGGGGTTGGTTATGAAATAGCACTGGCGGAAATTTTGAAGAAAAAAATTATTTGTTTGTACAATAGTAATAGTGAAAAACAATTATCAGCAATGATTGAAGGAAATGAAAATATAATTATTTTAAAGTATATAACGGTAGACGATATTAGAAGCAATATAAAAAGATATTTGTCTTAATTTTGTGAGAGTAATCAATTATCCACATTGCCAATATTGATAATCGTGTATAGTTAAAAAAGGTGATGGTTTAAGCGTAGAACAATATTATTTGGGATTGGATTTTGAATTATGTAAGTGTGTGTAGGGAATGATATTTTGAAGAATAAATAATTAAATTCGGGGGTGTAAACAAATGAAAAAGGAGATTAAAAAAAATAAAAAGGGCAAATTTATTGTAGTAGAAGGAACGGATGGTTGTGGTAAAAAAACGCAGACGGAGTTATTGGTTAAGAGATTGAAAAAAGAAGGTTATAAAGTAGCAACGATTGATTTTCCACAGTATTATAATAATTTTTTTGGGAAATTTATTGGAGAATGTTTGGCTGGTGAGCATGGAGATTTTGTTAAGCTTGATCCAAAAATTGCTTCTGTTTTATACGCAGCTGATCGTTTTGAGTCCAGTCAAAAAATTGTCAAGTGGCTGAAGGAGGGGCGAATAGTTATTGCTGACCGTTACGCTAACTCCAACCAAACGCATCAAGGCGGAAAAATTGTTGACGCCCATAAGCGGCGAGAATTTTTAAAGTGGTTAGACGAAATGGAGTTTGGTGTTTTCAAAATTCCTAGACCGGATTTGATTATTTATTTGAATGTACCCTTAAAGTTCAGTTTGGAAATGTTGAAGAATAAAAATAATGAAGAGAAGAAAAAATATTTGAATGGCAAGAAAGATGTTCTTGAAAATGATTTAAAACATTTACAGAATGCTAAGCGAAGTGCCTTGAATTTAGTTAAGGAAAATAATAACTGGGTAGATATTCAATGTGTCCGTAATGGAAAATTATTAAGTATTGAAAAAATTGGTGAGATGGTTTGGAGGGAAATCGGAATGGTTAATTGACATAAGTTTTTTTTCTTCTACAATTATAGTATACCGTAAATACTTGCATCGGTTTCTCTCTCCCCCGTGTTGTTTTTTTGTGCCGATGCAAGGTGAGAGGTATAACAAAACACGGGGGATTTTTTTTTAATCTTTATTTTAGTTGGTATGAAGAATATAGATAATATAATCTCATCTGACAGTGCGAATGACAGTGCGAAAAAAAGAAGGAGAGATAGGTTTGAACAGTATATTGAGAGAATAAATCAAGAGACAAGAATTATACAGGTAGCTATATTATTAGGATATAGAAAGCTTAAGCCAAAAAAATCATTGGATAAATATAGTCGTAGTATAAAAATACTCTGTCCATCTCATAAAGAAGACACCCCATCTTGTTCATTAGATCCATTCCGGAATATTTTTAATTGTATGGGGTGTGGAACAGGTGGTAATGTTTATGATTTTGTTTTTCAGCACTTTAAGAGGATGAATTATTCTGATAAATTAGCCAGGCAAAAGACGGCTAAATTTTTTAAAAAAAATTTTAATATTTCTCTTTCAAATGAAAAGTAAATTATTAAATAAGCGTGCGAGAATATGGTAAAGAAAATTTCTTTTTTTTGGATAACACTTATTTAATAAGAAGTAAAATAAGAATTAAAAAAGATAAATACAACGGTAAGGAATTATAAAATCGGGGATAGTATTGCGAATAATGGTTTAATACGCTTCTTTTAAAAAAACATAATATATGCTAGTATAATAAAGTGATTGAGTGAGCAAGCACCGGGTTTATTGTTGAAATAAAAGTAATTTTTATTTTTAAAATGGTGTTTTTTTAATGTTTTAATTTCGGTTTAATTTTATGGCAAAAAAGGATATCAAGAAAAGTTCTTATGGAGCAAAATCAATTCAAGTTTTGGAGGGATTAGATCCGGTCAGGAAGCGACCGGGAATGTATATTGGTGGAACATCTTTGGAGGGATTGCATCATTTAATTTGGGAAGTGGTAAACAATTCTATTGATGAGGCGATGGCCGGCTTTTGTAATGATATCAAAATAGAACTTTTGCCAAATAATATAATTTCGGTAACTGATAACGGGCGAGGTATTCCGGTTGAGAAACATGCTCAAACAAAAAAGTCAACGCTGGAAACGGTAATGACTGTTCTTCATGCCGGAGGAAAATTTGAAGGGGACGGTTACAAAGTTTCCGGGGGACTGCATGGAGTGGGAGTTTCGGTAGTAAACGCCCTTTCCTCTTGGACGAAAGCGGAGGTTTATAGAGACGGTTTTGTCTGGAAGCAAGAATATAAACGAGGAAAAAGACTTTCGGCGGTAAAGAAGGGCGAAAAAACAAGTAAAACCGGAACAAAAATTACATTCCAAGCCGATTCAAAGATATTTCCAAGAATAGAATATAGTTGGAAAAAAATTTTGGATTACATTAGACAACAGGCATATCTAACAAAGGGAGTGCGAATAATTTTAGAGGATTATCGTAAAATTGAAGTTGATTTTTTAAAAAACGAAAAAATAAACAAAAAAGAAGAGTATAAAGTTAAGAAGTATGGATTTTATTTTGATGGAGGGATTGTTTCTTTCGTTAATTATTTAAACAGAGGTAAGGAAATAAAAAATAAAAAACCGGTTTATATAGAGAAAGAAGTAAATGATGTGCAAGTTGAGATTTCCTTACAGTATACAGATGGGTTTAAGGAGCATCTATATTCATTTGCAAACAATATTTATACCGTAGAAGGAGGAACTCATGTTTCCGGATTTAGAACGGCATTGACAAGAGTTTTAAATAATTATGCAAAGAAAAATAATCTCATTAAAGGAAAAGATGTTAGTTTGACTTCTGATGATGTGCGTGAAGGATTGACAGCGGTGGTAAGTGTAAAACTGAAGGAACCGCAATTTGAAGGACAAACTAAGGCAAAACTGGGCAATGGTGAAATTAAGGGAGTAGTTTTAACGATAATGGCAGAAGGTTTAATGGACTATTTGGAAACCAATCCAAAGGATGCTAAAGAAATTATTGGAAAATGTTTTTTAACGGCAAAGGCTAGAATTGCAGCTCGTGCGGCAAAAGATGCGGTTGTCAGAAAAGGAGCTCTGGAGGGAATGACTCTTCCCGGTAAATTGGCTGATTGTTCCAGTAGAAAAATGGAAGAATCGGAATTGTATATAGTTGAGGGAGATTCTGCCGGAGGATCGGCAAAACAAGGGCGAGACAGGAGATTTCAAGCGATTTTGCCTTTGCGCGGAAAGCTGGTTAATGTGGAAAAAACAACTTTGGATAAGGTTGTAAAATCCGATACACTGAAACCGATAATTATTGCTCTTGGAGCCGGAATCGGCGAGAGCATGGACTTAAGCAAATTAAGATACGGAAAAATAATCATCATGGCTGATGCTGATGTTGATGGTAGTCATATTCGGACATTATTGTTGACCTTTTTTTATAGATATTTTGAAGAGTTGGTAAAAAAGGGTCATATTTATGTTGCTCAGCCTCCTCTTTATCAAATTAAAAAGGGCAAGGAGGTTTTTTATGCTTACACAGATAGAGATAAAGACGATATATTAAAAAAAATGGGAGTAAAAAACATTAAAGAATCGGATATAAACGAAAGTGATGATAGTGATGTTAAGAAAAAAACAGGGGTAAATATTCAGCGATACAAGGGTTTAGGTGAGATGAATCCTGAACAATTGTGGCAAACGACAATGGATCCCGATAATAGAAAGATGTTGCGTATTGGTATTGAAGATGCCGAAGAGGCGGATAAAACATTTACTCTCTTAATGGGAAGCGAAGTAGAGCCTCGTCGCAGATTTATTCAGATGCACGCTAAGAATGTTAAAAATCTAGACATATAATTTCCGCTAAAACATATTTGCTTTGTTAAGGCATAAAATTTGACGTAATCACCCTATGAAACAACATGAGAATTATAGAGAACTTATTTGGACATTGGCTAAAACAGATTTTAAATTGCGTTACCATGGTTCTGTTCTGGGATATTTTTGGGCAATTTTAAAACCGTTACTAATGTTTTTGGTTTTAAATTTTGTTTTTTCCGCCATGTTTAATCCCAGAAACACCGGAGCAAATTATTATTCTTTACAATTAATAGTTGCTATTATGATGTTTAATTTTTTTTCAGAAGGAACCAGCTCCGGAATGGCATCTCTGTTGAGTAAAGCGCAACTGGTTAACAAAATATATATTCCCAGATGGACTATTATTTTAGCATCAACGGTGAATGCAGTTTTGGTGTATTTAATGAATTTAGTAGTGATTATCAGTTTTTTTATTTGGCAAAAATATATCCCAAGTATTGAAGCGATATTTTTATTTTTATTTTTTTCAGTTTTAATTTATATTATAATCCTCTCTTTTTCATTGGTTACCGCTCCCCTGTATGTTAAATTTCGTGACCTAGCGATGATTTGGGAAGTTTTGATAACCATTCTTTTTTACGGCAGTCCCGTGATTTATCCTTTATCTATTTTGCCGGTATATATTCAACGAACAATCTTAGTTAATCCAATGGCTTTTATAATTCATTTTGTCAAAGAGGCTCTTACCAATAATCATTTTCCGGATGCTTGGCAAATTATTTTATTTACATTTTTGCTATGCGTAGCATTTGTTTTTAGTATATTTTTGTACAAAAAACTAATTAAAAATGTTGCTGAAAATTTATAACAGATAAATGATAAAAAAAACAATAAAAGAAAAACTATTTAAAAACAGACCAACGGAAACCGTTGCCGGCGCGGCATTGATTGTATCAATAGCCGGGATATTAAGCAGAATTTTTGGATTATTTCGTGACAGAATTTTGGCTTCTCAATTTGGTGCCGGAGACACTCTGGATATTTATTATGCAGCTTTTCGTATTCCGGATTTAATTTATAATTTATTGATTGTTGGCGCTCTTAGTGCGGCGTTTATCCCGGTTTTTACGGGATTAGTTAGCTATCACAAAAAAAAAGAAGCTTGGAAATTGGCATCTAATATTCTAACAGTTCAAGTGATCAGTGTAATGATTGTTTCAATTGTTATGATCATATTTACTCCTCAGATTATGCGAATAATAACACCGGGATTTTCTGATGAAAAGATGAACTTAACTGTTTTGTTGACCAGAATTATGTTTCTAAGCCCTTTGTTTTTGGGAGTTAGCGCTATTTTTGGCGGAATTTTAATATCTTTTAAAAGGTTTTTGATTTATGCTATTGCTCCCACTATTTATAATATCGGAATAATTGTGGGAGCTCTTTTTTTTGCTAAAATTTTTGGAGTAGCCGGTCTGGCATTGGGTGTTGTTTTGGGTGCCGGAATGCATATGTTAATGCAATATATGGCGGTAAAATCAATCGGTTTTCACTATCATATTGAAAATATTAAAAATATTTTTTGCGATAAAAATATTCGTAAAATTGTTAAATTAATGATTCCGAGAAGTATGGCAATGGGTGTTAACCAGATAAATTTACTGGTAATAACCATATTTGCATCAACTTTGGCATCGGGGTCTTTGGCTGTTTTTAATTTTGCTAACAATTTACAAAGTGTGCCTTTGGGAATTTTTGGCATCTCGTTTTCCTTGGCCGCATTTCCAAAATTAAGCGCATTAGCATCCAAAAATGATTTTGATAAATTCCGTTATGTATTTTTAAGAACATTTAAAAGGATTTTATTTTTTGTTATTCCCGTTAGCGCCATAATTTTTTCTTTGCGCGCGGAGATTGTCAGGGTCGTTTTGGGAAGTGGTAAATTTGACTGGAAAGATACGGTTGATACATTGTGGGTTTTGGGGTTTTTATCATTGAGTTTATTTGCTCAAAGCACCATTCCTTTACTCTCCAGAGCTTTTTATGCTTTAGAAAATACAAAAATTCCATTCTTTATCTCTTTATTTAGTGAAGTTATAAATATTGTTGTTGTTTTTATCGTGATAAATAAATTTAAAGTGCTGGGACTGGCAATAGCATTTTCTTTGTCAACGACAGTAAATATGTTTTTGTTATTTTGGTTTTTAAACAAGGAGATAAAATTTGTTTTTAAAAAAGAATTATGGAGTCCGATTCTGAAAATAATTATAGCAACATTGTTTTCAATAATATTCGTTTATTTTGTTAGACATTTTTTGTCAAACTTTATTTCTTTGAAAACTTTTGGGGAGGTATTGCTCCAATTGATAATTTCCGGGAGCGCCGGAGTGGTATCTTTTTTGTTTTTTTGTTATTTTCTAAGAGTTGATGAGTTTTATGATTTTAAAAAATCAATTTTGATTAGAATTTTGGGCGAACCAAAGGATATTATCAGAATTAATGATAAATAAGAATATGAAAAACAAAAATAAAACACATACATTAATTATTTCCGACTTACATCTGGGGTCTATGGTTAGCCGTCCGAGTGATATTCTTTCGTTTTTGAAAAATTACGAATTTGAAAAATTAATTCTTCTTGGGGATATATTTGAGAGTTTGAACTTTGGCAAATTGGGGAAGAACGATTGGAGATTGATTTCTTACATCAGTGAACTTTCCAAAAGAAAGAAAGTAATTTGGGTTGAAGGAAATCATGATAGGGGATTAACAGAGATATTTAACAGTTTAACGAATGTAAGTGTCTATAAAAGTTACAGTTGGAAATATAAAGAGAAAAAATATTTGGCAATTCACGGACATCAGTTTGATAATTTTTTAAGCAACAATGTTATCATAAGTTTTATTGCCAATCAAATTTATAAGGGAATCCAGTTGGTAGATTTTAATGATAAAAGAATCAGTCATTATGTTAAAAGGAGAAGTAAGGGTTGGTTGCGACTTTCTGAAAAAGTTGCGCGAAGGGCTGTTTTGTATGCTAAATTACAGAGTGTTGACTATATTTTTTGCGGACATACGCACAAAAGTAAAAAAATAAAACAAGGAAGGATAACTTATTATAATTCCGGGTGCTGGACTGATATTCCATCAACATATATTACTTTAGATGCTGAACTTATTAAAATATGTAAATATGAGAAATAGACATATAAAAGGATTATCGGAAAAAAGAGCTCAAAAAATATTAAACAGAGTTGGCTATAATAAAATTTCGGAAAAAAAATACTCTAAAGCACATCGTTTATTTAAAAAAATATGGAGTCCAATTTCTTGGATGATAGAACTGGCGGCATTACTTTCCGCAATAATGGGTCGTTGGGAAGAATTTTCCATAATTATGATTTTGCTGTTGGTTAATATTTTTGTGGATTATTTTCAAGAAACGAAGGCTCTTAATGCTCTGGATGCGTTAAAAGAGAAATTGGCGCGTTATGCTTTGGTTTTACGCGACGGAAAATTTAGAAAAATAAAAATTGAATATCTTGTCCCGGGGGATATTATAAAATTGAGAATTGGAGATATTGTTCCGACAGATGCAATAATTTTGTCTGAGGAGCGTTTGGAAGTGGACCAATCCGTTATTACGGGAGAGTCTTTATCAATAAAAAAGAGCAACGGAGACGAAATTTTTTCGGGGAGCATAATCAAAACTGGAGAGGCGTTGGTTAGGGTTACTAAAACGGGAATGAACACCTTTTTTGGGAAAAGCGCAAAATTGGTTAACAAGGCTCAGTTGGAAGAAAACAGTCACTTTCAAAAAGCGATTGTTCGTGTGGGAAATTTTTTAATTGTATTTTCTGCTAGTTTAGCAATGCTAATATTGACATTTTCCATACTTAGACACAACAGTATTTTAGAAGATTTACAGTTTATATTGATTTTAATAGTGGCATCAATACCGGTAGCATTACCGGCTGTCTTATCTGTAACGATGGCAATCGGCGCGTTGTTTATAGCCAAAAAAAAAGCAATTGTCAGCAATTTATCCGCTATAGAAGAACTTGCCGGAGTGGATATTTTATGTAGCGATAAAACCGGAACATTAACGCAAAACAAAATGACAGTAGGTGCGTCCGTGGTTTATTCTCCCTTTGACGAAAGTAATTTATTCTGTTATGCGACTTTGGCGAGTAGTGAGGAAAATGGCGATCCTATAGAAATTCCAATTATCCAATATTTTAAAGATAATTTTGATAGGAAGTGCATTGATGGATATAAGATAAAAAATTTTATTCCATTTGATTCCAAAACGAAAAGAACAGAAGCGATACTTGCCGACGGAAAAAATGAGATTGTGGTTACTAAAGGAGCGCCACAAGTTATTAAAAATATATGCAAAAAAACAAAAGAAATAGAGAATTTTTTTGATGATGTTGAAAATTTTGCAGAGAAAGGATATCGGACACTGGCGGTGGCTATCAAAAAAAACAACGAAAAATATTTTCGGTGCGTTGGGTTGATTTCTTTATTTGATCCACCTCGTCCGGATTCGGAAAGTATTATTCAAAAAGTAAGAAAAATGGGCATAAAAATAAAACTTTTAACGGGAGATAATCATGCTATTGCCGTGCAAATTGCGAGAACATTGAAAATGGGAACCAATATTTTAAATGTTGTCGGTTTTAGAAATAAGATTAAATATCTTAAACAGAAGAATGAAATGGCTGGAATTATAGAAAATGCCGATGGTTTTTCTCAGGTTATGCCGGAAGATAAATATTTCATTGTTGAAAATTTACAGAAAAAAAACCATATTGTTGCTATGACCGGAGATGGCGTTAATGATGCTCCTGCATTGCAAAAAGCGGACATCGGAATAGCTGTTTCAGGAGCAACCGACGCTGCAAGAGCTGCTTCCGATGTGAGTTTACTTTCCCCGGGTTTAATGATTATTGAATATGCTATAAAAATTGCCAGACAAACTTTTGAGAGGATGAAAAGTTATGCAACTTTTAGGATTGCGGAAACAATTCGCATTATTCTGTTTATTGCCTTGTCGGTAATTATATTTAATTTTTATCCAATAACGGCGGTAATGATTATAGTTTTGGCATTATTAAATGACATTCCCGTAATGATGATTGCTTATGATAACGCTCGTATCAATAATCGTCCTGTAAGGTGGAATATGAAAGAAGTTTTAATTGTGGCAACAACTCTTGGTTTTGTCGGAGTGTTATCATCATTTCTGTTGTTTTATTGGTTACAGATACATGATTATCCTTTGGCATTTATTCAAACAATGCTTTTTATCAAATTGGATGTAGCCGGACACTCAACACTATATTTAACCAGAACGGGAAGGCATCACTTTTGGCACAAACCCTATCCATCATTAAAATTTTTTCTACCGGCATTTGGTTCTAGAATTATTGGAACATTGATAGCGGTTTACGGAGTTTTTATGACTCCAATTGGATGGAAATATGCCGGATATATGTGGCTATATGCTCTTGCTTGGTGGATATTTAATGACTTCGTCAAGGTATCTATTTATAAATTTTTTAAAAAATGATAATCATGCAAAACATTAAGATTATTTTAAGGGCGAGCACATAGAAAAGCGGGTATAGGAATAATTCTTTTGTATTTTTTTATAAATTCAGTTTTTAATACCGGTCATAATTTTATGTCAAAGGAAACGGTTTATTATGAGGATTTTTTAAGGATCAAGCGATTGGAAAGCATCTTTTAGGTTTGATACTTGATATTTCAAATTCAAATTTAGTTCAAAAAGTAAATTATTTGTCATTGCGGAAATAGTTGCATAAGAGAAAATTTTCGTAGCACCATTATTGATGTCTTGTTGATAATGGACGATTAATAGTGAGTTATCCGGTAGTAAGAAAACTAACATACATAATGAATTAAAATGTAGGTATAGGAGTATGTTATGTGGGAAAATTGAAAGAGACATTTTGTTTGAGTGGAGTGTGGAATAATTATTGTATCACGCATCTGAGACTATGATTAATAATGCTTTCTGTGATAATGAATTGTTGAAATAGTTTTTTTATAATTGGTGGTGTTTATGCAACGCTTTCATTTCGGCGAAAGCGGAAATTTTAAGAAAATGAAAATGTGGCGAAGCGTTACACAAATGTCAGTTGTGAGGAGTCGCGAGTGATAGCGAGTGGCAGAGCCAACTGGTATGGTAACGCCACTCATTGTGATGAAATGAGCGAAGCAAAATTTCATCACAATACGATAATGTGCGAAATTTATTTTGTAAAGGAAGTTTTGTTATGTTATGCTTTTTTACAGTGAAGACATTATTTGTTAGATATTAATAATTTGATTTTAAAAACAGAAACAATATAAAACAAAAAATGTTTTAAAGTCAAAATTTAAAGAAAAAACTAAAATAATGTTAATATAATGAAACTAATAAACAAATAAATACATTTTATTAAAACAAAAAATGTTTAAAAATAAACTAAAACTATTCTTGCTAATTTTAGCAGTATTTGCTTTTTTTGGTACAACATTTCAAGTAAAAGCAGATTGGCAACAAACTCTTGGTAGTCAATTTGATATAGTGGAGACATTTGATCAGTTGCAGGATTGGCGGGGTATAAATAACTTGCGAGGATATGATACTGACAAATCTCATATGCCGGTTAAAATAGACGGGACTCCCTCTATGTGGGATGTTTATGACGAGTGGTTTTTTACAGATACAAATACCGATTGGATAGCTAATCATGGTGCAGAAAATGTTTGGAAAGGGCATGGAAAAAGTTTGCGAATGCATCTTGGAAGTTCTTCGTCTGTATCAGATTCTATTCCTCGTGGACCATCTAGATTCGGTTTATATTTTGGCTCAGATACACCTGGACAAGCCAATGCTTATGCCACTTCCGGACTGGCCAATTCCGGTTACAATGATGTTTATGTCTTTTATATGATAAAAATGTCTCCCAAAATATTTCCGACAATAAATGGAGGACTTTGGCCTAATGATGGTTACAAATGGTGGGGGTATCACAAATTTTTTACAATTGGCACAGCATTTACAAATGTTGATCATATTAATGGAGCGAGTGATAGAAGAGGTACAGGGTGTCGTTATGAATATGGTTGTTCTGACTATTTGCTTCAATGGAGAATATGCGGTTCTCGTTGTGATGATACATTTTCTTCAGCGTTGAATCAATATGGAACAGTGCAAACATTTGATGTGAGTGGAGAATATACCACCTCTTATTCTAGAAAAGAAGGACTATCCAATGGTTTCAATAATTTTTTAATAAATGAAGCAATTAAAAATCAAAAATGGTTTGGCTTGGAAGTGCATGTTAATCGTGGCAGTGATCAAAATAGTGATCAGGCGACAGCATCTGGTGATGGCAGTGTGGAGGTTTGGGTATATGATGAGCTGGGCAATAGTTATAAAATATATGAAGATCATACATTGCTCTTTAGGCAGATTGGAACAGATTTTTCATTTAATAAGTTTTTCTTTGGAGGGAATATTTCATATGGAGATGATATTGATGTTCAGGGGCTCGATGTGACATATTATGTTGATGATTTTATAATAAACGGTTCTCGTATCGGCCCTACTTATTTTCAACTTTTAAATAATATCCAATCCATCCGCGCCGATGTCAATCAAGACAATCAAATAACTTCCACCGACGCAATGCTAACTCTAAGAAAATCACTAAACCTGGATATGTCTCAAACCAACTGGCAAGACTCAACCACCACCGGAGATGTAAATTGTGATAACACCGTAAACTCCACCGATGTAACTTTAATCTTAAGAAAAAGCTTAAACTTGGATATGACAAATACGGATTGGTGCGGAAACTAAATTAAAATAAAAAAATAAATAATCAAACAAACTTCTAAAATCTCCAACTGCCAAATTTTTAATTTTTCAAATTTATAATTCCCCCAATCTTTTTTATTTGCAGAAGATTATCATATGTCATAAAGCAGAAATTATTTTAGAATGAAAACTCAGAAAACATAGTCTTTTTTAAAATCTGTGATATTATAAAAATAACGATTGAATAAATATATTGAATTCAAAAAATGTTAAAAGATAAAACAAATAAATTGGAATTAATCTTATTGATTCTAGTAATGATTGGTTTTTTTGGATTTTTGCTGATTGGCCCGCAATGTGTATTTGCTTCAGACATATTGTCAGTTTCAATAAATCAGAAATATATGTTTATAAATGGTAGTGCATTTGGCGTACATGCTGATAATAACGCTAATAAAGAGTATATGTGCGCCATTTGGATAGATACGGAAGATGGTATTTTTAAAAAGGACGGGTTGGATACAATTCAAGGATGTGAATCTAAATGGCAATTAATTTCTTCAAATCAGCCATTGCATTCTTCTTATTCTTTTAGACGTATAAATGGTGACGCAAGTAATGATAATATATGTGGCTTGATAACTGGGGCAGAAGAGGTTGTTGACAATACGTTTTTGTCATACAAACTTAAAGTGCCATCCAACAATGTTAATGGGAAGACTGTAAGATTGGGAAATATACAAGGACAGGATTATTGGTATAATTATACATCCAGAGCGGTAGCATCAGATAGACCAACGCAATGGGTAGACTATGGTGCGCTTCCGATAAGCAGGCCACTCGATGCATGGGTATATATTAAACAAGAACAGCAGGGGGGCACTAAACCGGCATTTCAAAAAATTTACATAAACAGCAATGTGCCACAATACTCTGCGACACATTCAGTTCCTGATCCAATGAAAAGAATTAGAATTGGTTCCGGACTGGACGTAGGGGATCCCTCATCATATTATTGGGAATTTGACGATTTCTATTTTGATTATACTCTTGCACGTGTTGAGTTGTGCAATTCATCAACATGGAATTTGTCCACAAAATGTGAAGTGCAACCACCAACCGCATGGAGTGATACATCTATCACAGCATTGATTCATTATGGAGAGTTTAGTGTTGGAGACCAAGCCTACCTCTACGTCATAGATGAAAACGGAGAAGTAAATGAAAACGGTTACCCGATAACCATAGGAGAAACTCAATCAGACACCACCCCACCAACCCTAA
>CAZRUH010000017.1:0-13564 GCA_964603325.1 uncultured Bdellovibrionales bacterium
TATTTCTTTTCTTTAATTTCTTTGGAAATATTTTTAATAAAATCACTGGAAGAAATGACTGCTTGCTTGTTTTTGTTATCACGAGCGCGGACGGCAACAGTTTTGTTGTCTTTTTCTTTTTCTCCAACAATTAAAATATAAGGAATTTTTTGTTTTTCTTCCTCGTGAATTCTTTTGCCCAAACTTTCATCTTTGTTATTTATATTAGCGCGAATATTGTTAAGAGATAATTCTTGGAGAATTTTTTCAGCATAATCATTAAATTTTTCAGAAACGGGAATTATGGAAACTTGAGTAGGAGCAAGCCAGAGCGGAAAATTTCCTCCGGTTTTTTCAACTAAAAAGGCAAAGAATCTATCAAAAGAACCCATGATAGCACGATGAAAAATAACCGGTCTTTCTTTTTTACCTTCTTTGTTGGTAAACTCCAAATCAAATCTTTCCGGCATATAAAAATCAATTTGCATTGTGGCGATAGTATCTTCTTTGCTACCAACATTTTTAATTTGAACATCAATTTTTGGTCCATAGAAAGCGGCTTCTCCAATTTCTTCTTCATATTTTTCTTTAGACTCATTTAAAACATCACGAGCAATTTCCGCTGATTTTTCCCACATTTCCTTATTTTTAATATCTCCATATTTTTCTTGATTATTGAAATCAGGCAAAGATAGTCTAAACCAATAGTCTTTGATGCCAAAATCACTATAAACTTTTTTAAAAAGATTTAAGGTATTTTCAATTTCTTTTTTTAATTGGTCTTGTCTGCAATAAATATGGGCATCGTTTTGAGAAAAACAACGCGCTCTAATAAGTCCGGTTAAAACTCCGGAGCGTTCAAACCTGTGAATGGGGCTAAAATCGGACAAGCGAAGAGGTAAATCTTTATAACTTTTTGGTTTGTATTTGTAAATAATGTGATGATGAGGGCAGTTCATCGGTTTTAAATAATAATTTTCTCCTTCAATATCAATGGGATTATACATATCATCTTTATAATGCGCCAAGTGTCCGGATTGTTGGTAAAGTTTTTCGTTGGCAAGAATAGGCGTATAAACAAAGTCATAACCGTATTTTTTTTCAATATTGTACATATAATCTTCAAGTTTTTTTCTGATGAAAGCCCCGTTAGGCAACCAAAGAGGAAGTCCTTTGCCAATTTCTTCTGAAATCATAAACAAATCCAATTCTTTGCCAAGTTTGCGATGATCTCTTTTTTTGGCTTCTTCTTGTTGAAATAAATATTTTTTCAATTCTTTTTTGTTATTAAAAACAACACCATAAATTCTTTGCATCTGTGGATTTTTTTCATCACCCTTCCAATAAGCGCCGGAAATTTTAATCAATTTGAATGCTTGAGGGTTTATTTTTTTGGTGGAATCTAAATGAGGACCCCTGCAAAGATCAACAAAACGCCCCGTTCTGTAAACAGACACTGTAGATTCTCCGTTTTTTTGCAGATCTTTAATAAGTTCAATTTTATAAGTTTGTTTTAATTTTTTAAATTTTTCAACGGCTTCTTTGATAGAAATTTCTTTTCGTTCAAAAGGATAATCGTTTTTGATGATTGTTCGCATTTTTTCCTCCAGAATTTCCAAGTCTTCCGGGATTAGAGTGCGAGGCAAATCAAAGTCGTAATAGAATCCATCTTCTGTCGCTGGACCAATTCCAAATTTTGCTTCCGGAAACATTTCTAAAACAGCCGTTGCTAAAATATGAGCGGTAGAATGTTTTAAAATTTCATTTTTCATAATTGATTTTGACATAATGTTATCGTAAATTATTTTGGCAACATATGTTTGATTTAAGTTTGTTTTCTGTTAGTATACTACAGTAAAAGGAAATGGCAACTTTAATTATTCCAGGTGAATTTCATCATTCATTTTTTGAAGGGCTTGGGAAAGAAGAGGATGTTTTTTCAGATTTGGATCATTTTTGATAATTTTTTGAGCATCTGCATTGGCGGCTTTTATCATTTTAATATTGGTGATATTTTGCATAGTGACATCAGCTAAACCAGATTGACGAACTCCAAGAAAACTTCCCGGTCCGCGAAGTTTTAAATCTTCTTCAGCAATTTTAAATCCATCCGAATTTTTGGCTATGATTTGCAATCGTTTGGTAGATTGTTTGCAGAATAAGAAGCAATAAGATTGATTTTTTCCCCTACCAATTCGCCCACGAAATTGGTGAAGTTGAGAAAGTCCAAAACGATAAGCATCTTCAATTATCATTGTTGTAGCATTTGGAACATCAATGCCAACCTCAATTACGGAGGTGGAAACCAAAATATCTATTTTTTTATTTTGAAAATTCTCCATAATCTTTTCTTTTTCTTTGGATTTCATTTTTCCATGTAGAAGTCCTAGTTTAAATTCTGGAAAAATTTCTTTTGACAATCTTTTATGCTCGGTAAGAACGGCTTTTAAATCGCTAAGTTTTTCAGATTCTTCTACCAGAGGTAAGATAATGAAAGTTTGAAAACCTTTATTTATTTGTTGACGAATAAATTCATAAACCCGTTTGGTTTTTTGCGGTGTGATAACAGAAGTTATAATCGGTTTTCTGTTTTTGGGCATTTGAGAAATGATAGAAATATCCAAGCTTCCCAAAAGGGTCATAGAAATTGTGCGAGGAATGGGGGTAGCGGTCATAGTTAAAAAATGACTTGTTTTTTTTGGAGAGTTGTCATTCATTACGGAACCCTGTTGTTGCAAATAGGCGCGTTGTTTAACCCCAAACCTATGTTGTTCGTCTATTACAATTAATGATAAATTTTTAAAGAAAACATCCTTTTGAATAAGTGCATGAGTTCCAATGACAATATCAATTTTTCCAGTTTTTATTTTTTCCAATAAATCTTCCCGTTTGATTTTTTGTTGTTTGTTTTTTTTAGATATAATTTGGTAAGAGGCTGTGAGAAGTCCTATTGAGATATTGAAATTAGAAAGAAATTTAGAAAAAGTTTTAAAGTGTTGATAAGCCAAAACTTCAGTTGGAGCCATTAGCGCAGTTTGAGCTTTAGCAACAGCAATTTGTAGTGATGTTAAAATGGCAACTATAGTTTTTCCCGAGCCAACATCTCCGTTTAAAAGTCTATTCATTGGCGTGGCGGTGGACAAATCTTTTTTTATTTCAGTAAAGGCATTTAATTGATCTTTAGTTAATTCAAAGGGTAATAAATTTAAAAATTTTTTAGTAGTTTTTTTATTATGTTTAAAAATTTGAGCTCTTTTATTTTTTAAATTTTGCTTTGTTTGCAATGATTTTATTTGAATTAAAAACATATCAAAAAAAGCAAACCTCTTTTGTGCCACTAAGTAAGCGTTTTTGCTAGAAGGAAAATGTAAATCATAAAGAGCTTTTTTTAAAAATGGAAGTTTGTATTTTTTTAATATTTTTTGAGGAATAGGGTCGTCAATTTTAAAATCAGAACGAAAAATATTTTCAATTTGCCAACGAAGCCAGCGAGATGTAATTCCTTTTGTTTCAGGATAAATTGGTACAATCCTGCCAGTATGATTGGGAGTTTTAGAGACAGGCTCCCACACCGGATTAGACATAGAAAAACCTTTTTTAGAATCTAATTTTGTTTTTCCACTTAATCGGATATGTTTATTATGAATTTTAGAAAAGGAATCAATTAAATAATCTTGATTAAACCAAACAACTTTAATTTTGCCGGTGTCATCAGCTAAAACGATTTCTATAATATTTATTCTTTTTTTCCAACTTCGTTTAGTTGTAAGCTTAACTATTCTACCAACAACGGTGGCATTTTCATCAGGTTTTAATTCAGAAATTTTTTTTATTTGTGATAGATCATCATAACGAGATGGAAAATGAAATAAAAAATCTCGGACGGTTTTAATTCCGAGTTTTTCCAATTTCTCTTTTTGTTTTGGTCCAATTTTATGCAAACTGTTAATTGAAAGATTTAAATCCATCATAATCATTTATGAGATAGAATCATTGTTTTAAAGTTGTAATCCGGTGTCCCTAGGAGGACTTGAACCTCCGACCTTTGGCTCCGCAAGCCAACGCTCTATCCAGCTGAGCTATAGGAACAAATGATTTTGGGAAAGTTTTTATTTTTAAATTTTAAATATGTAATAATCTTTCAATTACATCAATCATACTTGGTTTCTGTTTCTTTTCAGGAATGAAATCTAAAAGAATTTCTCTGAGTTTTACGGGATCTATCTGATGAACTGGGATATGAACATAGGGCATCAAAATAGCATCAGAGTGAAGACTTAAAATTTTTGTATGTGGCGGTTGATAAAAAATCCAAAACGATTTTATATTGTCAAAGTCAAAAAAATCTTTTCCGGCAAAAATTCCTTCATGAGTTATTTTGAAACTTAAAATACGAGGAGATTTTTCCAATTGGATATATCCAATAACACCTATTAGAACAAAAGTAATAGCCATAATCGGACTGTTTATTATTAAAGCGTAAATTATTATTGCTGACAAGATCAGGGAAGCAACAAGATACCATTTTTTTTCCTTTGGATAGTGTTCATATTCCGGGCCTTGCCATTCAAGCAAAATTTCTTTATTTTTTTTCATAATTGAATTTTAAAAAAGTATTATTAATGATGATAGCATATTTACAAAAATTATTCCAACTGGTATAGTATATTTGTTTTTTTAAACCGGAAGCGTGGCTGAGTGGTCGAAAGCAACGGTCTTGAAAACCGTCGTGCCTTCACAGGTACCAGAGGTTCGAATCCTCTCGCTTCCGCAAAGAAGTATTCTTAAGAGCTTTTGGTTATTTTTTTGTAGATTTAATTTATTATTTGAGAACGTAATAAACCGGCTTGTCTTGAAATATTTTTTACTCTTTTATTTTCAGTTTTATTGGTTTTGTGCTATGCTGTAAAAGTTAATTATTAAATAGTTATTCTTATCATTGTAATTATATTTACAAGAATGTGGAATATATTTTTATATGAAGAACAAAATTTTTATAGGCATAGTTTTAGTAACTATAGTTAGCGCGGTTGGTTTTTTTATTTCTCGTCAAACAGATTATAAATCGGAGATGAAAAAAGAGATTTCAAAAATTGAAAAAAGTGGCAATAAAGATAAAGCTCAGAAAAAGACAAAAGAGAACAATTCAATGAATGATGATGATTATGGTAATCCTAATGCATCCGTGATTTATTATTATGGAAAAGAGTGCCCTCACTGCCAAAAGGTTTCAGAGTTTTTATCTGAAAATGATATTTATGATAAAGTTGATTTTGCCAAAAAAGAAGTTTGGCACAATAAAGATAATGGAGCCAAGCTGATGGAAGCGGCTAAAAAATGCGGAATTGATCCGAGTAAGGTGGGCGTGCCTTTTCTTTATGCGGATGGAGAGTGTTACATAGGAGATAGTGATGTTATTTCTTATTTTAGAAATAAGGCGGGTTTATAAAAATATATTAATCATTGAATAATTTTTTATAAAAGTATGAAAGTAATTTTATTGGAAAATGTAAAAAATTTGGGAAATAAAAACGATATTGTTAATGTTGCCGACGGTTACGCGCGAAACTTTTTGTTTCCTAAAAAATTGGCAAAAATTGCTACGGAAAAAGATGTAAAGAGCATTGAAGAAAACAAAGCTAAAGAAAAAAAGGAATTGAAAAAAATGACAAAAAAATTTAAAGAAATTTCCGAAAAGATCTCCGGCAAAAAATTCGTTATAAAAAGCAAGGGAGAAGGAGTTAGGTTGTTCGGGTCAATCGGAAAAAGTGACATTGTTAAAATTATTGGAGATAATGGTATTGAAATTAGAGAGGAGCAAGTAGTTTTGGATAAGCCAATAAAGGAAGTGGGAGAAAAAAAGATAGTCATAAAATTCAACGATGAAATTGAAACCGAAATAATTTTATTGATAGAATTGATTTAAAAATTTTTTAAGCTTATAAATTTAAATTTTAGAAAACTTAAATTAAACTATGTCTAGAAAATATATTTTTGTTTTGGGAGGAGTCATGTCCGGAATTGGCAAAGGTGTTGCCACTTCCTCTTTGGGCGCAATATTGAAAGCTCGCAATTATAAAATGACCGCTCTAAAAATTGATCCTTATGTTAATGTGGATGCCGGCACAATGAATCCGACGGAGCATGGAGAAGTTTTTGTTATGGAGTGCGGGCTGGAAACGGATCAAGATATGGGCAATTATGAGAGATTTATGGAAATAACCCTACCCGGCAGTAATTATATGACAACAGGTAGTGTTTATCAGAAAGTTATTCAAAGAGAGAGAAATTTACAATATAAGGGAAAATGTGTGCAAATTATTCCACATGTTACTGATGAGGTTATAAAAACAATTAAAACTGCCGGTAAAAAAAATAGTGCCGATATTGTTTTGATTGAAATTGGTGGAACTATTGGAGATTATGAAAATATGCTTTTTATGGAGGCGGCCAGACAAATGAAACTAAAAAACCCAAAGGATGTTATGTTTGTAATGATTTCATATTTGCCTTATCCGCCGAAGGTGGGAGAAATGAAAACCAAGCCGACACAACAAGCGGTAAGAGAATTAAATGCCAATGGAATAAATCCGGATGTTATTATCGCCAGGAGTGAGGTTCCCATAGATAAAAAAAGAAAGGAAAAAATTGCTCTTTTTTGCAATGTTGATGAAAAGGATATAATTTCAGCTCCGGATATAGAATCCGTATATGAAGTTCCCATAAACTTTGAGAGAGATGATTTAAGCCGACGAATTTTAAAGAAGCTAAATCTTCCCGTTAGAAAGACAAATCTTAATCGTTGGTTTGATTTGGTGGATAAAATAAAAAAATCCAAAAAAACCTTGACAATTGGAATTATTGGCAAATATTTTGGTACAGGAAATTTTATTTTGGGAGATTCATATATAAGCGTTATTGAAGCGATAAAGCATGCTTGTTATAAAAACGGGGTTAAGCCGGAAATAAAATGGTTAAACAGTGAAGATTTTGAAAATGGCAACGGTAATTTCAATGAACTTAAAAAATGTTCCGGAATAGTTGTTCCGGGGGGATTTGGATCGCGAGGGATTGAGGGAAAAATAAATGTTATTAAATATTGTCGTGAAAACAAAATCCCTTTTATGGGATTGTGCTATGGAATGCAATTGGCGGTGATAGAATTTTCAAGAAATGTTTTAAAGTTAAAAGATGCGCACACAACTGAAATTAAAAGAAATACAAAAAATCCCGTAATTGATATTATGCCGGAACAGAAAAAGAATATAAGAGATAAAAACTATGGAGCGAGCATGAGATTGGGCGCTTACGATGCTTTTCTTAAAAAGAGGACAATCGCCTTTAATGCCTACAAAAAGGAAAAAATATCCGAAAGACACAGGCACCGTTGGGAAGTTAATCCGGAATATATTAAAAGGATTGAGGCTGGCGGTTTGATTTTTTCCGGAAAATCAAAGGACGGGAGGTTGATGGAAATTGCCGAATTGCCAAAAAATAAACATCCTTTTTTTCTGGCGACACAATTTCATCCGGAATTTACTTCAACCCCGCTAAACTCACATCCGCTATTTTTTGAGTTTATCAAGGTTAGTAAAAAAAATAAAAAGTAGTTTTTGCAATTAAAAAAACATCTCATTTTAAAGAGATGTTTTTTAATTGATAGTGTCGTTATTCAACATTTACAAATCTTCTCTTGACTATTTTTCCCGTAAAACTTTTCACTTTCTTTTTTACAAATTTAACAACTCCGGATTTAGACGCATAAAGAGTGTCATCTTCTCCGCGACGAACATTCTTTCCCGGATGAAATTTTGTTCCTCTTTGTCGCACAATAATATTTCCGGCATTAACTTTCTCGCTTCCAAAAATTTTAACACCAAGTCTTTTTGATATGGAATCTCTTCCTAAACGGGTAGAACCCCCGGCTTTACGATGTGCCATATTTTTAAAATATTTCTTAAACACTTATCAAGCGTTAAGAATGATAAAAAATGATTTAGTTGCAAAGTGTAAAAATATATATTAAATTTAAACACAAAGCATATTTCAGTATAACATTGAAAATAATTATGTCAAATAAAAAAAATACTCAAACTGGAAAGAAATTAAGTGTATTTTTTGAAAGAAATGAAAGAAAAATAGTGTTAACACTTGGAATGGTTTTGTTGGCAATTTTTTCTTTTGAGGCCGGCGTTTTGCAAGGAGCCAAGTGGCAACAAAGCCCGCTAATTATCAATAATCATTATCAAAAAAAGATTAAGGAAGCAAGTAAAAATTATTATAAAAATGAGGGTGAAATTATAGAAAAACATGAAAAAAACCTGCAAAGTTGTGTTTTTGTTGCCAGCAAAAGGTCAAAAAAATATCACAAAGCAAGTTGTCGTTATGTAAAAAAAATAAAAGAGGATAACAAGATATGTTTTAAAAATGAGGAAAACGCTCAAAAAAACGGTTATATACCGGCACATTGTTTGAGGGCTGGCAAATAGCGGTAGATATGGTATTATTAAAAATAATAAGTTTATATTTAAATATATGAAAACTGATAAATATGAAATGGAAACATTTGATAGATTTAAGAAAGAACAAGAAATGATTAAACCGAAGATTGAAACTATAAATTCGGTTGCTGAGAAATTGAAACAAAAATATTCCGATTATGAGGTATTACTTTCTTTTATTGATCATTTGGCAAGTACGGAGAGAATTTTTGTGTCTGTTGAAACAGGCAGTGTTGATTTTAAAACTGTGAAGAAAAATTTTCTTGATGCGGAAACGGAGCTCATATCTAATCAGCTGGGTATAAATAGAAATGTTTTTGATGGAATAATTGAACAATTCAGAAATGCTAATGACAGTGTTGCAGACATAATAATGGTTGCGGATACTTTAAAAAGACAATATTCTGATGACAAAAAAATAGTTGGATTTATAGAATACATAAAAAAAGCTCTAATTGAATTTCTGGATATTGTTAATACTGATAATGTTTCAAATTTAGTAAATAAAAAAATTATTATTATTGAAAGAAAAATGGATGAATTATCTGCTGACGGAGACCCGGAAAAGAATTTGTTGATAAATGTTTATAATGAATTCAAACAAGGACTCTTATCGGTTAAGAAAAAAATAGAAAAAAAGCAGTAATTATTAAAAATTTTCAGTTGTTTTAAAATAAATAAACAGATTAAAGAATGGATTTTGACATAAACCAATATGGCGAAAAAAGAATTTTGTATAATATTACATCGCATAAGAAGTGCTTATAATGTTGGTTCCATATTCAGAACGGCAGATGGAGCGAGTGTGAATAAGATTTTTATAACTGGTTTTACACAATGTCCGTCAAAAGAAAAATTTGAATTTCAAACCAAAGCGGAGAGAATGTTATCTAAAACGGCGTTGCAGGCAGATAAATATGTGTTATGGGAACAAAGAAAAAATATTTCTAAATTAATTGATGATTTAAAAGGAGATGGTTTTCAACTCGTGGCGCTGGAGCAAGACGAAAAAAGTATTGATTATAAAAAATTTGAACCGACAAATAAGGTGGCACTGATTGTCGGTAATGAAACAAGGGGGATAGATAAGAGAATTTTAAAAAAATGTGATAATATATTGGAGATACCGATGTTTGGAAAAAAGAAATCTTTAAATGTGGCGGTTGCGTTTGGTGTGGCGGTATATGAAATAATGAATAAAATATAAATTTTTAATTATTTAAAAATGACAACGAAAAAAATAGCAATTTTTGATATAGATGGAACAATTTTTAGAAAAAATTTGCACTTTGAATTAATCAGTGAGTTGGTGTGGTTAAAAATTTTCTCTCAAAGCGTAAAAAAAGAGTTAGTGCGACTTTATTCAAATTGGTTAGAGCACAGGGGGACATATGAAAGTTATCGTGATGCTTTGGTAAATCTTTATGCTAAACAAATTAAAGGATGTTCGATAAAAGATGTTATTTTGGCCAGTAAAAATGTCGTTCCTTTTCATAAAAACAGAACTTATGTTTTTGCGGAAAAGTTGATAGCAAGATTAAGAAAAGATAATTATCATATAATCGCTGTTTCCGGTTCGCCGATTGAGATAGTAAAAGAGTTTAACAGATTGCATCTAAAATTTGATGAGGTTTTTGGCACTGTTTACGAAACAAATAAGCAAAAAATTTACACCGGAAAGGAGAGGTTTGCTCCTGTGAGAAACAAAGGACAATTGATTAAACAATATGTTTTTGAAAACGATTTAGATCTAGATGATTCTTATGGAGTTGGAGATACGGAATCAGATGCCGGTTTTTTGGATTTGGTTGATAATCCCATAGCATTTAATCCAAACTATAATCTTAAAAAAATTGCCGAAAAAAATAACTGGAAAATTATAGTTGAAAAAAAAGATGTAATTTATGAAATAAAATAAATATGTCATTGAAAGATACGGAGAAAAAGTTATATGATCCAAACTCAAAAATAGAAAAAAGAGAACACAGTAAAAGTATTTTTGATTTGGATAATAAAAAACATTTTTCGGAAGATAATAAGTTTTATTCCGGAAGAAAAAAATGGGGGAAGCGGTTTTTCTTTGATTTTGATGCAAAGAGAATAATTTATATCGGGGGCGCCATTTTAAGTGTGTTGTTAATTTTGGCGACTGTAGTTGTTGGAATTTATAAATTTAAAAAGGGATCATTCTCAGTGGATAGGGTGGCAATTTCCATATCCGGTGATATTTCTACGAATAGTGCTGAAAATACGAAATTTATCATTAAGTACAAAAATAACAACAGGACAAACTTAAAAGATGTTAAAATTGTTTTATCTCATCCGGATAGTTTTTATATGAAAAAAAACAGAAATTGGAAAAGGATTAGTGACAGAAAAGATGTTATAAATATTGGAACAATAAAAGCTTACGGTGAGGGTATCTTGGAGATGGAGGGTAAATTTTATACAGCGGAAAATCGCACGGTATATCTGAGTGCTGAAATGCGCTATATGCCGGAAAATTTTAACAGTTCTTTTGCAACAAAATCTCAGATAAGTGTCAATGTATCCAGTTCCCCTCTTAAGTTGAAAATGGAAACGCCAAAAGATGCTCTGGATAATTCTTCTATTGAGTACAAGATATTTTATAAAAACGAAGGAAAGATTTCTTTAAAAAATCTGAATCTGGAATTGAATTATCCCGAAGGATTTACTTTTCAAGGAGCCGATCCGAAACCGATAAATATAAGTGAGCATAAAATTATTTGGCATTTGGGGGATGTATCGGAAGGAGAAAATGGGCATATTACAATTAGAGGAGAGGTTTTTGGAAATCGTTATGATGCGAAACTGTTTAAATGTTTGGTTTACGCAAATGGAAACAATAATGAAAAAATTGTTTACAGTAAAGCTGAGGGATTAATTAAGATAGTGGTTCCCCCGCTATCAATTAATCACAAAGTAAATGATAAGAGTTATCTTAACGCTAGTTTTGGGGATATTTTGAGATATAAAATCAGGTATGCGAACAATGGTGACATAAACTTAAGAAATGTGATAATTAAATTGAAAATAGACAGCACCATCATTGACTATGGAAATATAAAACTTAACTTCGGGGCTTTAGACATGAAAACAAAAACAATTATATGGAAGGCTTCTGATATTAAAAAATTAAAAAACTTGGAACCGGGTGAATCGGGAGAAATAGTTTTTGATATTCCCCTCAAAAACACCATAGAAATAAATAATTCCGCAGATAAAAATTTTATTATTAAATCGGTGGCGATTATTGACAGTTCTGATATTGCCTATGCGGATCTGGGGGTTAGCAAAAATATCAGCAATGAAGTGATAATCAAAATGAATTCCAAGGTGGATTTGTCAACTCAAGTTTTTTATGCAGACAGTTTGATTAAAAACCAAGGACCGATACCTCCAAAAGTTGGCAAAGAAACCACATATACGGTAGTTTGGAAGGTCAAAAATTTATCAAATAATCTCTTGAACACGAAAGTGAAAGCTTATTTACCGACTTGGGTAAAATGGAAGGGAGTGGTCAAGCCGGAAAACGAAAATATAAGCTTTGATGAAAGGACAAATATGGTCAGTTGGGACATAGGGTTACTGCCTGCGGGAACAGGATATTTGTCAAATGAAAAAGAATGTCGTTTCCAAATTGGAGTTGTACCGGAAATAAATCAAAAAGAAAAAGTGATTGATTTATTGTTGGAGAGTTCTTTAAAAGCCAATGATGGATTTACGGGAGAATATATTGTTGTAAAAAATCCAAAAAAAACAACCAGGATTATAGATGATAAGGAAGTCCCAAGTGACGGATATTTGGTTAAGGAATAATATTTTTATGCTTGCACTTGCCGACAATAAAATTAAAAGTAGAGTTGTTTTGACCAAAAATGGAGAACTGAAAACTCCATTTTTTATGCCTGATGCCACGCGTGGTTTTGTAAAATTTTTAAGTAATAACGATTTGAAAAAAAGCGGGACAAATCCCTTGGTTGTAAATACGTATCATCTATATTTAAATCCGGGAATGACTATAATCAAGGAAGCCGGTGGAATACATAAGTTTATGAATTATGACAGACCTCTGCTCTCTGATAGTGGAGGTTTCCAGGTTTTTTCACTTATCCATAAAAATCCAAAAATGGGAAAAATTACAGACAAAGAGGTGATTTTTTATTCTCCAGTTGACGGTTTAAAACATTTTTTAACTCCGGAAAAATCAATTCAAATACAATTTGATTTGGGTGTGGATATGATGGTTTGTCTTGACGATCCTCCTCCGAATAATTATAGCAAGAAAAAAATAAAAGAAGCCGTTAAAAGAACTGTTGATTGGGCGGAGAGAAGTTTGCGTGAATATAAAAAGCAATTGAAAAAACGAAATATTGAAAAAAACAATAGACCATTGATATTTTGTGTTGTGCAAGGAGGAGAATATGTTGATTTGAGAAAAGAGTGCGTTGATGGTTTGATAAATGTTGAAAAAAAGGTTGGAATAAAGTGGGATGGTTTTGGCTTTGGTGCCAGACATATTGATGATGATGGAAATTTTATGGAAGAGGTTTTAAGAAAAACGGCAAAATTTATTCCCGAGAAAGCGCTAAAATTTGCATTGGGTATAGGAACGCCAAAAGATATAGTTCGTTGCGTGAAAATGGGGTGGGATATGTTTGATTGCGTAATTCCCACCAGAGATGGTCGTCACGGAAAACTTTTTTTATGGAATAATGAAGAAAAAGATATTTTGAAAAAAAATACTATATTCTATGAAGTTATAAACATTACCAACAAAAAACACAAAAATGATTTTGATGTGATTGATAAAAACTGTGATTGTGAATTGTGTAAAAAATATTCGCGAGCATTTTTGTATCATCTCTTTAAAAATAAAGATCCAAATGGTATGCGATTGGCATCACTGCACAATTTATATTTTTATGCTACTCTAATGGAAAAGTTGAGAGAATTATAATAATATTTTAAATATCAAAACCTCTATATTTAGGTTTTAATAAATATTTTAAATTAAATAAGAAATGTTTAAAAATAAAAATAGAAAATTAAAACCAATCCAA
>CAZRUH010000018.1:0-11209 GCA_964603325.1 uncultured Bdellovibrionales bacterium
GAATAGAACGATATAACCGCCACCGAAAAAACAAACAACAAAACCAACGCTTCTATTAGAGACGCTGATTTTCTAAATTTGTTTTTGTTTTTAAATAAAAACATTACTCCCAAAAATACAATATTTATAATTTATTATAATTGCCGGACAAGGATTGAACAGTTTTTGCATAATGAGTTAATCCGTAACAACTCCAACCTAAATATTTCATTGAGGCATATTCTTCCCATTTTATTTTTATTTTTTTACCGGTGCAAGGACTGGTTATTCTAACTTTTCCTTTTTCGGTCGCTCCATCATTCTTTAACTTAAGAGCCATTGCCATAACTCCATCAACGAGATTCCATGGGTCCGGCGGATTATGCCCCGTATGACTCGCAATTTGAGATTCATATCCTTTCCATGTGTCAGGCATAAACTGCGCCGCACCCATTGCGCCACCGGTACCTTTATAACTTCGCGGAGGGCAAGAAACTTTTTTCTTTTTATAGTTGTATCCTAATTTTTTACAAATACTTTTAAATATGCTTTTGCGATAAGAGCTCATTCTACTCTCCTTATAATTGCAACTCCCCACAGACGCTCCCAATCTTGATTCCACCGACAACATTCCAAACAAAAATCCCTTTCTGACGCCTGTTGACTTACTGGCAAACTTTATCGCATCTTTTACATCGCCGGTATTATAACTTTTTCCCAAAATTCTGTTTAAATCATTTTTCAAAGTAGCCAATTTAGATCTGATTTTTTCAATGCTTGCCATCTTCTCTCTCACCTCCACCTGCAGTCCCACCTGTTGTCTTTCAAGATTTCTTTTTTGACTGATTTTTAGCGCCAATAATTTATCTTTTTTTTCTTTTGCCTCAGCAAGTTCTTTTTTTTCTTTATCAATCAAATCTTGATTTTCTTTAACATTTTTTATGGATTTTAATATCCTTTCCTTCATTCGCAAAAAACTATCCACATTGCTTACATTCTCAATAAAACTATCTTTTTCAAAGATTATATACAAAAACGGCTGCTGGGAATTAGTATAAACCGCTTGTATCATTTTTTTCAACATTTCTCTTTTCTTGTTTTTATCACTCTCCAATCTTTTTAACTCCTCTTCTTTTCTTTTTATGGTTTCTTCCACTTTATCTATCTCCGCTTGAGTGTTGTCAATATCTTTTTTTGTATAATAGACCGCATTTTTAACTTTTGTTAAATCTTGTTCCAATTTTTCCTTTTGTTTCGTTTTTTTCTTTAGTTTCTTATTAAGTTCTTTAATGTCTCCTTTAACTTCTTTTTTTTGTTTTTCCAGTTTTTCTTCTTCGGCTTGCTTGTCAGTTGTTGAAACATCTTCCGCATAAACATTTTTCAAAAACAAAAAACCGCCGATAATAAACAATAATCCCAATACCGACAACAAAAATTTATTAATTTTAATTTCTTTTTTGTTTTTCATAATGCAAGATAAATTTCCACCTTTGATATTTTACCATAAATTAAATTAAAACAAAATATCCTCGTGTTAAATCAGTTTTAAGCGCTCCCTCAAGCGTTTTCATTGATTTTTTTAATCAAAAAAAACGCCGAGTGATTTCAGCGTTTTTAAAAAATGAGTTATTCTCTTTGTTAAGTCTATTGTTATTCTTTTCCTTCTCCCATAAGTTCTTGCGCGATATTGCTTGGCACTTCAGAATATTTCTCAAATTCCATTGCATAATTCGCTCTACCTTGCGTCATACTTCTAAGTTGCGTAGCGTAACCAAACATAGATGCTAAAGGTATCTCGGCTTCTATTTCTTTAATAACCGTATTACCGGAACCTTTATCAACAATCTCTTTGATAATTCCTCGTTTAGAATTTATATCGCCAACAACATCTCCCATATATTGTTCCGGGACTGTCACCGCCACTCTCATTATCGGTTCCAACAAAACCGGTTTTGCTTTTTTTGCAGCTTCTTTAAACGCCATTGAGCCGGCAATTTTAAATGCAGACTCCGAAGAATCAACATCATGAAAACTTCCATCATACAATGTTGCTTTTATATCCACCATTGGAAATCCCGCCAAAACCCCATTTTCCATCGCTTCTTTGATTCCTTTTTCAACGTGAGGAATAAATTCTTGAGGAATCGCTCCACCTTTGATTTCATCAACAAATTCAAATATTTTCTCTTCTCGTTCCTTTTTTTCTTCATCAGTTTCATTTTCCCCCGCAACAGTAACTAATGGCTCTAATCTTATCCAACAATGTCCATATTGTCCGCGACCACCGGACTGTTTGATGTATTTTCCTTCCGCTTCAGAAGTTGTTCTAATTGTTTCCCGATAAGCAACTTGGGGTTTTCCAATATTTGCTTCCACCTTAAACTCCCTCTTCATCCTATCTACAAGAACATCTAAGTGCAATTCTCCCATTCCGGAAATAATAGTTTGTCCGGTCTCCTCATCCGTCCTTACTCTAAAAGTTGGATCTTCTTCAGATAACTTTTTCAAAGCCACTCCCATTTTTTCCTGATCAGCCTTTGTTTTCGGTTCAATAGCAATATCAATAACCGGCTCCGGAAATGTCATTTTCTCCAAAATCACCGGCCTTTCCGCATCGCACAAAGTGTCCCCGGTGGTTGTATTTTTCAATCCAACCAAAGCGCCTATTTCTCCGGCACCCAACTCTTCCACTTCTTCACGATGATTGGAATGCATCCTCAATATTCTTCCCACTCTCTCCTTCTCTCCTTTTGTAGAGTTATAAATATATGAACCGGCTTTGAGAGAACCGGAATAAATTCTAAAAAATGTCAATTGTCCAACAAACGGATCCGCGGCGACTTTAAACGCCAGTGCTGCAAACGGCTCATCATTTGACGGTTTAATTTCAACCTCTTCACCGGTTTTCGCATTTTCAGCTTTTACCGGTGGCAAATCTACCGGAGAAGGCAAATAATCAACTACGGCATCCAAAACCAACTGAACCCCTTTATTCCTAAGGGCTGTTCCTGTCAATACGGGAATAATTTCTACATTAATTACAGCTTTTCTAAGCGCTTTCTTTAATTCCTCTTCCGATATTTCTTCTCCATTAAGATATTTATCAATTAAAACATCATCCGTTTCGGCAATTTTTTCAACAAGAACATCTCTTTGTTTTTTGGCTTCCTCCAAAAGATCCGCCGGAATCTCTTTTTCAATAACTTTTTCACCCATTTCCCCCTCAAATTCAACCGCTTTCATTTTCAATAAGTCAACAACTCCGGAAAAATTATCCCTTTCTCCAATGGGCATTTGAATGGCAACAGCTTTCGTGCTTAATCTATTATGAATGGTTTTCAAAGCATTATTAAAATCAGCTCCCTCTTTATCAATTTTATTTATAAAGCAAAATCTTGGAACATTATATCTATCCGCTTGTCTCCAAACTGTTTCCGATTGCGGTTCCACTCCTTCCTTCCCATCAAAAATAACTATCGCTCCATCCAATACACGCAAAGCTCTTTCCACTTCCACGGTGAAATCAACATGTCCGGGCGTATCAATAATGTTTATTTGATGATCTTTCCAAAAGCAAGTTGTCGCTGCGCTAGTAATGGTAATTCCTCGTTCCCTCTCTTGTTCCATCCAATCCATAGTTGCTTCGCCCTCATGAACTTCACCGATTTTGTGAGTAATTCCCGTATAATATAAAATGCGCTCGGTGGTCGTGGTTTTCCCGCCATCAATATGAGCGATTATTCCAATGTTTCTCAGTTTTTTTATATCCATAATATCTAAAATTCAAAAATTACCTTAAATCAATTTCCTTTTTTCGTTTTTGCAAATTAAGCAAAATGAGCAAAAGCCCTGTTGGATTCTGCCATTTTATGAACATCTTCTTTCTTTTTCATAGCTGTCCCCGTTTTTTCTGAAGCATCTAACAATTCCTTAGCCAGCTTTTCTGACATACTTCCGCCCTTACTTTTTTGACAAGCCTCCTTTATCCATCTCATTGCCATAGTTTGCCTCTTCGTTCCCGATACTTGGACGGGAACCTGATAATTTGTCCCACCAACGCGCTTTGATTTCACAATTAGTAACGGAGAAACATTTTTTACCGCTTGCTCAAAAATATTCAATCCACCTTTTTGAGTTTTTTCATGAATAATATCAAACGACCTATAAACAACCTTTTCAGCAACACTTCTTTTACCATCTTTCATAATGGTTCCTATAAAACGACCAAGTAAAATGTTGCCATACTTAGAGTCGGCCTTCCAATGTTTAGGATATGTCTTTTTTCTTCTTGGCATAATTTATTTTAATTAAAATTAACTAATAAAAATGAGAATCACTGACTATTTTTCTTCTTTCGGTTTTTTAGCTCCATATTTTGAGCGACCGCGCTTCCTTCCTTCAACTCCAGCTGTATCAAGCACACCTCTTACCACATGATAACGAACGCCCGGAAGATCTTTCACTCTTCCTCCTCGTATCATCACAATTGAGTGCTCCTGCAAATTGTGTCCTATTCCGGGAATATATGCCGTAACTTCCATTCCGTTAGTTAAACGAACACGAGCAATTTTTCTTAAAGCTGAATTAGGTTTTTTTGGCGTAGTTGTTTTAACGCTCAAACAAACCCCCCTCTTAAAAGGACCTTGTGATTTTACGGGCTTATTTTTAAGAGAATTAAAAACAAACGACATTGCCGGTGATTTCGTCTTTTTCTTTACGCTTTTTCGTGGTTTTCTTTTCAACTGATTTATTGTTGGCATTGTTTTTAAAGTAAATAAAATATATGGCTACTCCACATATATTATCATTACAATATTAAAAAATCGCTAAACATTTAGCTTTGCTATTAATAATATATTAAACACTTTTTTTTGTCAAATTATTGCAAACATTGACATTTTATAAACACGGTCACAACAAAACAAAAAACCTTATTAATCTTTTTTTGAAACTAATCAATTATTTCCTGTTAGCGCAAAAATTTAATTTAAAACTCAGAAATATTTCAATTATTCATGTTGCAACATTTAGTCCGGCGAATAATTTATTATTTTCCAACTCTCCTTTCTCTTCCGGAAAACTCCTTAATGGCTATCGTCAAATCATCTTTTCCAAAATCAGGAAACAGTTTTTTACAAAAATAAAGTTGCGCATTGGCCATATCCCACATCATAAATCCGGCAGATAAATGAGGCTCCCCTCCGGTTCTAATCATAAAGTCAACAGCCGGCAAATGTTTGGTTAGTAAGTTATTTTTAATCAAAGTTCCGTTAACTTTCTTTGGATTACTAACTTTTTTAACAATGCTTTTTATCGCCTCAATCATTTCCTCATCTCCGTTATAAGCAAGGAAAAAATTAAGAGTTCTCTTGCTATATTTCTCGGTTTTTTTAATTCCTTCCTCTAAAATATTTTTCAACTTTCTTGGAAATTGTTTTCTCCAATTTCCAATAATATTTATTTTTACCTCGTAATCATAAATCTTCTTGCTCTGCAATAACTTTTTAAAATATTTTTCATAAATTTTTAAAAGAGCTCTCGTTTCTTCAATTGGTCGTTTTTTTAAATTATCCGATGAAGAACCCCAAAATGATATATTCTTAATTCCCAAATCCAAAGCTTTTTCCGCCAGTTCTTCTATCTTCTCCGCACCGGCCATATGCCCTTCCCATGGCTTCATATTTCTGTTTTTCGCCCAACGACGATTACCGTCGGGAATTATAACCAAGTGTTCCGGAATTTTATCTTTTTTATCCATACTTTTTTATAGACTTATCTCAAAACAATAACTCTATCCTAAAGTCAAAATATCAAATAGTCAATAACTTTATTCATTTTTTATTTATTCTTAAACTGTCTCCGATTAAAATATTGCATTTTTCTATTTTTCCGGAATTTATCTCCAAAACACGATTTATTTTTTGAGGAGGATAAATTATTTCTTTTGAATTCTTAGAAAAATTTTTCTTAAAGCCAACAATGACATCATCTCGTAGCCAAATTAAATCAATGGGAAACAACATTTTTTTCATCCAAAATCCATACATGCCGGTTTTTAAAAAACTAAAGAACATTCCGCAATTATCACACAACTCATTTCTTTCCGACAAACCCCTTTTTCTACTCTTAAAATTATCAGCCACTTCAACGGTAAACCGACAATTTCCCGCGCTGACAATCAAGTGTCTTTGTAAGTTTTGCCTATTTTTTGTCTTATTTTTAAAAATAAAAATAATTGAAAATAAAAAAAGCAAAGACATTAAAACAATAATTAAAATTCTAAACTTTTTATTCATAATTTTATTTATAAAATCAACTTATCAATTATTTTTTCCATTTTCATTGCTCGCGAACCTTTAACCAATATCAAATCATTCTTAAATATTTTTATTTCTTTTAATATATTATTTATCGCTTCTTCAGAATTGTCAAAAATCAAAACTCTTTTTGAAAATGTTTTGTTGTCGGAAACAACTTGAAATGCATCTTTCATTCTTTCACCGACAAGTATTAATATTTTTATTTCATCATTTTCCAAGATGCCACTGATTATATTCTGATGCTCCATTTTGGATCTATTTCCCAATTCCAACATATCTCCAAGTACAACCGCCTTTCTGTTTGCTTTAATCTCAGAAACAGATTTCAATGCCATGTTCACCGATAATGGAGATGCGTTATATGAGTCATCAATTATCAGACTATTATTAATCCCCCGTAACAAATTCATTCTTCCCTTTGGAGATTGAAAATTATTTAATCGCTTAATTGCCTCAATTAAATTTATTTTAAAAAAATTTGCCACCGCTATTGCAGGCAATACCGCATAAACCTGGTGCTTGCCGATAATATTCGGTAAACGAAAAGGGATTGTTTTTCCTTTAAAATTTAACTTAAAACTCAAACCGTTTAATTTGCTATTTTTATAAATAATTTTTATGTCTGATGCTCTAATTTCAGCCGGACTATCAATCCCAAAACCGATAAAGTGTTTATCAAACTTCTTTGAAAAATCACTTATCCAATGATTGTCTAAATTCAAAATAGCCAAACCGTCCTGAGGTATTGACTTTGCCAAAGCAGTTTTTTCTTTGGAAATTTGCTTAACATTTTTGAAAAATTTAAGATGACTTAATGAAATATCCGTTACTATTGCAATTTTAACAGGGATAAAACCGGTTAAATACTTCATATCTCCCGGATGATCAGTGGCCATTTCCAAAATTAAAATTTTTGGATAACCAACCGGCGAAATAACCAAGAATAGCCACTTCAAAAAAATGAAAATCCATTTTAACGGATTTTTCCCTCCACTCTTTGCACCAATAACAGTCAAAGGAATGCCAATTTCATTGTTATAATTGCCGATACTCTTCCTGACTTTAAAATTGTTTTTTAAAACTAAATATGTAGCATCTTTAGCCGAACTTTTTCCTACTGATCCGGTAATTCCTATTACAAATGGACGATGTCTTTTTAGAATAATTATCGCCATTAAGCGTAAAATCTTTTCCAAATACATTGTTCTTTTTGGCTTCATAAAATTTTTAATATTTTTTAAAATTTAGATTTTATCAGGTTCCACATTGTAATAATTCAATAAAAATTTCATAATCTCTCCAAATGCCGGAGCTGCGCTTGATTCCGCCCACTGAACATCTTTGGGATTAACTATTTTTACCAAGACTGTAAACTTTGGCTTTTTAATTGGAGCTATTCCAACAAAAGAACCTATTGTAATACCATCCTCATATCCTTTGCTACCAACTTTGGCAACTTGCGCTGTTCCCGTTTTTCCCCCTACAGAATATCCCGGAACTTTCGCTCTTTTTCCGTGTCCATTTTCTACCACACTTTGCAACATTTTCCTAACCTTTTTTGCCGTCTCTTTCTTAATAACTCTTCTTTTTTCTTTCGGTTCAATATATTTTTCTTCTCCATTGGGATAAATTATTTTTTCCACTATTTGAGGTTTCAATAACACTCCATCATTGGCAATAGCTGAATAAGCATCAACCAATTGCAACGGGGTGGCTGTAATTCCTTGACCATACGCAGCGGTATAAAATTCCAAATCTCTTCTGATATTTTTCAAGTTCCTTATATTCCCCGGAGAATCTCCCGGTAAATCTATCTCGCTTTTTTCCCCAAATCCAAATTTTTTTATATAGTCTTTAAAACGTTTATTGCCCACCAATTTTTCCACAAAAATTACACCCGTATTTAAAGATTTTTCCAAAACTTGAGTCATTGTTTGTTTTCCGTGTGCCTTCTCATCTGAATTTTTTATCGTATATCCGGACTTTTTTACAAATCCATTATCAATATAAGTTGTAGAAGGCACGATCACGCCACTATCAATTCCCATTGCCATAGTAAAAGTCTTAAAAACCGATCCCGGTTCATATGCCGAACTGACAGCGGGATTGGAAAATACCTTCATGTTCTCAACTTTATTAAATTCATTAACATTAAAATTGGGATAATTCGCCATTGCTAAAATTTTCCCGGTAGATGGCTCTTGAACAATAATTGTTCCCTCGTCGGCATGATGTTTTTCCATAACATTTTTTAAAATCTTCTCCACTTCATATTGCACCGTAGCATCTATTGTTAACACCAGATCAACGCCATCTTTTGCCGGAACAATGTTCCTGTCGGTAATAGATAACCAACGACCGGCGCTATCTCTTTCCTGACTCAAACTGCCATTTTCTCCCCTCAATTCTTTTTCCCAAAAAGATTCAATTCCATAGCGACCACACTTTTTTTTCCCATCAAAACCGACAAACCCAACCACCTGTGATGCCAATTTTTCTCCGGGATAATAACGAATACTCTCTGTGGCAACATTCACCCCGACAAAATTCAAATCTTTTACTTTTTTAACCTCATCTGAAGACAGTTTTCGTTTTACAATTTTAAACATTGAGTTGGGATTTGAAAATTTATCTCTTATATAATCTTCATCCATTTCCAAGATTTGACTAAGTTCACTGACAACTTCGTCTTTGTTTTTTATTTTCTTGGGCTCCAAATAAACCATAGGATAATCTCTGTTTACCGCCAAAGGATATTTGTCATTGTTGCCATTTTTTAAATAAACTTCTCCCCTCTTTGCAGTCAATTCACTAAAAACTTTATGCTGACCGTCAGCCAATGCCTTATACTTTGAAAAAGCCAAGACTTGCAAAACATACAAACGAGCAAGAATCATTGTTCCCAATATAATAATACTGACAGCAAAAATGTAAATTCTTTTGCTGTCAGTATTGTCTATTTTTCTTTTGGAACGATTTACTCGCCTCATATTCTATTTAAGTGCCATTATATTTTTAGCGCCATCTATATAAACTATCTCTTTCACTTCTTGCATATTTAAATCATTGGCATTTTTTTTGATGTTGTAAAATGAACTCAATTCCGCCTCTTGAATTTGCAATTGTTTGTTTTGTTTTTTGAGATCGGCGATTTTTTTCTCCACTTTTCTAATCTCATACCCTTTAACCGCGCCAATATTTATCGCGCACAGATAAACTCCACATCCAACCAATACAAAAACCACTGCAAATATTTTTAGTTTTGTAAAATATTTTTTTTGTTTTTCACTCATTTTTTTATTTTTTATTTTTTATTTTTTCAATTATTCTCATTCTGGCGCTTCTTGCTCTTGGGTTTGCTTTTACTTCTTCATCATTCGCAATAATCGGTTTTTTGGTGATAATTCTAATAACCGCTCTCTTATCACACCGACAAACGGGAAATTCTGGCGGACAAACACAACCTTTTTCCAGATTCTTAAAAATTTTCTTTACAATTCTATCTTCTCCGGAATGAAATGAAATCACCGCCAATCTCCCATTTTCTTTTAAACAATCTACAGCATCTACGATAAATCTTTCGATGCTCTCCAATTCTTGATTGACTTCCATGCGAATTGCTTGAAAAACTTTTGTTGCAAAATGAATTCTTTTGTGCTTATCCTTTTCTGGAACCACCACACTAATAATTTCTACTAATTTCTTTGTACTTTTTATCTCTTCCCTTGTTCTTTCTTCAATAATTTTTTTAGCTATTCTCTGAGCATACTTTTCTTCTCCGAAATCTCTAAATATATGAATTAATTCTTTTTCAGAATATTCATTGACAATATCTTTGGCAGTAATTTTTTGATTTCTATCCATTCTCATATCCAATCCAGCATCTGACAAGAAACTAAACCCTCTGTCTCTATCATCAAGTTGATCGGAAGAAAGTCCAAAATCTGCAAGAATAGCATCTACCTTATTAATTCCAACACTTTTCAAAATACTTTTAATCTCAGAAAAATTATCATTTTTTAAAAATAAATTTCTTTCTTCCTCAATGTCATTACTCTGCTCGCCATTTTTTATTTTCAACAAAAAATTTTCAACCGCTTTCTTATCCCTATCAATAGCAATCAGTTTTCCATCCGGCAAAATTCTTTTTAAAATTTCTTGAGAATGTCCTCCTCCACCCAAAGTTGCGTCTACAACCACACTTCCATTTTTTAAATTCAGAGCATCTACAGCTTCCTTTAATAACACACTTTTGTGAATAGTCATCTTATTTTCTCAATAAACCTAATAAATTCCCAGTTTTCCCAATTGTTCCGCGATTTCATCACTGTTTTTTTCAGCCTTCCTCTTGTAAATGTCCCACTTGCTTTTATCCCACAATTCCAAACGATCGAATAAACCGGCCACTGTAACTTCTTTTTTCAATCCCGCATATTCTTTTAAATAATCCGGTATCAAAATTCTTCCTTGTTTATCAATATCCACATCAATCGCTCCCGCCAACATTAAGCGAATAAAACTTCTTGTTCCCGCTTCTCCAACCGGCAAGTTCCCCAACTTCTCCGCCAATTTTTCCCATACTTTTAAAGGATACACAAACAAACACTTATCCATTCCTCTGGTCACAACCACCTTGCTTCCCAATTCACCCCTAAATTTAGATGGCAAAGCCACTCTCTTTTTTGGATCAACGGTGTGTTGGTATTCCCCAATAAACATAACTTCATTAAGCCAAATTAACTTATTTATGCTATCCTTAATTCAAGCATATCCCACTTTACCCCACTTCATAACATTACGATGCAATTTTACCCCACCAAACCACATTCTGTCAACACAAAAAAGCTTTCCACTGTGGAAAACTTTTAAAAAATTATTTAATTGAAACAACAAAACCCCCTACCAGTTTA
>CAZRUH010000018.1:11309-13152 GCA_964603325.1 uncultured Bdellovibrionales bacterium
CTTCCAAATACTCAACAATTTGCAACCAAATTGAATATGTCCGTTTATTAGTTTAACCGAAGAATTGTCGTCATACATAATATTTACGGTGTCATCGGTTATCTCCGCCAATAATGCTCTATTGAATAAATCATTATCAGCAAAATCTATATAAAATCTGTTGCCACACTAGGGATGTTCTCCGCCATTGCAAATACCCCTTACCCCTGACGGAACGAACTAAATTAGCTTCACTTTCGTCTTTGCTTTGAGCATAAACATAAAGTTTTGTGCTATAAACAAAGTAAATGGTTGCGTTTGCTTTTATGGGAATGAGAAATAAAAAAACTATAACAAATAGCTTTTTCATCAGACTGCCTCCTGTGTTTTGCTTAGTGATTTTTATCAACTATTTTAAGCCATAAGGCTACACACTCTTCTATTGTGTAACCGGCCTTTCCACAAGGAGAGTTGGCATAATCATTTTCTATTGAAATTGGTTGAGAATTTGGTTGAGAATCTTCTACGATCTTAAACAGCGTATCCAAACATTACTCATTAACTTTAACTTTACAACTTTAGAAGAAACTTTTCTCTTGTAGTAATTTGTATAAAATACAATTATAAAATACCCAAAATTACGAATGATACCACCAACAAAATTTCAAATATTCAAATGACTAAAATTTTTCCAATAGATAATATATGCAATGCTATCAATATTTTAGTGATAAGTTTAATTCACAATTATCAGCACGCAATCTATAACACTATTTATTTTTTTTAGTTGTCAATAATAATTTTTTCCGTGTTCAAAATTTCTTTTTTTTGAGCATTATTCATTTTAGAACGACTAATCAAATCCTGTAAGAATTTTTGTTTTTGCTGTTTTGACATTAACTGTAGTTGCCCAGAGTTTTGCATATAAAGCGGAATTAAATTAAATTCAACTTTATCCTTACCCAGTAAAACACCCACGCCTAAAATTAATTTAACGTCTTCAGAAAAATACTGATCAAAAACAAAATTGCCCAAAGAATAAAAAATGACTTTGTTTTTATAAATTTCTACTGGCTGAACTACATGGGGATGAGAGCCAATTATTAAATCTGCTCCAGTATCTATAAATTGATAAGCAATTTTTTCCTGCCTCTCATTTTCCGCTAATTCATATTCCCTTCCCCAGTGAGTATAAACAACCAAATAATCCACTGTTGATTTTAATTTTTGAATAATACTTGTTATTTCATCAAACTTTGGATCAGCAAAACTATTGTAATTCACGAAAGCAATTTTCCGTCCATTGATATTTTCAATAACAAAAATCTTCTTTAAGTTTAAAGGATCTCCAAAATAATGAATGTCTCCCCGTTCCAAAAATTCCTTCGTTTGTTTTAAACCATCATTATGAAAATTTAAAATATGATTATTGCCAATGTTTACTAAATTTATTCTATTGGCTTGAAGAAAATTTATTGCTTGCTTATTATCAAAAGTAAAACGAAAATGATCTGGATCCTCAACGGGCTTACCAACTGAAACCGATTTTTCTTTAGTAATTGGACCTTCCAAATTAACCACATTCAAATCCTGCCCCCAAAACAACCGTTCAACTTTCTCCGTAAAATAACCGACACCATACTCTTTCGCCAATATTCTATTATGCCGATCCAACATTAAATCTCCAAAAAACAGAATACTACTTAACCTACTCTTATTAATATCATTGGTATTACTATCCATTTTTCTAGTAAAATATCCCGTAACATAACTAGTGTTTTTATTAATTAAATCCTCTTTATAAATAGCAGAAGAATTAGAATTATTAACCCAAACAAATTTTTTGTAATTTTGCAATTCAGAA
>CAZRUH010000019.1:0-12338 GCA_964603325.1 uncultured Bdellovibrionales bacterium
AAAAAAATCACCGTTGGATATGATGATTATAAAGTAGTAGCCGGCAAACAAGGAAATCATATAGAAAAAATAGAGAAAAAATTGATGGAACAACAAAAACAGACGCAAAAGAAAGCGGAAGAGGCAAATAACAATAACAACAAAGAGTCGGAGGAAAACAAATAAAGTATTAATAATTAATTGTTTCACAGAATGTTTTAAAAACATTTGTGGTAAATAAGGTAAAATATTATGAGCGAAGAAAAGAAAAATAAATCAAAAAAAGAAGACCGGAAAAACAAAAATCTTGTTTCTCTGGTTATCTTGTTGACAGGTCTTTTGATCGGAAGTTTATTTGTTGATTTATCTCAACTTATAAAAGGCGGTGGTCTTTCTCAAAAAGTGCTTAACGACAAGGATGTATTTCAATTAAATGGAAAAACCTGGGTAGCTTATTCTGAGCCAATTGTTAAGATTAGCATCATTAATGATGATAACTGTAAAGAATGTAATGTTGATGAAGCGTTAGTATGGTTAAAGAGAATTGTTCCAACAATGTTATCAAATAAAGTTGCTTATGATTCCGATGAAGGAAAAAAACTTATAAAGAAGTATAATATTATGAGTTTGCCGGCATTTGTTTTTTCCGGAGATGTCAAAGACACGGAGTTCTATGATCAAGCGCAACAACTATTTAAAGAAAAGGATGGTAGTTATCTTTTGGATACGGCAAAACTTGGTCTACCTGCCGGCAAATATGTTGAAACTCCAAAAATAACCGATAATGATATTAAGGTTGGTCCGGATGATGCAAAAGTTAAATTAATTGAGTTTTCTGATTTTCAATGTCCATATTGTAAAATGTTTCAAAAAACAATTGATGATATAATCAAAGAATACGGTAACGATGTTCAACTTGTATTTAAAAACTTGCCGTTAGATTCAATTCATCCGAGAGCGAGAGTGGCGGCGTTAGCCGGTCAATGCGCCAATGAACAAGGCAAGTTTATGGATTATGCAAATAAACTATTTGACAATCAGAAAAGTTGGACAAAAACTAAAGACAATAAGTTGTTTATAACTTATGCCAGACAATTAGGATTGGATACCAACAAATTCTCGCAGTGTTTGAAAGATAAAAAATATAAAGATGCTATTGACACCACGGTTTCTCAAGCGGAGAAATTTGGTATATCGGGAACTCCGGCATTGTTTGTGAATGATAAGTATAAGGGAGGTGTAAGTAAGTTGGAAGATTTGAAAAAACTTATTGATAAGGAATTGGGCAGGAGCGATGAGAAACAGGATAAGAATCAAGAAAACACCGCCGAAGTTAAAAAATAGTCTTGAACCGGTAAACGCCTCTACGGAGGCGTTTACTGTTTTTTGTAGATCCAACAATTATGTGCAATGAATAAGATAAGAAAATGGATATCTTTTTTAAATGTGGGTTGCAAAAAATATTAAGTTTGCTATTATTACAATATCAGGTTAAAACCTTTTGACAATAGCTATCACTATTGAAATTCTTTTTTGTTAATAAAAAAGAAAAGGTGCGAGAAGAAAGTCGTTTTTGCGATGAGTAGAACTTGCCGGGTAAGCCCGTTATAGCGGTAATTGAGGGTGGTTTTGCATAAAATCACTGAATTAAGGTGGTACCACGGGCTTTTCTCGTCCTTAAACAGATTTTGTTTGGGGATTTTTTTGTTTGTTGAATTTATTAAATTTGTAAAATAAAAATTTAGGATTAATTAAAAAAGTATGGAAAATAAAAAGACGAATTTTTTTAAACCCGTTGATTCCGGAAAAAAACTTTCTCAAACGGAAGAGGAGGTTTTGAAATTTTGGGAAGAAAATAAAATTTTTGAAAAATCCATAGAAAATCGTAAAAATTCCAAAAACTATACTTTTTATGATGGTCCTCCTTTTGCTACGGGATTGCCACACTATGGACATATCGTGGGAACTTTCTTGAAAGATGTTGTCCCCAGATATTGGACCATGAAGGGCTTTAAAGTTGATCGTCGTTGGGGTTGGGATTGTCATGGGTTGCCTATTGAAAATATTGTGGAAAAAGAGTTGGGAAGCAAAACAAAACGAGAAATTGAAAATCTTGGAGTAGACAAATTTAACAATCTTTGTCGTAGTAAAGTTTTGTCGTATGCCGGCGAGTGGGAAAAAATTATTCCTCGCTTAGGTCGTTGGGTAGATATGAAAAATGCGTACAGAACTATGGATTTGGATTATATGGAGAGTGTTTGGTGGACATTTAAGCAGTTGTGGGATAAAGATTTGATATACCAAGACTATCGTTCAATGCATATTTGCCCTCGTTGTGAAACCACTCTTTCTCAATCAGAGGTAAGTGAGGGATACAAAGATGTTAAAGATTTGTCAGTAATTGCAAAATTTAAATTAAAAGAAGGACAAAAAATAAACAGTGACGAAGTTGAAGACGATACTTATATTTTAGCGTGGACTACAACTCCTTGGACATTGCCCGGAAATGTCGCTTTGGCAGTTGGGAGAGATATTGAATATGTAGAAATTGAAAAAAAGAGTGATGATACTGATAATAGAACACGATTTATTCTTGCCAAAAATAAACTAAAAGAGTTTTTTGGCGAACAAAGTTATAGAACTATCAAGAAGTTTAAAGGCTCCGACTTAGTCGGCTTAAAATATGAACCTCTTTGGGATATTTACGCTCAAGATGAGAAATTGAAAAATAAGAAAAACGGTTGGCAGGTGGTAGACGCTGATTTTGTGACTACTGATGAAGGAACGGGAATAGTGCATATTGCTCCGGCTTTTGGTGAAGATGATATGAATTTAGGTAAGGAGAAAAATTTACCTTTTGTTCAGCATGTGGGAATGGATGGAGTGATTGATAAAAAGGTGGAAGTCATTGGCGGTTTAAATGTGAAGCCAATTGATAATCCGCAAGCAACTGATGTGGAAGTAATTAAATACTTAGCCGGTAAGAGTCTTTTATTTCACAAAGAAAAGTATGAACATAGTTATCCTCATTGTTGGCGATGTGATACTCCTTTGATAAACTATGCAACCAGTTCTTGGTTTGTGGCGGTGACGAAAATTAAAAAAGATTTATTAAAAAATGCTGAAAGAATAAATTGGTCTCCGGAGCATATAAAAAAAGGACGATTTGGCAAATGGTTGGAAGGAGCAAGGGATTGGTCAATTTCCAGACAAAGATTTTGGGCAAGCGTAATGCCAATATGGATTTGCAATAAGTGCGAAGAACAGAAAGTTTTCGGTTCCGTTTCAGAACTTGAGAGTGTCAGCGGTGAAAAAATTGATGATTTACACAAGCATACGGTAGATAAAATTAAACTGAAATGTGAACATTGTGGAGGAATAATGACAAGAGTGCCGGATGTTTTGGATACTTGGTTTGATAGCGGGTCTATGCCTTATGGTCAAGAACATTATCCTTTTGAAAACAAGAATGAATTTGACAAGAATTTTCCGGCTGATTTTATTGCTGAAGGAGTTGATCAGACAAGGGCATGGTTTTATTATTTGCACACAATAGCAGGCGGGCTATTTAACAAAGAAGCATTTAAAAATGTTGTGGTTAACGGAATTGTTTTGGCTGAAGATGGCAAAAAAATGAGTAAAAAATTGCAAAATTATCCGGATCCGATGGATATGGTTGAAAAATATGGAGCTGACCCCTTGCGATTTTATCTAATGCAATCACCGGTTGTAAATGCCAACAATCTTAATTTTAATGAAAAAGATCTTAGTGAGATAGCCAGAGGAACTTTTAGAATGTTGTGGCAGTCTTATAGTTTTTTTGTGATGTATGCCAATATTGATAATTGGAAACCCAAGGAAAAACAAATTAAACCAACATCATTATTGGATAAGTGGATTATTTCCGAGTTGCAAATTCTTATCAAAAATGTTGATAATCAGATGAAAAAATATCAAATAATGCAGGCTACCAGATTATTTATTCCATTTATAGACAATCTTTCAAATTGGTACATTCGTCGTAGTAGAAAAAGATTTTGGAAAAGCGAAAATGACAATGATAAGAACGAAGCATACACGACTTTGCACTATGTATTAGTGAAATTATCAAAAGCGATTGCCCCTTTTGCGCCATTTATTGCAGATGAGATTTATCGTAATTTAATTCACGGCTCACAATCCATGATTTACGGCGAAAAAGTTAATAAAATAATTTCTGTTCATTTAACAGATTATCCGGTAGCCAGTGATAGTTTAATTGATGAAGAACTGAATAAGCGAATGAAATCTGTGCGAGATATTATTACTATGGGCCTACAATTAAGAGCGAAAAATCAAATTAAAGTTAGACAACCTTTACAAAAATTAACTATTTTTTCAACGCATAGCAATATAAACTTAATGCAGAACAAGTTTACAGAAATCATAAAGGAAGAATTAAATGTTAAGGAGGTGTTGGAGGAAAAATTTGATTTTGATGAAAATGCAAAAAATATGGGAGAAATAAATGAAGTGCAAATTATGTTGGACACAGAAATTACACCTGAATTAAAAATGGAAGGACAGGCAAGAGAAATTATTCGTGCTATTCAACAGATGAGAAAAGAAGCAGATTATCGTCTTGACGACAGAATAAGAGTATGGCATAGTGGAATGTCAAAAGTTTTTGATAAATTTGGTAATCTAATATCCAAAGAAACTTTGGCAAAAAAAATAGAACCTTTACAAAATTTAGATCAAGAATTTGATTTAAAAAAAGAAATGAAAATAGATGAAGAAACTCTGGAATTAGCTATAAAGAAAAATTAGGGATCTCTTTCTTGATAATAAAATTGTATCACCACAAATATTTGTAAAATTTGTAAGTATTCGTGGTGATGCAATTTAAGAAAACAAAAAAAGGGGATATCATCATGGAGTATGTTTTTTTGTGGATTGTTAGTTTCTCTATTTTCCAAATTTTTAATTTTCAAAAGTTAACATTTTAAAAATAGTAATATTGTGATATTTAAAATGCATAAGCTTAACACAATCGTTTGACGGGAAGTTCTTTTTAAAATATTATTAAGATACTAAATACTTTACTCAAAAAAATATGAGACAAACTCACCTTTTTACAAAAACGCAAAAATTTGTGCCAAAAGATGAAGTGTCAAAAAATGCTCAACTTTTGATTAAAGCGGGATTTGTATACAAAGAGATGGCGGGAGTGTATAGTTTTTTGCCATTGGGGTGGCGTGTAATGAATAAAATTATGCAAATTATTCGAGAAGAGATTAATGATATCGGTGGACAAGAAATAAAAATGACAGCGTTGCAAAGTAAAGAAGTTTGGAGCAAAACCAACAGGTGGAGTGATGAAGTGGTGGATAATTGGTTTAAAACGGAGCTGAAGAATGGCACAAAACTTGCTCTTGCTTTCACGCACGAAGAAGATATTACTTCAATAATGAAAAACTTTATAGCATCTTATAAGGATTTGCCTTTTAGCGTTTATCAATTTCAGACAAAGTTTCGCAATGAAACCAGAGCTAAATCGGGAATTATGCGTGGCAGGGAATTTATAATGAAAGATTTGTATTCGTTTTCGCGCACACAAGAAGAGCATAATGAATTTTATGAGAAATCAAAACAAGCTTATAAAAATATTTTTAATAGATTGGGAATTGGCAAGGAAACTTATTTGACATTTGCTTCCGGAGGAACTTTTTCAAAATATTCTCATGAATTTCAAACAATTTGTGATGCGGGTGAAGATATAATTTATATTGACGAAAAAAAATCCATTGCAATAAATGAAGAAGTTTATAATGATGAAGTTATTACAGATCTAGGATTAAATAAGAATAATTTGATAAAAAAGAAAGCGGCGGAAGTCGGAAATATTTTTCCACTGGGTAGTAAATTTTCAGATGCTTTTAATTTAAATTATCGTGATGAAAAAGGAGAGGAAAAAAAAGTAATTATGGGGTCTTATGGAATTGGGCCGGCCAGGGCAATGGGTGTTATGGTGGAATTATTGTCAGATGAAAAAGGAATTATTTGGCCGGAAAGTGTCGCGCCATTCCATATGCACTTGATAAATATTGGTGAAGATGAAAAAGCTGAAAAAATTTATAATCAATTACAAAAAAAGGGAATTGAAGTTTTATATGATGATAGAGATGTTCGTCCGGGAGAAAAATTTGCCGATAGTGATTTAATGGGAATACCATATAGAGTTGTAATTAGCAGTCGTTCAATTAAAAGTGGAGGAGTGGAAATTAAAAAAAGAACCGAAGAAGAAAGCAAAATCATTAAAATTGATAAATTGATAGAGATGTTTGTATAACAACAAATTTTCGCTATTAAAAAATAAAAAGTTTGTATAATCTAATTGTGCATACTTATGTGCAACTTCTCCGCTTCTCGTTCTTACAATTTTCGTTGCTTTAATTTTTGGCAAGTTTTTCTGCAATTCCGTCATATTTAGCATAAACGTCGCCCATTATGCGAAATTTAAAATTCTATAAAACAACATTTATGAGCCTTGAATCAGTTTATTGGAAAAAAATCTTAAAAGAGATATCGCATTTATTTTGAAAAAAATGAATGTTGACCTCGATAAAATATAAGGTGATGATAAATTTGAACAAATATTTTCAACTATTGAGATAAAACTATTTATAATTGCTTATTCATTAAGAAAACTAATAGATACTAAAAAAGTAAGTGACAAATTATCAGATATTCAACTTAATGTGTGTGCATATCCAAAGAATTCAAAAAGACTAACTATAATGAATAATCATCGCCTTGAAGAACAATATGAGTTCAAAAACAAGATAGAAAAAAAATTAAAAATAAGAGATGTCTGCAATCAAATTATTCATAGCTATACATTTCAACTGGTTGGATATAGAAGCAAAATATTTTATGTCTTTTTTAATTCTGACCACCAGAAAAATAAATATTTATTCAAATTAAAGATCAAAGATTTTTTAAAAGTCATCGAACGATTTGCAGATAATTATTTATCTTCAATGTCTATAATTTATTGTGAGAAATTGAAAGACTATAAAGTATTGTACAAATAGAATTTTAAACATCACATAACAAATAAGATTTAAGAAAAATGCGCTAATATATTTTAAGGTTATATTCTTTTCTTTTACCCAAATTTCACCTTCCTCTATGGTAGAATTAATAAACATAAAAATATTATGATAAGCATAATTACACCATGTTTGAATATATGTGCGGATGGTCGTCTTAAGTACTTCAATAAGATGATGAAAAGTATTCATAATCAAACTTGGAATGATTTAGAACATCTTGTGATTGATGGAGGTTCAACAGACGGAACTATTGATGTATTGAAACAATATCAGCATAAAAAATGGATAAATCGTCTCGTTTCAGAAAGAGACTCAGGAGTTTATTCTGCAATTAATAAAGGAATAACTATGTCTAAAGGAAATTATATTCACATAATGAATACAGATGATTTTTTTCTTGATTTAGATTATTTTAAAAAAAGCATAAATATTTTACAAAGTGAAAAATATGATTTTATTCATGCAGATAGAATTGTTAAATCAAGAGAAGGGAGGCCGGATTACATAAAAGAAGGCAATGAAAAAGTTGCATTTTTTAGAATGCCATTTCGACATCAAACTATGATTGTTAAAAGAAAAATATTTGATGAAGTTGGAATGTTTGATGAAAGCTATAAAATAGCTGCCGATTATAAATTTGTTTTACAAATGTTGCTGGCTAAAAGAAAAGGCCATCATATTACTGAAACGGTTTTGTGTTCTCTGGATGGCGGAATTTCTTCAGATCGAGAAAAATGTATTCAAGAAGTAAGTCATGTAATTTATGAAACATATGGACAACAAAACGGATTAACACTTAATGATTGTGCAACAATCTATCAAAGAGTTATATCTCCTAAATTATATTATAAAATCCTGACAAATATTAAAGATAAAAAAATAGTTGATTCTTTAAAAATTTGTTATGGACAAAGCAATTCCCAAATATAATAAATAATGCATTTTAAAAAATTAGCAAAAAAGCATTAATTTGTAATTGGCATTTATGAAGGTGTTGCAACTATTGTTTTGATGTAGGTGGGTGTACATGGTATAATTCAAATGAAACAGTAGACTTCGCATATCTGAAGGCATTGTGTTTTAATATTTGCAATTTACCCTCCAAAAGTTATGTCTCTATACTTTATTACGGGAAATAGAAATAAATTTTCTGAAGTTAGCGCAATTATTCCGGGTGTTAAACAACTTAATATTGATTTACCGGAAATACAAGACATTGATGCAAAAAAGGTTATTAAGGAAAAACTTTTAGAAGCCTTGCGTTATAAACAGGCAGAATTTATCGTTGAAGATACCTCATTATATTTTAATTGTCTTAATGGCTTGCCCGGCCCGTTGATTAAGTGGTTTATGAAAACAATGGGAAATGACGGTTTGTTTAATATGGTTGAAAAAATGGGAAACAATATTGCAGAAACCAAAACTATTATCGGCTACGCAAAAAGTCTTAAGGAAATTTATTATTTTGAAAGTTCCATTCAAGGCACAATTGTCTCGCCGGTTGGAAAATCTGGTTTTGGTTGGGATCCGATATTTAAACCGAACGGATACTCAAAAAGTTTTGCCGAACTTACACAAGAGGAAAAAAATGAAATAAGCATGAGAAGAGTTGCGGTTAATAAGTTAAATGAGTTTATGATATTGAAAAAATAACCAAAAGAATGCGACAAATTTCCCCCCTTCTTTTTTAAATGCCTGTTTTGTATTATAATGATACAAATGTTTTAATTTTTTGTTTATATAAAATAGATATGAAAATTTTAGTAACGGGAGGCGCCGGTTTTATTGGCGCAAATTTTATTCATTATTTTTTGGAGAAGTATCCGAACGATGAAATTGTAAATTTAGATGCGCTTACTTATGCCGGCAATTTGGAAAATTTGAAAGGCGTTGAAAATAATTCAAAATATGAATTTGTTCATGGCAGTATTACGGACAAAAAATTGGTCAATGAGTTGGTGAAAAATGTAGATGCGGTGGTTCATTTTGCGGCGGAAAGTCATGTGGATCGTTCTATTGAGAATAGTGATATTTTTGTGCAAACAAATGTTTTGGGAACATTGAATTTGCTGGAAGCTTGCAAAAATAACGGCAATAAAAGATTTCATCATATTTCCACCGATGAGGTTTATGGATCATTAAAAAGGGATGATCCCGCGTTTAATGAAAATACTCCTTATGATCCAAGAAGTCCCTATAGTGCTTCCAAAGCATCATCAGATCACTTGGTGCGATCTTATTTTCATACTCATAATTTACCAATAACCATTTCCAATTGTTCTAACAATTACGGACCTTATCAGTTTCCGGAAAAATTGATTCCTCTTTTCGTGACTAATTTAATTGAGGGCAAAAAAGTTCCGGTTTACGGAACGGGAGAAAATATTCGTGACTGGTTGCATGTTAAAGATCATTGCATTGCTATTGACAAAATTCTTCGTGAAGGAAAAATAGGGGAAACTTATTGTATTGGTGGTGATGCGGAAAAAACAAACTTGGAAATTACCGACAAAATACTAAAATTGATGGGAAGAGACGAAAGCTCCATTGAATATGTGGAGGACAGAAAAGGACATGATAAAAGATATGCGATTAATTTTGATAAAATTAAAAATGAGTTGGGCTGGGAGCCAAGTATTTCGTTTGAGGAAGGAATAAAAAAAACAGTTGAATGGTATAAAAACAATCAAGGTTGGTGGGAGAGAATTAAAAGTGGAGAATATCAAGATTATTATAAAAAGTAATATGAGAAATAAAATATATGGGAATTCAAATTGAATTTAATCCAGATTTAGCAAAGCTAATAACAGCCAAAGAGGGAATGAGAGAAATAAAAGATGTGAATAAAAAACTAGAATACGAATTAGCAAATTGTTTATAGGCGGTTATAGTGATAGCCAATCAGTATAACATTAACTTAGAAAAAGCATTTACAAAAACGATGAACGGACTGGAAAGGAAGTTGAGAATTAAGAATTAAGATTATGAGTAATATATTAATTTTTTGGAGATAGTATTGCTAGAGGAGTTTTTGGTTTTGAAAAAAAGTGGTTGGGCGCAACGACTGAATACTTGGGGTTGTGGCAAAAAAATTTAAAAAATACAGGATCTTATTATCATGGACCAGAGGCATATATCTTTGCTATGGATGGAGATGTGGTTGCGATATTATTAAAAGATTTGAATGTAATGTTGTTTCTATGTTGTGGAATAAGAAACATATTATTGTAGCTGTTGATTTGAACAATCTTGGATTTGTAAATCAAGAAAAGCGGAGTAGTAAAAAAGATTTTCAAAAAGATATTCAAATACTTATTGATAAAGCTAAAAGAATTATTGATATAAAAAATTCAGGAGAATTTATGTAAATTTATCATTGACGAAGCGTTTCCAATAGTATACAATAAGTGTATACCATTGGAAATAAGTAATTTATAATAAAATGCCAAAAGTTAAAAATAATTACTCACAAATAATATTAGAGGCTATAAATTCATTGCCATATTTTCGCATTGAAGATTTGATGCCTGTCTGCAAAGATAGAGGGTATTTAAAACAGTTTTTGTATCGTGGTAAACAGAGTGGTAAAATTGTTTCTCTTAAGAGAGGTGTGTATGTTAGTGTTGAATATTTAGAATTATTAAATCAAAAGGGCGGACGAAATGATTATTATGAATTTGTAGCTAATAATATTTATCAGCCGAGTTATTTAAGTGGGGAATATGTTATGCAAAAGTATGGTCTTTTGTCAGAATCTGTAAATTCTTTTGTTTCTATTTCTTCAAATAAAACTAAAAAATTTCTAAATGATTTTGGGATATTTAAATATCATCACTTGAAAGATGAGTTGTTTTGTGGTTTTAAAAATGAGACTAAAAATGGTTTTATTATTGCCGAGGCCACTTTAGCAAAATCAGTGTTTGATTTTTTGTATTTAAGAAAGTATATTTTAAATTCATTGGAACAGGTTAAAGCTTTAAGATTGAATTTAGAGAATATAAAGAAAAAAGACTTGGATGAATTAAAAAAATATATCAATAAGGAAAAATCAAAAAAAATGAAACTTATTTATAATTATTTAGTTGATTTGTATGAATAAAACAATTTTAGAGTTACAATATATTTTAAAAGAAAATAATGACAAGTCTGATTTATATAAAAGAAATTTATTAAAAGATTATTTGCAAATTATGGCTTTAAAATATCTTTACTCTCATCCTAAATATGGTGAATTGATATTTTATGGTGGATCAGTTTTGGCACATTGTCATGGTTTACCGCGACTTTCTGAGGATTTAGACTTTGTGGACACTTCTAAAAGGATTAAAAACAATGAATTAGCCGAGGATTTAGAAAAATATTTTTCAGAAAAACTTAGATTACCAGTTAAAATTAAAAACCAAAAGTTCAGAATTTATCTCAAATTTCCTATTCTAAAAGATTTACAGCTAAGTGGTGCTGGGCAGACAGATTTGCTATTTTTAAAAGTAGAAATTTTTAAAGAGTTTAATTTTTGCAAAAAATATAAAACAGAAACTATTCCACTTTTTAAATATAATCAGTCAATTTTGATTAAAACTTTTGACTTACCAACTTTAATGTCTACAAAAATTAGAGCAGTACTTTATCATCAATGGAAAAAAACAAACAAAGAAGGAAAACATTTCATAGGCGTGAAAGGACGTGATTATTTTGATCTAATGTGGTATCTGCAAAAAGGTATTCAGCCTAATTTTGGTTGCTTGGAAATAAAAGATAAAGAAAAATTGAAAAGTGAGTTATTAAAAATCGTTAGTAAAATTGACACGAAGAGTGTTATTTTAGATTTAGAAAATTTTATTGCCGATAGAAAATTCGTTAATAACTTAGGGCCAAACATAAAAACAATCTTGCAAAATAGTATAGGCAAAATGTAAATAAGCATAAGGTGATTTTCAATATATAGCGTAGGAGTATTGCAAGTTTAAAAAAGGAATTTAATCATAATAAAGTAGGTAAAAAGTATTATTTTATAACAGGGGTAATTTTTGCTTTGGCTGTTTATTTTTATCTCATCGCCTTGTGACAGGGTCAAGTTTCTATCGTTGCTCCTCTTAGTTCGGTGACGGTTTTAATAAATGTTTTTGCTGGATATATTTTTCTCAAAGAAAAAGACGATTTAAGCAAAAGAATTATCGCAGCAATATTAGTCATTGTAGGTATTTTTCTATTGGTGTAAAATAGTAATAGTTTTTGATATTTTCAATAATATATTTATAATTT
>CAZRUH010000020.1:0-12126 GCA_964603325.1 uncultured Bdellovibrionales bacterium
CAGAATTTAAACTTTCTTTTTTTCTCGCTAATACATTTAAAACTTGCGCTACATTTTTAGAATATCTAAAAACCGGCAACCCGTTTTCAAGCAAAATATTTACTCCCTTTCTAATTTTTTTATCTCCTATAAAAACAGGGATAATTACTTGCGAACTTTCGGTCGATTGCCTTACAAGAACATCAGCTATTTTTTCAACAGGTGTTTGATCTTGAGCTGTTAGTAAACATATAATTACGCCCACATTTTCATTTTTTAAAATATCCAAAACATTTTCGTATCTTTTCTCATCAGCATCTCCAAGTAAATCAATCGGATTATTTACCGAACTTTCTTTTGGCAATATCTCTCGTAATTTGTCTTTTGTCATTTCAGAAAAATCAACCAACTCAATATTGGTATTATCAAAATTGTCTACCGCCAAAACTCCCGGACCACCGGCGTTGGTAATTATTGAGGTTCTGAAGTTTTTGATTTTTTTAAAATTGGAAATAAATTTTATCAAATCAAAAAAGTTTTCCAAACTATCAGCTCGCAAAATTCCGGCTTTCCTAAAAGCAACATCCATCACTTTATCGCTACCCGCCAATGCTCCGGTGTGAGAAGCGATAGCGTTTTTTGCCTTTTCACTTCTGCCGGCTTTTAAAATAATTATCGGTTTTTTTAACGATACCTTTTTAGCAATATCAATAAATTTTTTTCCATTTTTTATTCCTTCCGCATAAATTGCGATAATCTTTGTTTTTTTATCTTTTTGCAAATATTTCAATAGCGCGGTTTCGTCTATTTGCATCTTATTTCCAACTGAAATAACTCTGGAAAAACCAAAACCTTCCCTGTCCGCCATATCAATCATCGCTACAGCCAACGCTCCGGACTGAGAAATGAAAGAAATTCCACCACCTTTCGGCATTCCGCTTGAGAAAGAAGCGTTTAAACTAATTTTGGGAGAAATAAAACCCAAACAATTCGGACCGAGAATATTTATATTATATTGATTTGCCATTCTCAACAATTCTTCTTCTCTTTTCTTTCCTCCATTTCCAATCTCAGAAAAACCTGCGGAAATAATTACAAAATTATTAATTTTATCTTTTGATTCAAAAACTATTTGATTAACAAATTTTGCAGGAACCGCAACAATAGCCAAATCAATATCTGATTTTATATCACTTACTTTTCCGTAGCATTTTTCGTTAAAAAGCATTCTATGTTTGGGATTGATGAAATAAATATTTCCTTCAAACCCCAACTGCAAAAGATTTTTTGCAATGATATTTCCTATTTTTCCTTTCTTGTCCGTAGCTCCTATAATAGCCACTGACTGAGGTTCAAATAATTTATCCAATTTATTTTTCATTTTGTTTTCAAACACCAAATTAACATCTAAATAATACACCCAAAAAATATGTCAAGCAATATTTCTTATTTAAGACGAAGTTTGTTTTTCATTATTTTTATCACTTTCAAACCAGCTTTCCAATATTATCCTGGCAGCTTCGGAATCATCATTTTTTATATCTTTGCTGTTTTTTTCAATTAAATTCTTCTGAGCAGTTTTGGTGCTGAAAATTTCGTTTTGATAAAAAATTTTCACTTTATCACCAAAAATTTTTTTAATTTTTTTTCCCAATTTTTCACCACCAAATTTTCCATTTTTAAAATTGTAAAAAGGGACTCCAATAATAATCGCACCAATGTTTTTTTTGCGCACTATCCCCGCAATATTTTTTATAATATTCTTATCATTCTTTAATATCGTATAAGAAAAAGCCATTCTTGTTTCACAATCAGAAAAAGAAATCCCGATTTTTGATTCTCCCCAATCAATTCCCAGATAATTTTTTTTATTTTTATTCATTATTCTATTTCAGTCAAAATTTCCACACCATTTTTTGTTATTGCCACCGTATTTTCCCAATGAGCGCTCAAAGAATTGTCAGCAGTTTTGAACGTCCACCCATCATTACTTAAAATTGTCTCATGTTTTCCGGCATTTATCATTGGTTCCAGCGCAAACGTCATCCCTCTTTTTAATTTAAATTTATTTTTTTTCTTATCAAAGTAATTGGGTATTTGAGGATTCTCATGAAGTTCTCTTCCAATCCCATGCCCGACCAAATTTCGCACAACAGAAAATCCTTCTTTTTCAACAAACTTTTGAACAGCTTTGGAATAATTGTCTAAAGTTTTCCCTTCTTTTATGACAGATACTCCTTTATAAAAAGCGCTTCTAACCACCTTTATAATTTTTTGAGTATTTTTATCAACTTCACCAACCGCTACTGTTCGCGCCATATCAGAATGCCATCCCTTATATTTCATACCAATATCAATCTTAAAAATATCCCCATCTTTCAATATCCTGCTTTTTGTCGGTATTCCATGAACAATCTCTTCATTTATAGATGCACATATCGTAGCCGGAAAAGAATTTTCTCCATCACCATATCCTTTAAACGATGGTTCTCCATCCAATTCAAAAATCATTTTTTCCGCCAATTTGTCAATTTCCCAAGTGCTAACATTCGGATGAATTGCATCTATTATCTTTTCCATAACCAAAGCCAATCTCCGCCCACTTTCTCTCATTAATCCTATTTCAAAATCGCTCTTAATAGAAATATCTGACATAAAAAATTAAAATTAAAATCCGTCATAATCCCGCATAACCAATTGACCCTCTATTTGTTTAATCATTTCAATAACTACCGCCACCACTATCAAAATACTTGTTCCTCCGATACTCATACTATTGATTCCCGTTGCATTCTGAACAATTAAAGGCAAAATGGCGACAGCTCCCAAAAAAATAGATCCTGATAAGGTGATTCTGTTTATTATTTTAGACAAATAATCAGCCGTTGCCTTTCCCGGACGAATTCCCGGTATATACCCCCCTTGTTTTTGCAAATTTTCAGAAATTTTATTGGGATCAAAGACAACCGCCGTATAAAAATAGGTAAACAAAACAACCATAAGGAAATAAAGAGTGTCATAAAACCATTTATTTTGGAATAATTGAGAAACAAATCTTGCAATATTCGCCACCGTTTGATTATCCGCATTAACAAAAAAGTTGGCAATAACTCCCGGGAAAAGCATAATAGAGATGGCAAAAATTATCGGTATCACCCCCGCTTGATTTACTCTCAACGGTAAATGAGTAGAGGTCCCTCCCATAGTTTTACTGCCCTGAATTCTTTTAGCATATGAAATTGGAATATTTCTTTGTCCCTCATTGATAATAACCACACCAACTATCGTAATCAATCCAACAACTGCAAACATCAAATAATTCAAAAAATCGGTTGAATCAAATGTCGCCAACATTCTGGATGTCGCACTCGGTAGCCCGGCAACAATTCCGGCAAATATAATCAGCGACACTCCGTTTCCAATATCTTTCTCCGTTATCAATTCTCCCAACCACATTAAAAAAATGGTTCCCGCCGTTGCCACAACTATTATGGTAAACATATCAAAAGCGTTAATATTTCCCAATATTCCCTGATTTTTCAATAGAGTCACCATACCGAAAGTTTGCACAATAGCCAACGGAACGGTTGCCCATCTTGTCCACATATTGACTTTCTGTCTTCCGGCTTCACCTTCTTCTTTTTGCAAATTTTCCAACGCGGGAAAAATCATTGTCAGCAATTGAAAAATAATGGAAGAAGTAATATATGGTCCGACACCTAATAAAACTATGGAAATTTTAGATAGACCACCTCCGGAAAACATATTCATCATTCCAAATAGCTGATTATTTTCAAAAAACGATTTTAATTGAGCTGTGTCCACTCCCGGTAGCGGGATATTCGCCGCCAGCCTAAAGATAGCTAAAATAGCCAATACAAACAATATTTTATTTCTCAACTCTTTTACTTTAAAAACTCTTAATATTTTTTCCAACATAAATCAAAATAATTTTATCTATCTGTTTTTTAATAAAATCTTCTTGTTTAGTTTAACTAAACAATAGCTTTTTGGCAAATTTTTATCAATTTAGACCGTTTATCTTTACCAAAATAAAACTATTCTCGTCAATATTCCAAACGGCAAAACTTGGTGGATAAAATTCATTGGCAACATTTCCCGGATTTAACATCTTGCATTTCTCTACATATTCTTCCCAAGGTTTGTGCGTATGACCATAAAAAACCACGTCGCATTTTTCTTTTTGACACAACTTCCTTGCCATATCCGGGAAATGTACAAAAAGAATATTTTTATTTTTAATTTTTAAATTTCCCACATATCTAAACACTTTGGCGTTTTTATAGTTAACAGCGCTTTCTTTAATCCCGCCAAATAATTCCGTTTTTAGAAAAGCATCATCCATATTTCCAAAGACATAATATATCTCTCCGGGAAAATTATTACAAAAATAATCCAACGTTTCTTTTGATGCCAAGTCTCCGCAACAAATTATTTTTTTTATATAATTAATTTTGCAATAATTTATAACTTTTTTTAAATTGGAAATATTGTTATGAACATCGGAAATAATAGCTATTTTCATAAAGTTTAAAGAATCAAATTCAATATATTTGATTTGAATTTATTTTCTAAATAATTTTCCAGCCATTTTCAGTTTCCAAAATCTTGCCTTTAATTTCAAAACCGCTGGCCAATTTGTGCCCTCCACCACCGAATTGATGAGCAATTTCTGAAACATCAACCCCCTTATATTTTTCACTTCGCAAACTTCCTTTAATAATACCGCCATCTCGCTCAGATAACACCAAAGAAAAAGCCGTTTCCGGAGCGGTGTTCAATATTGAAGAAATTTCAGCAACATCATCATAGGTTGCATCACACTCCTCTAAATCTTTTAATGTAATAACCGTAGCAATCATTTTATTGCGAGGGTTTATTTTTGCTTTTTCCAGCGCTCTCCCCCATAATTTCAATGTAGCAAAACTGTTTCCTGAAAAAATAACTTTTGATATTTTTGATACTGAAGCCCCTTTGTTTAATAAGTTGGCAGCGGTATGCATAACTTTTGGCGTTGTGTTGGAATGTTGTAAATTACCGGTATCTCCCAAAATTCCCATCAATAAAAATGTTGCCATCTCGTTAGTAATCCTCGCATTTAAAAAATCAAATAAATCAAAAATTATCTCTGATGCCGAAGAATATGTCGGGTCAATAATTTTAACATCTCCCTCCAAAGAAATATCCGGATGATGATCAATCAACACTACTGCTTGTCTGTCAGATAATTTGTTTTTTATTTTTTCAAACCCCCTTTCAACGCTATCAAGAGCAAAAACAGAATTGTATTGCGCTAAGTCAATTTTATTTGGATTTTTAAAATCATACACCATCAAATTTTTTAAATAACCGGGATATTCGTCAAAACAAGCAATATCTACACTTTTTCCTTCCTTTTTTAAATAACTCAACAATGCCAAATTTGATCCAACCGTATCAGCATCGGGGCGACTGTGAGCAAATAAAAGAATTTTTTTGGATTTATCTATAATATATTTAATTGTTTTAAACTCTTTTTCAAATTTCATATCAAACACCTCTCTTTATTGTTTTCAGAAGTTTCTCTATTTTGTCGGCATCCGCTTCAGTAGTATCAAGTTTAAATATTATTTTTGGAATAATTTTCATACTCATTTTAGCATTAAGGGCTTTCTGAATACGCTTTTTTTCATTTTTTAACGCCACCAAAACATAGTTTCTATCAACGTCGGGAAAAACACTGATAAATATACGAGTATATCTCATATCATTTGTTGTGTCAACCTTAACAACTGTCAAAAAAACTCCCGGTTTTAAGTTTAATTCCCGATTAAATATCTCCGATATTTGCTCTTTTATGAAAGAGTTTACCTTTTTTGTACGCAAAGACATAATTTTAAAAAAATTTCAAGAAATTTTTTACAATTTTCTTTTTTTCTCCTCCTCTTTGTAAAAAATTAAAATATCACCTTCTTCAATTTTTGTTTTACCAACAAAGGTAATGCCACATTCATTTCCGGATCCAACTTTTTCCGCCGGTTTTTTATTTTGTTGCAAATTGGAAATCTCTCCTCTGCCGACTATTTCACCCTTTCTTTTAATCTCCACCAACGATTTGTTTACAGCATCTCCATCGATAACTCTTCCACCAACAATCATATCCGTTTTTCCGTTCTTAAATATTGCCAGAACTTTCAAGCGTCCCAAGTCCGTTCTAATAATTTCCGGTGGCAATAATTCCGACATCTTGTCTTTAACATCTTCAACCAATTCATAAATAATATCAAACAATTCTACCTTAATATTGGATTTTTCAGCCATTCTCTTCGCAACGGCGGTAATGTTAACATTAAAACCAAAAATGATTGCGTTTGAACTTTCCGCCAATTTAACATCCGATTCCGTAATATTTCCAATCCCGGTATTTACATACTCCCAAATAACCTCTTCAGATTTTATCGTAGAAAGAATTTGATCAATAGCCTCCAGAGATCCGGGAACATCTGCCTTCATAATTATATCAAGTCTTTTTATTTTACCTTCTTCAATTTTTTTATTTAATTCTTTATTCCCTCCGGCCTTAATCAAATTATCGGAAATCCCTCTTTTTGATTTCATTTTGGCAATAACTTCTTTTTTTGCGACTTGAATAACATCGTTAACTTCCGGTGTTTTTTGAGCACCCATAATAATAACCGGGCTGGATGGTCCGGCGAAATCAATTTGTTCTCCGGCATAATTTTCCATTCTTTTTATACGCCCAAAAGTATCTCCTATCACTATATCATGTCCCACCTTTAACATTCCCGTTTTTATTAAAACCGTTGTTACCGGTCCTTTTTTGGGGTCCAAGTGAGATTCCAGAACTATACCCAAGCCATCATTTTTGTCACTAGCTTTAAGTTCCAAAACCTCGGAAACCAGCAAAACACTGTCCAAAAGATCATCAATTCCCATATTGTTTTTAGCGCTAATTTCATTGGCAATAACCTCTCCCCCCCATTCCTCAATAACCATTTCATTTTCCGCCAATTCCTGCTTTACTTTTTGAGAATTTGCCTCCGGTTTATCTATCTTATTTATTGCCACAATTGTGGGAATTTTTTTCTCTTTTAAATATTTAATCACCTCTTTTGTTTGCGGTCTAACTCCATCATCGGCAGCAACAACAAGAATAGCCACATCAGCGATACTCACCCCCCTTTCCCTCATTGCGGAAAAAGCTTCGTGCCCGGGTGTGTCAATAAAGGTAATTGTTTTTCCTCTTTTTTTAACTTGATACGCTGTAATATGCTGAGTAATGCCTCCGGCCTCACGAGATGCAACATTTCCTTTGCGAATGGTATCCAATAATGTTGTTTTTCCATGATCAACGTGTCCCAATATTGTAACCACCGGGGGGCGACTTGGAAGATTTTCTTCTGATTCTTGCTCTTTTTTGCAAATATCAAGAACTTTTTCCAATGTTAATTTACCCTCATGGATATTTAGATCTTCTTCAACTTCAAAACCGAGATCACTGGCTATTATGCTGGCCGTTTCAAAATCAATTTCTTCGTTTATGGTAGCCATAATTCCATTTTTCATCAATTCTGTAATAACACTGGAAATTGACAATCCCAAGAGTTCCGAAAACTTCTTAACCATCACCGGATTGGGAATTTTAATTTTTTTATTATCTTTAGTTGATTCTTTTACTTTTTTTTCTGACATATAAAACAAACTCAAAAACTTGACTCTATCACTATCAAGAATGCCAATGATTAAATTAATTTATTATACTAAATCTATCATCAATTTAACTTAATGTAAAGGATACGCATCAAATCATTTAAAATAACGCTCAAATAAATTAAGTCATCCGGTTAATATTTGAAACTTTTTTTGAATTATTTAAACAATCCACTATTGAAAAAATAAAATAAATTGCTTATGCTAATGGTATTGTAACTAAAAATAATTATGATTGATAAATATTATATAAAAACATTTGGTTGCGCAATGAATTTTTCCGATAGCGAACGATTGTCTGCTTTTCTGGAAAGTTTCCAAATGAAACCAACCCCAAAAATAGAATATGCGTCTTTGGTAATTTTTAATACTTGCGGAGTTCGTCAAATGGCTGAAGATCGTGTTTATGGACAAATACACAATTTGCGTAAAAATTTTCCGGAAAAAAAAATAATTCTTACCGGATGTGTCGCCGGTCGTCCGGATGTTAAAAAAAGATTAAAAAATAAAGTTGATATTTTTGTTTCCATAAATAATTTTCCACGAAAAGTCAGTGTTTTTTTAAATAATAAAAATTACACCCAATTAAAATATGTTTCCAAACATTATCTTAAAATAAAGCCAAAATACAAAAATTCTTTCCAAGCGCAAATACCGATTATGACCGGTTGCAATAACTTCTGCTCTTACTGCGTCGTGCCTTATGCGCGAGGCAAAGAAATTTCCAGACCGGTTGAAGAAATTTTAACCGAAATCAAAAATCTTATTAAAAATGGATACAAAGAAATCACTCTGCTTGGTCAAAATGTAAACAGTTATCAAGGAAATTTTAAAAAACAAAAAATAAATTTTTCCAAATTACTAAAAATGATAAATAAATTACCCGGAAATTTTTGGATAAGATTTATTTCGTCGCACCCAAAAGATATGAGTGATAATCTCATCAAAACCATTACCTCTTTGGAAAAAGTTTGTGAATATGTTCATTTACCGATACAAGCCGGAGATGACGAAATTCTAAAAAAAATGAATCGTAAATACACCGGAAAAAACTATTTGAAATTGATTAAAAAAATTAAGAAAGAGTTTTCCAAAAACAAGCCTGGCAAGGCATACTCTTTAACCACGGATATTATTGTTGGTTTTCCCGGAGAAACAAGAAAACAATTTCAAAAATCTGCCGAAATAATGCGCAAAGTAAATTATGATATGGTTTATTTCGGACAATTCTCCCCTCGCCCCGGAACCGCCGCTTGGAATATGAATGATAATGTTTCCAAAGCCGAAAAAAAATATCGGGAAAAATATCTTAATAAAATTTTAAAAAAATCTTGCTTGGATAATAATGAAAAATTTTATTTAAACCGAGAATTTGATGTTTTGATTGAAAACAAAAAAAACGGTTTTTACTACGGAAAGACCAGAACTATGAAAAATGTAAAATTGCCCGCCACCACTAAAGACAATTTGGTGGGAAAATTTATCAAAATGAAAATTATCAAAGCAAATATTTGGAACTTGGAAGGAAAAATATCAAAATAATTTTAATTATGAACAATATCAATAATAAAATAATTGTTATACTTGGACCAACGGCGTCAGGAAAGTCATCTGTGGCTATTAAGCTTGCCAAAAAATTCAACGGAGAGATTATTTCCTCAGATAGCCGACAAATTTACAGAGGAATGGAAATTAACAGTGGGGCCGTACCGGTCTCACCTATTAACGCTCAAGCCACACATACAACAAACAGAAACTTTGTTTATAAAACATACGCGCTTAATAGTGATGTGCCTCACTACTTTATCGGCATTACAGATCCAACCGAAGAATATAGTGTCGCCAAGTTTAAAAGACAATCCGAAGAAGTAATTGCAAACATTTTAAAACGCAAAAAAGTGCCTATTATTTGTGGCGGAACCGGTTTTTGGATTAAGGCGATAGTTGATAATATGATTTTTCCGAAAGTAAAGCCCAATTGGAGTCTGCGAGAAAAATTAAGTAAAGAAAGTACAGAGCAATTGTTTGATAAATTAAAAAAAATTGATTCTGAACGAGCAAAAACAATTGATAGACAAAATAAGGTTCGCCTGATTAGAGCACTGGAAATTTGCGAAAAACTGGGAAAGGTTCCCGTTATAAATTTGTCTAAAAAAAGAAATTGGGAATTTTTACAAATCGGAATTCAACGAGAAAAAGAAAATTTACGTAAAAGAATTAAATTAAATGTAAAAACAAGGATGAAGCAAGGAATGATTGCCGAAATCAAAAAACTGCACTCTGTTTTGAGTTGGGAGAAAATTGAAAGTTTCGGCCTGAGCTTTAAGCTAATTCCCCAATACTTAAAAGGAGAAATCGCCTCTCTGAAAAAATTGGAGGAAAAAATTTACTTGACGGAAAAAAACTATGCCAAGCGCCAAATAACTTGGTTTAACAAAGATAAAAGGATAAAATGGCTGTCAAATTATAACTCCATAGAAAAAGAAGTTTCAGATTACCTGCGTCAATAATATTTACTCACTGTCAAACTCCCAAAAAGTAATCAGAAATTTTTAAAGAGTGTTTATAGAAAATATAACCTAAAAATACTAAAGACTTATTTTTTTCTTTATCATTTCCATTGCCTTTTGCGGATTTGCCTTTCCTTGAGTTTCTTTCATCACTTGGCCCATTAAAAACTTAAGTGCGTTATCCTTTCCATTTTTATAGTCAGATACCGATTTCGGATTTTTTTCAATCACAGAGTTCACGGTTTTTTTTAACTCATCATCATTGTCCATCTGCGCTAAATTTTTTTCTTCAATAATTTGAGACGGATCTCCTCCGGTCTCATACATTTCATGGAGCACAATTTGCGTTGCGCTGGAATTTATTTTTCCATCTGCCACAAACATAATAAGTTCTGCGTAGTTTTCCGGCGTAATTTTGATTTCTGATATTTTTTCTTGTTTATTCGTTAACATTTTTCTCAATTCCGTATTAAAATAATTGCTTGCCAACCTGATCAATTTATTTCTCTCTGATTGAGCTTCTTTGGCTTTTATTTTTTCATCAATCTCACTGACAACTTTCTCAAAATAATCGGCAATGTCTTTATCATTAGTTAATAATTCCGCATCTTGCTTGTTTAAACTATATTCACTCAAAAACCTTTTTATTTTTTTCTCGGGAAGTTCCGGCAATTCCATTTCAAGTTTTTTAAAATATTCACTATCAAATTTCATCGGAGGAATATCCGGCTCCGGAAAATACCTATAATCAGCAGCTGTTTCTTTCGTTCTTTGGGAAAGGGTTTTGTTGTGATTGGCATCCCATCCTCGCGTTTCTTGAACGATTTTTTCCCCTTTTTCCAACGCCTCTCGTTGCCTTTTTATTTCGTAATTAATGGCTTTTTCAACAAACTTAAAAGAATTTATATTTTTAACCTCAACCTTAATTCCACTCAATCTGTCCTCTCCCTCTGCATATAGAGATACATTGGCCTCACACCTCATTTGACCCTTTTCCATATCAGCATCACTTATTTTTATGTAACGACAAATTTGTTGCAATTTCTGACAAAAAATTCTTGCATCTTCTCCATTTTCAAAGTCAGGTTCTGTCACCAATTCCATTAAAGGAACACCGGCTCTATTGAAGTCCACCAACGAATAATCCACCCCTTTGGGGTGAGTAAGTTTTCCGGTGTCTTCTTCCAGATGAATTCTTGTAATGCCGATATTTCTTCCGTTTATTTTTAATTTTCCTTTTTCGCAAAGGGGTTGCTCATATTGAGATATTTGGTATCCCTTTGGGATATCCGGATAAAAATAATTTTTCCGATCAAATTTTGTATCACTTAACAAAGAACAATTTAGAGCTAATCCGGCCAACTGAACAAATTTAATCGCCTTTTTATTTGGAACCGGCAAGGTTCCCGGCTGAGCCGTACAAACTTCACAAATATTTGTGTTCGGTTTTTTATCTAATTCCAGTTCATTCTTGCAAGAGCAAAACATTTTAGAGTTTGTTTTCAGCTCCACATGTATTTCCATTCCTATTGTTGCTTTATATTTTTTCATAAAATTTTAATCTTAATTTTTCCAATATCAAATACAGTATGACACAAACTGTAGATTTGTAAATAATTTCTTAATAATCAACCATAACTTTTTTTCTAAAACAATTCTAAATATTTTTTAAATTTCCACCGATACTTTTATCTAAAAAATTTTCTATTTTTGCAAATAAACTGATTTCTTATCACCTCTTTTCTGAAATATGGTCAAAAATTAAAATTTACTCTTCCATCCTTTCATTACCATATTACATAATATGGTAATATTTTAGTTTTAATTTATTTCTTGTTTTTCTTATTTTCTTTTCTTTCTCTTTCTTTTCCTAATTCCAATTACTCATAACTATTCCCAAGTCTCT
>CAZRUH010000021.1:0-11531 GCA_964603325.1 uncultured Bdellovibrionales bacterium
TCCTCATTATTCTCCATATTTATTTTTCTTTTTTATTTATGAAAAACAAAATAAACAATGGCGCCAACATCCAAAAAATTCTCGCGTAAGTAGAAGCAAACAAATTATAAATTTCCATAGAAAAATAACTCCCGGCAACTTCTTTTCCCCAAAATGAAATCATTACACTGAAAATCAGTCCCGCCTCAAAAAAACTCATCACAAACAATCTCCAAAAAAAACTTCCTCCGGAACCGGAAATATGAATATCAAAAAGATGGCTGTCCATCAATGTAAGAATTAAAATTGAAACAATAAAAACAAATAATGTTGCCAGAGAGTGTGGTCTTAAAATTTCCACCGGAACAACAGTCAAAATAGCTATCGCTATATAAACATTTATTAAAACATTTATTAAACGAAATCTTCCTATCACCATTCCAAAGGCAACACTTATTAAAAAAAAGAATGTCAAAAAAGACAAGTCTCCCGCTAAAACCTTAGGCAAGCCCAAATTCATAAATAAATTCTGAAAAGCAAACATACAAAAGTTAACTGTTTAAAATATTTTTTTCTATATAATTTTTAATCTTCATTTGTTCGGCAAAACTGTTTTCCAATTCCAAGCTCATAAACTCCGGTAAATATTTTTTATATTTACTTAAATAATTGAAATTCTTATAATCTTTAGCGTTGTGATTGTCGTAAGAAAATATTTTCAATTTTCTTTTTACGGCTGAAATATGAGAGCAACCGATTTTATATTTTTCCAATAGTTTTTTCATATTTCTATACTCATACCAATGAGTAAACCTTTGAACTTCCCAGTGAGAAAAATCTACACAAAATCCGGCGCACCCTTTCAACTCCTCCTCCTTAGGCACTACCGAGGTATTTTCTATGTAAATTTTGCTTTTAAAGTGTTTAATCAATTCTTTTTCGGAAGCGTAAGTGGAGCGCAAAGAGTGAATATTAAATGCCTGAACATTGTACCTGCTACTTAAATAACTAACCTCATCTACGGTCATATCATTTCGTAAGTGCGCATGGTATATAAAATCAATATTTGTATTTTCTAAAAGTTTATATAATTCTTTTCTCTCCTCAAAAGGAATTCCCGTAAGAAAAAGTGCTATGTCTTTTATTTCATATTTTTGAATTTCTTTTATTTTTTCTCTCCAATTAGATTTTTTGGTGGTTGTTAATCCCAACAAAATTTTTTTATTTGACATATGTATTAAATTAAACACGACACTTAAAATACTAGCACAAAAAAAACATTTTCAAAATTACTTTTGAAGCACACCTTTAATAAAAATGTAACTTGCCCCAATAAAAATAAAAATATCCGCCACATTAAACATCGGATAATTAAAAATTTTTATATCTATAAAATCAATAACGCAACCGAAAAACAATCTATCAATAATATTAGAGACCGCGCCCGATAAAATAAAAATCACACCCAATTTATACGCCCTCACACCATAGTTGGCACTTTTTTTCATCAGAAAATATAATCCTAAAAACATTATCCCGGTCAATGACCATCTTATATATGAAGGAATAGAAATTCCAAAAGCAATACCACTATTGCAAATATAAAACCCGTCATATTGACGGATTAAATATTTCATAACTTGATCCGCAAAAATTATCAACAATCCGATTACAATCTTGTGCTTATAAATAATACTCATAAAAGAATTATTTTGCGCATTTCATACATCTTCTGGCTGAAGGATTTACCGTTAACCTTTCCCTTTTTATCTCCCCCCCACAACTCTCACAAATTCCATAAGTTCCATTTTCAATTTTTTGCAAAGCATCTTTCACATTTTTAAGTTGTTGCTCCAAACTTTCTTTCACGGCGACATTTTCTATAAATTCTTCCACCTCTGTGGCATTTTCATCTTTGTGATCTCCAATATTCTCAAACTTAGTCCTATATTCGCCACCTTCGGAACTGGCAATCAGTCCCAATTCTTCTTCCAATTTATTTTTCCTGCTTATTAATTTTTCTTTCAGCTCTTCTATTGTTTTTTCATCTAAAGACATAGAGTTTTGTAATAAAAAATTAAACTAATCTTAATTAATCTCTCTCACCAAACATATGTAACGCAAAATTGATAACCGATAACAGTAAACTAAATAACATCGCCCACCAAATACCATCAACATAAAAACCATCTACTATCCTACCGGTTAACAAAACCAGTAAGGCATTTATTATTAAGGTAAATAATCCCAAACTTAGAATATTTATCGGCAATGTCAAAATCAACAAAATCGGTTTTAAAAAAACATTTATTATTCCCAAAACCAACGCCACTACAAAAGCGACAAATATTCCCGAAACCACTACGCCGGGAATAATATAGGCGCTTATCAAAACCGCCAATGTCATAATTGACCAATTTATAATATATTTCATCATATGTTTATTTTTTAAAATTATTTATTATAAAAAATATTTTTTGCAAAAATCTGTAAATAAGATATTTGCTCTTGTTTATAATTATATCATAACTTCCCGGAAATTCAATGGGATTTTGCCCGGGAGAAAAACCAAGTTTAAACCTGCTAATTCCGCTTTGTTTTGACTCCGAAATGATTATATTTTCCCCGTCTTTCTCGGTTTTAACTCCTCCCAAATCATAAACAACCATCCCCTTTTTTTTGGCATCTAAAATTATTTTCCATTGAAGCAAGAAAGGCGCCATCACATTTCTATATTTGTCCGATGAGGCGCCATGCAAATAGGTTATTGTTTTGCCAAAAATCACAACAATATTAGCAACCACCATTTCCCCTTTATATCTGGCAACATAAAGTTTTATGTTTTTATCCGGAATATTTTTCAACATTTTTCTAAAATACTCTTTTTTATGAAATCTGATTTTTTTCCTATTGGCTGTTTTTTGACTCAAATTCAAAAAACCGTCCAAATTTTTTTCAAAATTTCTGTCATTTTTTTCATAAACTTCGCAAATTACACCTTTTCTCTCCGCCAGTTTTATATTATACCTGGTTTTGGATTTCATATTTTTAAGCAAATTTTCTTTCGTTTCAGACAAATCTAAAACAAAAATTTGCTCCGGTTGCATATTGTGCGGAGCTTTGACTATGGAATTTTCAATTGTTTTTTTTATAATATTTAATTTTTTCTTACTTGTCGGCTCAACTCTAATCCAGCCAATTTTATTTTTTTTGGCCAAATCAATCATCTTTTTCAAACTCTTTTTCACCTCTCCCTTTTCTTTAAAAACCGGACCTCGCGGAACATAAAAATATTTACCGACCAAAGGAAGTTTGTGTATTATAATGTTTGCCCAAAAACCATTTTCCTTAATTGAGTAAACATCCCCACCAACACTTCTTTGAAACTTTTTCCAAATATCCGATTGCAAAAACCCTCCATCAGGAGAATTTTTTTGTATAAACTTGCACATATTTTTAAAATTATTTTTTTCCCAACTCTCTTAACGCCATTTTTATTTTTTCACTAACGTCTTGCATTTCTGCCGGAACTGATTTTAACGCCTCACGAGCTTCCGAAACGGAATAACCCATTGACTGCAATGCTTCCAAAGCATCGTTATCGGCGACAACTTCATTTTTATCAATTACGGGCATATCGGCAACTTTGTTTTTTAGTTCTAAGATGACTCTTTCAGCGGTTTTCTTCCCAACACCGGAAACTTTTGTTAAAACAGAATAATCATTATTCAAAATGGCTACCCGGATTGTTTTTGGCTCCGCAATTGACAAAATTCCCATGGCCGCTTTCGGGCCAATTCCAGAAATGGAAATCAATAATTCAAACATTTCCTTCTCCGCTATATCCAAAAAACCGTATAACGCCAAAATATCTTCTCTAACATAAGTATGAACATAGATTTCAACTTTTTTTTTGCCGGCCAACTTTCCAAAAGCGAAACTCGTTAAATTTACTTGGTACCCAACACCACCAACATCAATTATGGCATAATTATTTTCCAAAGAATCCAATTGTCCTTTTAGTTTGGCAATCATTTTAAAAAATGTAAATAATTTACCATTTCATTCTAGCAATTTCACTGATTTTGTGCAATAATGTTATCATAAACGCTAAAAATACAAATAAACCATATGTTGGATTTTGAAAAAATATCTCCAAAAATGGAACAACCCGAAAAAAAACCGAAGAGAAAATTTGACCGAAGAACTTTTTTAAAGAAAACGGCAATTATCACCGGAGCGTTACTTATTGGGAATGAAACCATTGAAAAAAATCCTCTAAGAATGACCACTCTAATAAAAAAACTTCAAACTTTTTATAAAAACTCAAAGAAAGAAAATTTTCCGCGAGAAGAATCCAAAAAACCAAAAGAAAACGCGCAAAAAGATGACAAATTTCAACAAAACGCAGAAAAACCAAATGATTCATCAAAAAATGAGCAAAAGCGCACAGAAAAAAAAGAAACTTTATCCGAAATGGAGATGTTGGCTGAGAACGTTTTGTTGTCGTATCATGAAATATATCAAAAAGAGGGTTTTATTCCTCCGGAAGTATTCACTAAAAATTTTTTAATTGCCACTCAACTCAAAGAATCAAAATATAAACCGGACGCCGAGTCAAAGTTTGGAGCCGTTGGTGTTATGCAAGTTATGCCGGAAACAATCAAGGATATTATCAGATATTTACACATACTTAATCGCAAAATCAACTTAGATTTTGATGGACCGAAATCGGAAGAATTATCCGATGACGACATTGAGGAATTGAAGGTCATAATTAAAAACAACGGTAACTATGGAAGAGCTTTTGGAAAAATATATTTTGCGATGCTTTTCAAACATTACAATGTTGGAGTTTCCGATTTTAAAAAAGGCGACATTGAATCGGCGCAAATAAAGCTTTTGTCTGTTTATAATGGAGGACTTAGAGTAAGAGGCAAATCAAAAAAATACTGGCGAACGGAAACAAGGAAATATTGCCAAAAAATTGTAAAATATATGAAATACCTTGATATTTTTCAAGAAAAAATAAAAGAAAATGACATAAAATCAAACGGGGATTACTTGTCTATGCTTTTGGTGAAAAAAATGAGCACCTATCATAAAATCAACCTTGATGATGATTTATTTTATGAATTAATGGATAAATACATAGCCAATATAAAACTGGCGGAAAATGCCAGACACAGAAAACTGTCCGACAGAGAATTATTGAGAATTCTTAATAAACTACAATCAAAATTATTAAGATATTATTTGACAAAATTAAAAAAGAAAAAATAACCCGCTATTTTATTTTTTTTATCTTCCAATCGTTACCATCCACCTTTTTAATATTAAACTTTACCTTTTCCAAAGGAGTGTTTTTGGAAATACTTTCCAATCCAAACTTTAAATTCTCAATACTGATATCTTCTGTGTGCGCATCCAAACCGTCATGCGCCATTTCAATCGTGCCAATCTCCAAGAAAACTTCCGAAACATTTCTAAAATTATTTTCCTCAACAATTTTGGAAACTTCGCTTAAAATTTCCTTGGCAAGTAAAAAATCATGCATAATAAAATGATTATTAAAAAAATTATTAATGAACGGCGCAAGAAATGCAAGGGTCATATGCCCGGATAAATCCTCTCAATTTTTGCGTACGTTCATTTTTGGTACAATCCAAAATCTCCGGCAAATAAGCTTTAATATCATCTTCCAAATTGGAAAGGGTTTGTGCCGTCGGAGTAATGATATTTGCGTTCTTGACATATCCCTTTTCATCTATATCTATGTAATAATAAAGGGTGCCCCTGGGAGCTTCCACCGCCGATACTCCCTCCCCGGCAACAACTTCAAATTTCTTCGTAAGAGCGTTTTCCATATTTATATGCCCAATCATCTTTAGCAAACGCAAACTTTCCTCAATAAAATGAATTACTTCCACCATTTGATAAGATATATTATGGAAGGGATTATAATCCGGCAAAACATAATTTAAAGATTTTAAATACTCTTCAGATCGTGGAAGCAATTTTTCAGACTGATTGTTGATCCTGGCAATTGCTCCGACCATATAACTGGTTTTGCCGTCAGATTTTACTCTTTTAATAATTTCTCTCGGTCGTTGCAATTCCATAAAATTATTCTCAAATTTTTCAACGGGAATATGCAACCCCTTGTTTGAAATCACATCTCCATCATATATCGCATACTCTCCATCTTTATGAAGAGAAACATATTCCGTTTCTCTTTTGAAATCGGGAACTTTAATGTCCTTAAGAAACTTTCCCAACTTTATGGCCGTCATCAAAACATTCTCCCCCTTTAAAATCAATTTTTGTATCTCTTCGGAACTTGGAATTTTTTTAAAACCGCCAATCTCATTTGTTAAGGGGTGAATTACTCTCCCACCGATAATTTTAACTATATCCATTCCGAATTCTCTTATTTTTATGACCATTTTCGTTTCCTCCGGGTATTTTTTCACCATTTTTAAATCATTATCTATATTCAACAAATCCGCCAAAGACAAGAAAAATAAATGTAACGCATGGGAGTGAATAATTTGTCCGGATTCCAAAAGTTTTCTTAAAATAACGGTCTCTTCCGATACCTGCACATTCATCGCCTTCTCAATCGCCTTAATTGAAGTAAGGTTATGCACAACCGGACAAATACCGCAAATCCTCTGAGCAATAATCGGCACATCTTTATAATGTCTTCCGATCAAAATTCCTTCAATCAAACGAATACCTTCCTTAACTTCCAACTTGGCGGATTTAACATCACCATCTAAAACACTCGCCATAAAACCGGCATGACCTTCCATTTTGTTTATATGATTTATTTTTATTTCCATGATTTATTTTTAAATTACATCTTTAATTTTTCCTCAATATCATCTCTTAATCCAAAAATTTCTGTCACATTTTCAAATTCCTCATCAGTCATCATCTTTTTCAATGTTGCTTTCATAGCTTTAATATTTCCTTTTGGCCGTAAACCGCGACAGCCCTGACAACCCATCCTCGCTGTCGGACATACCGCATCACAACCACCTAAAATCATTGGACCAAAGCAAGGCTTATTTTCCAAAAGCAAACATTTGTTGCCCTTCGCTTTGCATTCAACGCAAACCGGCTGATCCGGTATTTTCGGCATATTACTAAAGTCCCGACTTTTGGCAACTTCCAATAAAATCGGAAAATATTTTAAAAACTCTTTTCCGGTTATCGGACATCCGGGAAAAGTAAAATCAACTTTAACAAAATTATCCACTTCTTTTATTTCCGGATTTTCAATTCCTTGAATATATTTATAAACGTGCTTAATAGTATTTACTCCCTCTTGATAATTCTTAATCTCCGGAACGCCACCCATCGCCGCGCAGTTCCCCAAAACAACCAATATCTTACTTCTCTCTCTTAGTTTTTTTAAAGTTTTTTCATTTTCTTTTGTTATCGGATTTCCTTCAATAATGCCAATATCCAATTTTTCACCGGCATCTTCCTCATCCTCCAACAAACGAAAATCAACCATTTCCACTTTTTCCATTAAATTTAAAAATTTTTCACCCAAGTCCAACAGGGCAAATTGACAACCCTCGCAAGATGTTAAACTTACTATGGCTATTTTTGGTTTTTGTTTTTTTTTCATTTTTTCCAAACTAAATTTAATTTCCCGACAAATCAATTATCACACTTCCCATTTGTTCTATCTTGTGGTTTGTTTTATCATTAAATACACGGCAATTTTATCACATAAAAAAACTATGAGCAAATCAATGAAAAAAATTTCCGTTGATGTTGCTAAAAATTATCGGGATATCATTTTAGCTCTCGGAGCGGAATCCGCAGGGAATTTTTCTGTTTTTTATTCTGGGAAAACTTATACCTCCAAAAACTTTGGCGATTTATTAAATGAAAATAACTTTGCAAACTTCCAGCAAGCAATTTTTAATTTTCTAAAAGATAAAAATCTTAAACCGAACATAATTTTGACTGATTTGCACCCCGAAATGAAAACAACTCTATGGGGGAAATCATTAGCCAAAAAATTCAAAGCAAAACATATTCAAGTTCAACATCATTATGCGCATATTTTTTCGCAGATTGGAGGTCTTAATTCCTGCGTGTCTTTTTCATCGGGCGACGCCTACGGCGTCGCTCTGGACGGCACCGGCTACGGAATAGATAAAAAAATTTGGGGAGGTGAATGCTTTTTTATCTCAAAAAAAACAGGGATTGAGAGAATCGGACATTTAGAATATCAAACAATGATTGGCGGAGATTTGGCAATTCGCGAACCGGCAAGAATGCTCATAAGTGTTTTGCCTAAAATAGAAACTAGTAATGATGATTTTGGGAAAAATTTAACTTTCCGTTTTGTTAAAAAATACTATTCTAAAAATGAATTTCAACTTTTGCACAATCAAATGCAACAAAATTTTAATTGTCAAAAAACTTCAAGCGCGGGAAGAATTTTGGATGCTGTTTCCGTTTTACTGGGATTTGCTGAAAATGAAAGAAAATACAAACATCAAGCAACTAAATTGTTGGAACAAAATTCCACCAAACCCTATCTTGATTTAAAACCGGATATTTCTCTAATGTCTGAGGATTCAAAGAAATATGTCTTGAATACCACTCGCTTATTTAAATACTTAATCAAAAACTTTCATCGTGATAAAAGGCGTCTTTCCGCCACCGCTCAACTTTACATTGCGCAAGGGTTTTATGAAATTATCAAAAAACATAGTTTCAAAAATAAAAATAAGTTAACAAATAATATTATTTTGTCCGGTGGAATTTCCGGCAACAAGATAATCTCAAATTATTTTATTTCTCAAAAAAAATTACAAAATAAAAAGCCCTTCATCGCACGTGGTGACAACGGACTTTCTTTTGGGCAAATTTTATTTTATATATCTAAAAACAATTTACATTTAAACAATCCGAGTCATTTAGCAAATCCTTGGAATTAATTTCCCTTTGGGTATTTCTATTTTTCGCAAACTTCCCAATTCTGTTTTTAAAAATACGCCCGCTTCTTTTTTGTTTTTTATTTTTTTTGCTCGACCAATTATTTTTGCCTCTCCATTAAATTTTTGCAAAATTTTTATAACTTTATCAATATTTTTTGAAGAAACCGAAGCAATAAATCTACCTTCGCTGGCCAAAGAAAAAATGTCAATCCCCAAAAGCTCCGAAACCGCTTGCGTTTCTTTTTTGTATGGCAAAGTTTTTTCATCTAAAATAATTTTTACTTTTGATTTTTCCGCCATTTCCACCAAATTAGCCGCCAAACCTCCTCTGGTAGGATCTTTACAGGCATTTAAATACTTCTTTATTTTTTTTATTTCTTCCACTAAAGGCTGGCAATCGCTTTTTATTTTTGTTTGATAATCAAATCTTTTCGCTAAAAGTGTAACTGCGTGCTCCCCCAGATCCCCGGAAACAACAATATAATCACCATCTTTAATACCATTATTTTTTATCACCTCATTATTTTTCACCAATCCAACACCGGCTGTAGTAATTTCAATTTTATCAATTTTTCCTTTCTCAGTCACCTTTGTATCGCCCGTCGCAATTGGGATACCTGACTGTACGGAAACTTTATTTATAGACTTAATGATTTTTTTAAAATCTTTTTTCGGGAACCCTTCTTCCAATACAATACTTAAAGAAATTCCGATTGGTTTTGCGCCCATTACCGCCAAATCATTTATTGTTCCACATATGGCAATCTTCCCGATATCTCCTCCCGGGAAAAATAATGGATCTACGATAAAAGAATCTGTTGTAAATGCCAACTTATGACCATTTTTCAAATTAAACAAAGCGGCGTCATCATTACAATTATTCCATTTCCCCGTAAATTTTAAAATTTGACGAATATCTTTAATTAGGTTCGCTGATTTTAAGCCACCACCACCTTCATCCAGTGTTATATTTTCATTGTTCATTTTTTGGTTACTTAATAATTATTGATATTTCTCCTTTCACTTTTTTATTTTTAAAATATTTTAAAACACTATCAATATCTCCTCTGATAATTTCTTCATATATTTTTGTTAACTCTCTTCCCAAAATTATATTTTTTTTATCTCCTCCTAAATTTTTTAAAAATTCTAAATTCTTTATAAAACGATAGACACTATCATAGTAAACTACCGGAATATCACTTTTTAAAATATTTTCAAAAAAAGTTTTTCTTCCTTTTTTGTGTGGAGGAAATCCAAGAAAAAGAAACTTCTGCATATCTGCTCCGGCAACACTAATTAGGGCTGTTAACGCTGACACTCCCGGAATGGGAATAACTTTAATTTTGTTTCTCATCGCTTCTTTTACCACAATATTTCCGGGATCGGAAATTCCGGGAACACCGGCATCTGTCACCAAAGCGAGCGCTTTTCCATTTTTCAATTCTTTGATTATTTTTTCTATCTTGCTGTTTTTACTGTGTTGGTGATAAGATAAAAGAGGTTTTTTGATTTCATACTTATTTAAAAGTTTTGCCGTCACCCTTGTATCCTCACAAACGACCAATTCCACTTCTTTTAAAGTTTTTAAAGCGCGCAAAGTGATATCCTCAAGATTGCCAATCGGCGTACCCACTATATACAGCACTCCTTTTTCATTTTGCATAACAATTAATAATGATAAAAAAATTATGATTCTAACAACACATGCCTTAACCGGTGCGGTTATTGGCAAAAATATCAACAATATATATTTAATAATATTATTATCCATTATCACTCATTATGCAATGGATACTTTAAGGCATGGAGAATATTTAAATAGAAAATCATCTTTTAAAAATACTTGGTGGAAGGTATCTTTGGATATCTTTACAGGACTGTTTATCGTTTCGTTAATGATTTTGTCAAATTTTAACAGTATGACAAATAATAAGATATTTCACATATTACTGGGCGTGTTTTTTTCAATGCTTCCGGATTTATTTACCGTTCTTTATTGGAAATTAAATATCAAACCTTTAAAAATTCTTTTTGATTTCCATGCGAAAATTCACAAATATCCTCAAGCTTCGCCGGAGAGAGAATGGACTATGCGTAATGCGCGCAATGATATTTTAATTTCATTGCTGGCAATATTGTTATTTCTGTTTTTTTAAAACTTTACTGATTTCTGTTGTGTGCAATAGCGCTTTACATCCATATATATTTAACATCTTTTGAACAAAATCCGGACTTACTTTGAATGAAATCCGAAATAATAATATACGTTTCCGCCCGCATCCGCATTTACTCAAAAATTCCAAAATGGCTTCTGCAAATTCATTGTATCATCTTTTTGCACCTTAATACCATTTCTCCATTTCTTCGCGAACTATAGCGCTACGCTCGTGGTAAATCGTCCGTCCGCTCGCTCACGAGAAACACCTCACATTGGCCTGGCTCGTAAACTCGCCAAATGCCTGCTCGGCGCTCTCGTGGCTCGCTTATTGCCTCCGATGCAGTTTTGTGGTGTTTATTTGGAAAGAAAAAAGGTTTGTGCTATCACTGAGCGGATAGCACAAGCAAATCATATTGCGCTTG
>CAZRUH010000022.1:0-10780 GCA_964603325.1 uncultured Bdellovibrionales bacterium
TATTGGTGTAAAATAGTAATAGTTTTTGATATTTTCAATAATATATTTATAATTTAAAATTATGGCTTTAGAAGCAACACATATGAGATTTGCCCTTGATTTAAAAAATAAATATCAGGTGCGAAACATAAAGAAATATATTGTTGGGACAATTTATCCTGACAGTCGTTATCTTTCCGGTATTGATAGAACTTTAACTCATAGCGAAAAATTTTTAGATGAAAATTTCGCCAAGAATGATTTTCATAAAGGCTGGCAAGTACATCAGTTAGTTGATATTATTCAAACAGAAATTATTAAAGAATTGTTTCCAAATTTTGTACCTATTTTTGCGAAAGAAAATAAATTTATTCAGAACGAGTGGCATACTTTTTCAGCCATCAAAATAATTCAAGATATGGATGATGTGCAGAAATTTGATTTGCAGAAATGTTTAACCTATTTAAATAGTTACGCCTTTAATCCAAACGGAGAAAATTTAGAAGACATTAAAAAATATAATCAAATAATGATAGATTTATATCAAGGCAAAAAAATAACCACCATAGACGATAATTATAAAATGTGGGTAGCTTTGGGAGTAAACAAGAAAGATGGCTTGGAAATAAAAAAGCAAACTCAAAAGCTGTTAAAAGATAAAAATATTATTTCTGAGATTTTGGGTATTTATGATAAAATGTTGGAGAGGGTGGAAGATGGTAAAATATTTAAAATATTAAATGCAAAAATATGATTACAAAAGAAAAATTCATTGATAAAGAAAGAAAAAGATTATTTATAGCTGAGGATATTAGAAATAATATAATTGAGCATATTATAAATCCTTTAGGTTTTTTAGAGGATGGGAATGCTGAGTTATTTAAAGAGTCATTAACACCCATGGAAACTTTTGCAGAATATATAAGTGATTATAATAATACTAGACAACAAATTATGAAACAAATGTCTCGACAAGAAGCAATTACAGCATGGGATGAATTAGTTACTAGATTCAACAAAGAAATAGAAGAAATGAAAAACAATCCAGATATTGAAAAATTAAAACTATATAGAGATCAATTTGAAAAAATTATTAAAACTGGCAAATATAATATGCTGTAAATAAAAAGAGCAAAATTATGACTAAAGAATATTATCAAGATTATAGTAAAAAAGAGTTATTTGGTTTTTGGTTTTGGCTACATTTATTTTTAGATTTATTGTTTTTATCTTCGCCTTTTTGGTTGTCGTGGAAAATAATTTTAGTAATGGTAGCATTGATGTTTTTACAGTTTTTATTTTTAGGAAAGTGTGTTCTTAACAAAGCACAGTTTAAAAAAACAAAAGATGCAGTTTTTCTTTACCCCTATTTAAAAATGCTAGGTTGGAGATTAAATTACAAAACATCAAAAATTTTATTAAGATACATTGTGCCAATTTGCATAGTGATTTGGGCATATATTTGGCAGGCGATAATTCGGTAATTAATTATTTGTAGGATTATTGGGAAAAATAATATAGGCAAGAAATAGTTAAAAAATATAGATCAAATTTATGTTAGGAGGTGATTTTTTGTGAATAACAAAAAAATAACAACAAAATGGTCTGTTTTTGCGGTTGTGTTTATTGTTTTGTTTTTTTCTGGATGTAGTGGCGCTAAGGAAAAAAAGGAAACAAAAACAAAGGTAGATAATGAAAAAATAACAACAACAACGAAAATAGAAAAATCAAAGACAGGGTTAGAAAAAGTTTGTTCCGATTATTGTTCAAAAACATCAGCAAGCCCAGAAGTTTCTTTGTCTGAGTGTAATAACTATTGCGAAGGAGCTATAAAATATTGTAAAACAAATGAGGACGCTCAGCATACAGACAAAACAACATGCATAAATTCTTATATGCTTGGAAAACTCGTAGAAAATAATCCTAATTTTAAAAAGGAACTGGAAGAAAAATTCAACAGTCATAATTCTAAGTAAATCATTTTTTTGATTTTTCCCCGTAATAAATTGCTACTGAAAATATTATTTGGTATGATAATATAAAATAGTAATTTGTTTTGAATTTAATTTTATAATTTCAACAATATGAAAAAAGTTTTAGTATTGGGCTCAAAAGGAATGTTGGGGCAAGAATTAGTCAATGTTTTTGGCAGTGATGATAATTTTAATGTTGTTGGTTGGGACAGAGAGGATATTGATATAACCGACAAAAAAGAGTTGGAAGAAAAAATTTTAAATTTAAAACCAAAAATTATTTTAAATGCGGTAGCTTATAATGCGGTAGATAAGTGCGAGGAGGATGAAAAAGAGTTTGAGTTGGCAAAGAAAGTTAACGGACTGGCTCCCGGATATTTGGCAGAAATAGCTAAAAAATTGGATGCGGTTTTTGTTCATTATTCAACGGATTATGTTTTTGGGAAAGATATGCCGAAAATCCCGGAACCTCAAGGGTGCACCGGAAGTTGCGGAAATTGCAGTTTGCATGAATATTTTGAGCCGGAGATAGGTTTTTCTGAAAATGACAATCCGGCGCCGGTAAATAAATATGGAGAAACAAAGTTAATGGGAGAAAAAGAAGTTAAAAAAAGGGGAGGAAAATATTATATTGTTAGACTATCAAAGTTGTTTGGAAAACCGGCAATTTCTAAAGATGCTAAAAAAAGTTTTTTTGATGTGATGTTAAATGTAGGAAAAAATAATAAAGAAGTTAAAGCTGTTGATGAAGAAACTAGCTGTTTTACTTATGCTCCAGATTTAGCTCAGAAATCAAAGGAAATTATTGAGGCTAAAAAAGAATTTGGAATTTACCATATCGTAAATAGTGATGCTTGCACTTGGTATGAGGCGGTTGAAGAATTGTATTTAATGGCTGGATTAAAAACTAAAATTATTCCTGTTGGAGGAGATGAGTTTCCTCGTCCGGCGAAGAGACCATATTTCTCAGTTCTGCTAAACACAAAATTAAACCCCTTGAGAAGTTATAAGGATGCATTAAAAGAATACTTGAAAAAATAGTTTTGTTTTTTTAATTTTTATAATATAATGAAATAAATTGTATACTGATATTTTTATGCTTAAAACAGTTTTAAAAGTTTTCTTTCTGCTTTTCGGAATATTTTCATTGTCCGGTTGTTCTGTCTTTAATACGACAGCGTCTAATCCGGTTGGTGGTGTTTTGAGGTCGGATGATTCCGGCAATACTTGGCACTTTAAAAATAAAGTCAGTGAAAAGAAAAATATATCGGGAATTGATATTTTACAAATGGCAATAGATCCTATTGATACAAATAGAATTTATCTGGGAACAAAAGCAAAAGGAATAGTTTTTTCTACAGACAAGGCGGAAACTTGGTCAAAAATGAAATTTCCCGCTAATGACGTTTATGGTATTGGAATAGACCGCTTTAGACCGGGAACGATATATGCTACCGGAGTTTATAGAAAAAGAGGTAAGGTTTTTAAAAGTGTTGATTACGGAAAAAACTGGAATGAAATATATACCGAGCCTGCTGACGGCACCAAAATAACAGCACTGTCAATAAGTAATAGCAATCCCGAAATTGTTTATATAGGAACAAGCAGTGGCGCAATTTTAAAAACCGTGGATTCCGGAAATACATGGAGAAAGGTTTATGATGCCAAAGGTATTATTTCCCAAATTGCGTTTGGAGATGATTTAAACCAAACGATTTACGTTGTTGTTTATAAAAAAAAGTTGCTAATCTCTAAGAATTCCGGCGCTACTTTCAGTGTTGCGGGAAATAATGATGGTAATAAGATATTTAGAGATGCTGTGGTTTTCTCAATGGCTGTAGATAATAGTGATAATAAGAATCTTTATGTTGGAACGAATAAGGGGTTTTTAAAAAGTTCCGACAAAGGAGATCATTTTGAAAAGATAAACATTTTGTCAAACTTTAAGAAGTTTGCAATTAGGGCGATAGCTGTTAATCCGGAAAATTTTCAGGAAATAGTATATGGTTCTGCGCAAGCAATATATAAATCAAATGACGGAGGAGAACATTGGTCAACTTTTCAAATAGATACGGATAAAGTGGTTGGCAATATTAAATTCAATCCGGACGATGTCAGTATGATTTATGCCGGGTTGAGGAGTTTCGGTAAGAAAAAAGTGTTAACAAATTAATTATTTAAAGATATGTATGAAGACATAATTAAATCAAAAAATAAAGAACTGGAAAGTGCCACAAAACATTTTAGTGAGGAAGTGGCAAAAATCAGAACCGGTCGCGCAAACGCGAGTATGATTGAAAATATTTTAGTTGACTATTACGGAACAAAAACGCCGCTAAATCAGGTAGCCAATATTACCGTTCCCGAACCGAGAGTATTGTTAATTCAGCCATGGAGCGTGGATAGTTTGTCAAATATTGAGGCGGCAATAAAAATGTCTGATTTGAATCTTACTCCAAACAATGATGGTGAAGTAATCAGAATAAACATTCCTCAGTTAAATGAAGAAAGAAGAAAGGAGTTAGTTAAGGTTCTTAATGGCAAAGCGGAGGATGCCAGGATTGCCGTAAGAAATATTAGAGAGGATATATGGCAAGAAATACAAAAGGCGGAAAAAGAAGGCGAGATTGCGGAAGATGATAAGTTTCGCGGAAAAGAGAGATTGCAGGAGGTAATTGATGAATATAACAACAGAATTGAAGAGTTGCGAGCAAAAAAAGAGAAAGAAATTTTGACGATTTAATTTTTTTTATTCAAGATTATTTTTTATTTGTGCAGAATTTTTCTGTATGAGTAGATAAACTGTTTTTATATGATAGTTGTAATTTTTTTACTTGTTTTAGGTGTTCTGATTTTTGTGCATGAGTTGGGTCATTATTTGGTGGCTATAAGAAATGGAATAAAAGCGGAAGAGTTTGGGTTTGGATTTCCGCCGAGAATATTTGGCGTTTTTAAAGATGATGAAACCGGAAAACGTAAAGTGGTTTTTGGAAATAAAGAAGTGAAATCCAATAATACAATTTTTTCTTTAAATGCAATTCCTTTGGGGGGATTTGTAAAGATAAAAGGAGAAGATGGTGAAAATAAAGATAGTGATAGTTTTGCTTCCAAACCGGCGTGGATAAGGATAAAGGTTTTGGCGGCCGGAGTAACAATGAATTTTTTGTTAGCTTGGCTTTTGTTGGCAATAGTTTTTTCCTTTGGAGTCCCAAGGGCGATTGACGATAACGAACCGGCTAATGGAGTGAGTATTCAATTGTCTGAAGTCATTAAAAATTCTCCGGCCGGAAAAATGGGTCTGAGTATAGGAGATACTGTTCTTGAAATTAAAAATACTAAAGAAAATGAAACATTAAATAATATTAGAAAAATTAAGGAAGTAAAAGATTTTATAAATAAAAATAAAGGAAAGCAAATTGAAATTACCGTTAGGAGAGGCAATGAAACTTTGTTATTTCAAGGGGTTCCTCGATTGGATTATCCCACTGATCAGGGAAGTTTGGGTGTCGGATTAACTAGAACGGCGATAATAAAATATCCATGGTATGAAGCTATAAGTGAAAGTTTGTTGGCGGTTTTAGCGTTAACTAAATTGATTGTAATTACATTATTCACAATTTTGGCAAAGCTTGTTACGGGAACAAAGCAATCGGTGGATGTTGCGGGACCGATTGGCATTGCTTTTATGACCAAACAGGTGGTTGCGATGGGTTGGGTATATTTATTGCAATTTACGGCAATGTTAAGTATAAATTTGGCCATCATAAACGCTTTTCCTTTTCCGGCATTAGATGGAGGAAGAATACTTTTTGTTTTGATTGAAAAAATAAAAGGAACTCCCGTTAGTCAGAAAGTTGAACAAATGGCGCACACGATTGGATTTAGCTTGTTAATTTTATTGATGATTTTTGTAACCTTTAAAGATTTTATTCATTTTCAAATAATAAATAAAATCATTTCTTTTTTTTAGATGGAATATAAATATACGGGAATTATTTTGAGCAAAAAAGATATTGGAGAAACAGATAGAATTTATACAATTTATACTCTGGAAAAAGGAAGAATATCCGCCATTGCCAGGGGTGTGCGAAAGGCAAAATCAAAACTAGCAGGACATTTGGAGAACTTCTATTTGGTAGATTTGGTTGTGATGAAAAACAAAGGAATGGGAAACATATCCGGATCAATTGTGGAGAATAATTTTTTGAATTTGCATAAAAATTTAGAAACTTTAAGCGAAGTTTTTGAAGCGATTAAAATATTTGATTCTTTGATTAGCAGTGAAGAAAAAGATACTAGACTTTTTTTGTTACTTTTGGAATATTTGAGCGCTGTAGATAGAATTGCTTTAAAAACCAATAAACCAAAAACAATAGTGAAACTGCTTGCTCAAGGTTTTATCTTTAAATTATTGGAGATGTTGGGATATAAGGTGGAAATAAGGAGATGTGTTAAATGTGGTAGCGGACTCCTAAAAGACAATAATTTTTTCAGTTTTTCTCTGGGAGGAATTATTTGCAATGATTGCTCAAAGACGGCAAAGGATATTATTTTTGTAAGTAATAATTTTATTAAGATTATGCGTATATTCTTTCAAAATAATATAAACTCTTTAAGTAAATTAAACATCAAACAAAAGGATGCTGACGAACTTAAAAAAATATCAAACGATTTTTTGAAATGGATTATGTAGCATTTTGTTTTCAGAAAAAATATTTTGGCGAAACAATAATTTATTTTAACACGGTTAATAAACTTTCTCCATTCATTTCAACTGGTTTGGGTATTTCAAAAATATCTAAAATTGTTGGCGCGATGTCACTTAAAAGTCCCCTAATATTTTCTTCTTCCTCAATGACTTCTGCCGGAGTTTTATGGCGATGATTATTCTTGGTAATCATCCACAAAGGAACCGGGTTATTGGAATGCTCTGTAATGGTCTGTCCGGTATAAGGGTCAATCATTTCTTCAACATTTCCGTGATCGGCGGTAATAAGCAAACAGCCATCTTTTTCCAGTACACTCGGTATTAAAATAGATAGGCTTTTATCTATGGAAGTAACCGCTTTAATAGCGGCGTCAATGTTTCCAGTATGTCCGACCATATCAGCATTGGCATAATTCATAAGAATAAAATCATATTTTTCAGATTGGATCTCTTCAACGGTTTTTTGTGTTATTTTTGCAGCACTCATTTCCGGCTCAGAATCATATTTGGCTACGGACGGAGAAGGAATAAGGATGCGATCTTCTCCCGGCCATGGTTCTTCCCTTCCTCCATTAAAAAAATAGGTGACGTGAGCATATTTTTCTGTTTCAGCTATACGAAGCTGTTTCTTTTTATAATTACTTAAAACTTCTCCAAGTCCGTTTTTTGTTTTTTCAGGAGGGAAAACCACTTTCACCGGCAACGATTTTTCGTACTCGGTCATGGTTATAAAAGTTAGTTTCAGCAATTTATCCCTTTTTACTTTTTTGAATTCCGGAACAACAAAAGCTTTGGTTAATTGTCGCGCTCTATCTTCTCGGAAGTTAAAAAAAATTACCGTATCATTGTCTTGAATTAAAGCGAGAGGTTTATTGTTTTTTATTACCACTGCCGGTTCCAAATACTCATCGGTAACGTTTTTTTTATAAGATTGATCCATATATGTCAAAGGGTCGGTGATTTTAATACCCTCCCCGTTTGCCAATAATCGGTAGGCTTTTTCTGTTCGGTCCCAATTATTATTTCTGTCCATTGCCCAATTTCTTCCACATATAGAGGCGATTTCTCCAACGCCAATAGCATCCATTTTTTCTTGAACTTCTTTTACTATTTGAATTCCCGATGTTGGCTGAGAATCTCTTCCGTCGGTAAAAATATGCAAAAAAACTTTTTTTACTTTTTGCTCTTTTGCCATCTCTAAAAGAGCAAAAAGATGTTCTTTGTTTGAGTGAACGGAACCCTCGCTTACCAATCCTAATAAATGTAAAGAACTTTTGTTTTTTGTAACATTTTGCATTCCATTAAAAAGGACTTCATTGGTAAAAAAACTTCTATCTTGGATAGATAAAGTTATTCTGGGTAAATTCTGATAAATTATTTTTCCGCTACCCATTATAGTATGTCCAACTTCGCTGTTTCCCGGCTCTCCCCATGGTATTCCCGCGGATATTCCTGATGCCTGTAGCGCTATTAAAGGATAATTTTGGTTCAATTTATCAATGGTTGGCAAATTGGCTTTCTTTATAGCATTGCCCTCAACGGAAGAGTTTATTCCCCAACCGTCAAGAACCACCAAAACAACCGGTTTATACATAAATCAAAATTGAAAATAAAATATTAAAGCAAACTGTTTTGCATTAAATATATTTTAACATTTTTATTTTTCTTTGACAAAAAATATTGTGTATAATATTATTAGACAGTAAAATTTGTTTCAATATCAGTAGCGGTAATGGAATTAACAATGTTTGTAATTCTGGTGAATTGAGCAAATATTAATAAATTAAGATTAACCTATGATTTTGTTGAGCGATTATCTTTTTAAAATTTTAAATTTAATATCTGCTGGAAATATTTAGAATTCATTGAAATAAATGAGGCTGATTATTTTTCGCTATTAAAAATCGCTCAAACAAAAACATAGCTTGAAAACTTATGGAAGTAAATATAGTGCTAACGATAGTGGCGTTGGCTATCGGATCGGCCTTTGGCTATCTTTTTAGGCAGTCTATTGCCAAGAAACAGCTTTCAACAGCTGAAGGAAAAGCGCAAAGCATTGTTGAAAAAGCGGAAAGGAAATACAAAGAAAGCATTTTGAATGCCAAGGATAAGGCGGTAAAGATTTTGGAGGATGCCAAAAACAAAGAAAGAGAGCGAGAAGAGCATATTAGAAAAATAGAACAAAGATTGGAGAGACGAGAAGAGATGTTAGATAATAAGATGGAAGAATTGGATAAGGGTAGAAATCTTCTGGCGGAAAAAGCTGAGGAGATAAAGAAAATAAGAAAAGAAGCAAAAGAAATAAAACAAAAAGAATTATCCAGATTGCAAAAAATTGCCGAACTTGATAAAAAACAAGCCAAAGAAATACTGTTGCAATTGACCGAAGAAGAGTATAAGGATGATTTAATTGAAAAAATTAAAAAGTTGGAACAAGAAAATAATGACGAATTAAAAAAGAAGGCACAAGATGTTATTGTAAAAGTTGTGCAAAAGTATGCTGGATCTCATACCGCCGAAGTAACAACTTCAGCTATTTCAATTCCATCGGATGAAATTAAAGGGAAAATTATTGGAAGAGAGGGTAGAAACATTAAAGCGCTGGAACAATTAACGGGTGTGGAGATTATCATAGATGATACGCCGGAAACAATAATAGTTTCAAGTTTTGATCCCATAAGGAGAGAAATTGCCAAAATTGCTTTGAATAAACTTATAGAAGATGGCAGAATTCATCCTACAAAAATTGAAGAAGCGGTTGAGTTTGCAAAAGGAGAGGTGGAAAACAAGATAAAAGAAGCGGGAGAAGCTGCCGTTTATGATGTTGGTGTTGCCGGGTTAGATTCAAAACTGATCTACTTATTAGGTAGATTGAGATATAGAACCAGTTATGGTCAAAATGTTTTAATTCACTCAATGGAGGTGGCTCATTTGGCGGGAGCATTGGCAACTGAACTTGGGGCTGATGTTTCGGTGGCAAAAAAAGCCGGATTATTGCATGATATCGGAAAAGCCGTTGATCATGAAATTGAAGGGACTCACGCCAAGATAGGAATGAAGATATTGGAAAAATTCAATATTGATCAAACGGTAATTGATGCTATGAAATCTCATCATGAGGAGTATCCTTTTGGTAGTCCGGAATCTTTTATTGTCGCTGCTGCTGATGCAATTTCCGCCGGTCGTCCCGGAGCAAGGAAAGATACCTTGGAACAATACTTAAAGAGATTGGGTGAACTTGAAGATATTGTTAATTCTTTTGATGCCGTTAGCAAAACTTATGCGATTCAAGCCGGACGAGAAATAAGAGTCTTTGTTGATTCTGAAAAGATTAATGATTTGGAGGCAGTTAAACTTGCCAGAAAAATAGCAGATAAAATTGAGGAAGAATTGAAATATCCGGGAGAAATAAAAATAAATGTTTTAAGAGAGACGAGAGCGATAGAGTATGCCCGCTAATTTGTGGATAAGTCGTTTGCTTTCTTTGGTAAGAAAAGTGTAGAATTAATTTTAAAACAAAAGAAATGTTTAAAAAATTTAAAATGAAAGGGGGTGTGTAGATTATGAAAAACATAAACAAAGGTCAATTGGTGGAAATGGTTGCCAAGCAAACAGAATTATCAAAAAAAGATGTTTCAATGGTTATGGAGACATTGTTGGATGTTATTACTGAAGAAATAAGAAAAGGTCATAAAGTTACCATTACAGGATTTGGAACATTCAAAACAACCAAAAGAGCTGCCAGACAAGGACGAAATCCTCAAACAGGTGAATCCATTAAAATACCCGCAGCTACAATGCCTAAATTTAAGGCAGGAAAGGGTTTGAAAGACGCTGTTAAATAGTGTCAAACTCCACACTAGGTCATTTCAATGTTAATTAGAGAAAAGTGTTAGTTGGCACTGAAATGGCTTAGTGTGTGGAAGTAAAATATAAAATTCCGTTTTGCGCGGAATTTTATATTTTGAAAACGATAATGTCAATGATTTGCTTGGCTAAAAATAAATATAATGCTGGACAAAAAATTTTTTTGGTGTATAATTTTTTTAGTTTATTGATTGTGATATTTGGGCCAGTAGCTCATCTGGTAGAGCACCTCATTTGCACTGAGGAGGTGGCG
>CAZRUH010000023.1:0-10266 GCA_964603325.1 uncultured Bdellovibrionales bacterium
AAATTAAGGATGCCGTATCAAAAACAAACATTAAAATGAAGGTTTTAAACAAGAAGCAAATTGAAAATCATAAGATGGGTGGTGTTCTGGCGGTTTCCGGTGGCAGTCAATATGATCCTAAATTTATAATTTTGGAATATTGGAAAGGGAAAAAAACTGAAAAGCCGATAGTTTTGGTGGGAAAGGGGGTAACTTTTGATTCCGGCGGAATTGACACGAAACCACATCCGTATGCATTGGATATGATGATGGATATGAGTGGTGGTGTGGCGGTGGCATATTCTTTGATAGCGATTAGTAGATTAAAAATAAAAAGAAACATTATAGCGCTCATTCCCGCCGTAGAAAACATGCCCGGAGGCTCAAGTTTTCGTCCGGGCGATATAATTAAAATGATGGATGGAACAAATGTGGAAATAGGGCATACCGACGCTGAAGGACGACTTATTTTGGCGGATGCTTTAACATTTGCAAAAAAATATAAACCAAGCGAGGTTATTGATGTTGCAACATTGACGGGAGCATCTGTAACCGCTTTGGGAAAACGTGCCAACGCCATTTTTACCGATAATAACGCTTTGGCTGGAAAAACTGAAAAATTATCCGAAAAAGTTGGTGATTATGTTTGGAGATTACCTCTTTGGGAAGAATACAAAAATGACATAAAAGGAAATTATGGTGATATTTCCAATATCAATACTCAAGCCAAACCCGGTCATGGAAGTGCCATTACGGCGGCAATATTTTTAAAACACTTTACTAAAGATTACAAGAAATGGATGCATATTGATATTGCCCCGAGAATGGTGTCAAATTATGATGAAAATCTTTCCAAAGGAGCCACGGGAACCCCGTTAAGCTTATTGGTGGAATTATTAAAATAAAATAAAATAAAATAAAAAATTTACGAATAAGTTGAAATTTGATATACTGTGTGTAGAAACTAAAACATTATCTTACTTTTGAAACAATTAACTTAAATGCTAATTGTTTCAAAAATTTAAATTTATGGATATAAATAAATTCACACACAAAAGTCAGGATGCCATAAAAAATGCGCAAGAATTGGCTTTGTCAAAAAATCAGCAACAAGTAGATATTTGGCACCTGTTCAGTGCGTTAATTTCTCAAACAGAATCCATTGTTCCCACCATAATGCAAAAAATGGAGGTAGATATTGATGCTTTAAAAAAGGAAATTGAAAATGAAATTGAAAAATTGCCAAAAATATCGGGAGCTGTAGATGGTCAAATCTATATTACCCAAACAGCGGGAAAAGTTCTGGATGATGCCGAAAATGAAATGTCAAAAATGGGTGATGACTTTGTTTCAACGGAACATATATTGTTGGCTCTTTTAAATAACTCTTCCATTTCCGAAATTTTGAAAAAATATAATATAGACTATGATAAGGTAATTAAAATTTTATCAGAGATTAGAGGTGGACAAACGGTTGACAGTCCGGAACCGGAAGGAAAATTTCAAGCATTGGAAAAATATACAATAAATCTTACGGAATTGGCGAGAAAAGAAAAATTAGATCCGATAATTGGCAGAGACGAAGAAATTAGAAGAGTGACACAGGTTTTAAGTCGTCGGACAAAAAATAACCCCGTTTTAATTGGTGAAGCGGGAACCGGCAAAACCGCCATAGTGGAAGGTTTGGCGCAAAGAATAGTTTCCGGAGATATTCCGGAGAGTTTAAGAGATAAGGAAATTGTCAGTTTGGATTTGGGCGCTCTTTTGGCGGGAGCAAAGTTTAGAGGTTCTTTTGAGGAAAGACTGAAAGCAATCTTAAAGGAAATTGAAAATTCTGACGGTAGATATATCATATTTATTGATGAGTTGCATACGTTAGTTGGCGCGGGAGCGACTGAAGGGGCTTTGGATGCTTCCAATATGTTAAAACCGGCACTCGCCAGAGGAAAAATAAGAACGATTGGAGCAACGACTCTTAAGGAATATCAAAAATACATTGAGAAAGACGCCGCTTTGGAAAGAAGATTTCAACCGGTATTTGTTGATGAGCCGTCAGAAGAAGATGCTGTTGCTATTTTGCGTGGAATAAAAGAAAAATACGAATTACATCACGGTATAAAGATAACCGATGGCGCTATTATCGCTGCGGTAAAACTTTCCCAGAGATATATTTCCGATAGATTTTTGCCGGACAAAGCGGTGGATTTAATTGATGAAGCGGCGTCATCATTAAGGATTGAAATTGATTCTCGTCCGACAGAAATTGATCAGTTAGAAAGAAAAATAAGAAGATTGGAAATTGAAAAAAAGGCCTTGCAAAAAGAAAAAAATGGAAAATCAAAAGAAAAAATAGAAGAGATAAGTAAAAAACTTGCCAACTTAAAAGAAAAATCAAAAAAACTTACTCTTCAATGGAGATCGGAAAAAGAATTGATTGTAAATATTCAGAAGCACAAAGAAGATATTGATAAACTAAAATCGCAAGCGGAGGTTTTGGAGCGACAAGGGGAATTAGATAAAGTTGCGGAAATACGTTATGGAAAAATACCCGAATTGGAAAATAAAATAAAAGAAGAGAAAAGCAAATTAGACAAACTTCAAGAAAGGGGAGCTGTTTTAAAAGAAGAAATAACGGAAGAAGATATAGCCAAAGTTGTTTCCAGATGGACGGGAGTTCCCGTTTCCAAAATGCTCCAAAGCGAGGTTCAAAAATTAGCAAAATTGGAAAAATTTTTAAGTAAAAGAGTGGTGGGACAAAAAGAAGCCATTAAAGCGGTTGCCAATGCTGTAAGAAGGTCGCGAGCCGGAATTGCCGAAGAAGATCGCCCAATAGGATCTTTTATATTCTTAGGTCCAACGGGAGTTGGAAAAACGGAGTTGGCCAAAGCATTAACCGAAGCATTGTTTAATGATGAGAAAGCAATGGTGCGTTTGGATATGAGTGAATATATGGAAGCGCATTCCACGGCAAAGTTAATCGGATCCCCTCCCGGCTATATTGGCTATGACGAAGGTGGGCAATTGACGGAAATTATCCGTCGTCGTCCTTATAGTGTAATTTTGTTTGATGAAATTGAAAAAGCTCATCCTCAAGTGTTTAATATTCTTTTGCAAATTCTTGATGATGGAAGGCTTACCGATGCCAAAGGGAGAACCGTTAGTTTTAAAAACGCCGTTATAATTATGACCTCCAATGTTGGTTCTGATATAATTTATCAAAATCAAAAAATTGGGTTTGATGAGAAAAAAAAGCAAAATAATGGCGATAAAATGAGCGAAGAAGAAATGCGTGAAAAAGTTATGGAGGCATTGCGAAGTAATTTTAAACCGGAATTCCTAAATCGCTTAGATGATATAATTATTTTTCATCCTCTAAATAAAGAAATTTTGCAAAAAATTGTTGATTTGCAATTGATAAGGGTTGCTAAAAGATTAAAGAGAAAGGATATAAAACTTTCTTTTGCGAAAAAAATTAAAGAATATTTGGCAAATAAGGGATTTGACCCTCTTTATGGTGACAGACCATTAAAGAGAGTAATTCAAAATGAAATTTTGGATGAATTGACGTTACAAATTATTGAAGGAAAAATAAAAGAAGGTGAAAATGTTAAAGTTGATATGGATTCCAAAAAAATTATTTTCAAAAAAACCAATAATTAAAAAATATGAATAATTTTCTAGATAACTTTTTAAGAAAAACTCTTTGGTTGTGGCTACCTTTCTATGCTCTTTACAGATTAACCAAGGAAGTTTTGGGACTGAACAAGAATGAATAATGCCCAAATTAGGAAATTCGCAAGATATTATTTGCCTCTTTTTTTGTGGTTAAGTTTAATTTTTTATCTTTCCTCTATTGAGGGAAGCACAAATCATAAAACCGTTTCCGTTTGGTTTTATATTGAACGCAAGGGAGCACATATTGCGGAATATTTCATTTTAACATTATTATTGCTCAGAATTTTTGTTTTTCATAAAAAAATAAATAAACTAAGATCATTTTTTTTGTCAATCTCAATTTCTCTCTTGTGGGCATTTTCTGATGAGTTTCATCAACGGTTTGTTTTTGGGAGAGAGGGGAAACTTACTGATGTAATTATTGATTCTATCGGTATTTTATTGGCTGTTTTATTTTTTCTTTTTATAAAAAAGGTAATTTTTGCAAAAGAACCAAAGAAATAAAAACCCTCATTTTGCTTTTTAAAAGAAAACGAGGGTGGAGGGGGGGGAGCGAAACTATTTTTCCTTTGATAGTTTCGCCCCCGGGAATATTTTTTCCAAGGTAGATTTCCTACCTTGGAAAAAAATTTCTTTTTTCCGCGGTAACTTTATCACCGCGGAAATTTCTTTCTCCTTCTTTTTTTTATTCATTTTTCCTCCTTGGGGGGTATCCCCCTCTTTTTAACTTTGCCGTGGAATGCGCTTCCATTTTTTTAAAAAAGCCGACCCTGTGGTCGGCTTATTTTAATTGACATTTCTGCAAATTAAAATAAGCCTACAAAAAGGTCAGCAATAACAACATTTGAATATAATTATTTTGACAATAAAACACAATATAAATCATTTTTTTAATAAATTTATTGAAAAATATTTATTAAAAACAAAAAACTGACTTTATCGGTCAGGTGTTTTTGATTATTTATATTTTTTTACAACAAAAACACACCGACCTAAATAATAGTCAGTAGCAACAATAAATTAGAATTTTGCAAAATATAATCGTTCATATTTATTGGGTATTTCTGAAAAAAATATCAATACTTCACATTCCGTTTAAAATACAAAACCCCACAAACATAAAAATTTTTGCACTTTATTTTTTTTTAATTTCTTCTACAAATTTTTTGAAAATTTTCGGATTTTCCATCGCCATCTGAGACAATACTTTTCTATCCAGTTTAATTTTTTTATCTTTTAAAATTTTAATAAATTTACTATAGGTAAGATCAAAATTTCTCACGGCATTATTTAACCTTAAAATCCAAAGAGACCTCATTACTCTTTTTTTTGCGCGACGATCACGATAAGCGTATTTACCGGCTTTAAGCATAGCTTCTTTAGCGGCTCTATAATTTGATTTTCTTCTCCAACGAAAACCCTTTGTTAATTTTAGAACATTTTTTCTTCTTTTGCCGGCGGTAACGCCACGTTTCACTCTAGTCATTTTGATTGTTATAGTTTATAGGCACTTTAATAATTAAAGTTTTTAAAACCCAGGGAACTAAAAAATTAAAAACTAATTAATCGCTTTTATGATATTTGTTCTTGTCTTGCCGGTAATTTCAACATCACTTCTTTTTTTTCGTTTAAAATTTCCCGTTTGCTTACTGTTGAAATGATTTTGTTTCGTATATCTGCGCAAAAGTTTCTCCTTGGCGGTTATCTTAATCTTTTTTACAAGCGCTTTGTTGGTTTTTTTCTTTGGCATATTATTAATTATAACTTATTATTTCGGCGCAATCGTTGCGCTAAATCCTCCGGGGAACTTTTTTATATTATCCTCTATTTTATACAAAATATCAATATTATCAATAAATGATTGAAGTTTTTCTCTGGCTAAATCTTGGTAGGCTTTTTCTCTCCCTCTCAATCTTAACTCTATCCTTACTTTATTACCTTTTGTTAAAAATTTTTCTGCTTGCTTTTTTTTGAAATTCAAATCGTGTTCGTCTGTGTGCATACCCAATCTGATGCCTTTAGTTCCGACTTTTTTTTGCTTTGCTTTTTTTAATCTATCTTGTTTAGATTGCATATACTGAAATTTTCCATAATTGGTTATACGACAAACCGGAGGAGTAACATTTGGCGCCACTTCCACCAAATCCAATCCTTTTTCTTTTGCGATTTCTATTGCCTTAGAAACTTCCATTTCTCCCAGCTTCTCTCCACTTTCATCAACAACGAAAACTACCGGTGTTTGAATATACTCATTAACACGATATCTCGGTTTTTGTGGCTTAAATGATTTTTTCTTGTATCTTCTTCTCATAAAAACTGTTTTACTTTAAAAAAAATAATTGTGGAGTTGGTGGGAATTGAACCCACGTCCAGAATTGAACTTAAAAATTTTTCTACAAGTTTAGTTTGCTTTATGTATTTTAAGTTGATAAGTTTAAAACAAACAAAATCTTACCAACCGAGTTTCCAATTAGCTTCGTCAATTATTCGGAAACATCATAATTGACTATCCTGATGGTTGACACTGAATTCGCTTATCAGGACATCAGCGATTCAATGGCAATTGCCGATTCAATGCAAATAATTGCTTGAATACTAGGCAACGGCGGTAGCAAAAGACGGATTAAACGCATTAGCGAAAATCGCTTTTGCTTTAGATATTAAGTTTGCACTTATATATCATACATCAATTTTTTATGACCATTGATGCGTTGGTCAACTTGCTTGATTTTTAAAGTTCAATCTGTCGAAACTAAACAACCCCCTCAATCAAAAAAACAGACAAAAAAATGTAAACGAAAAAATCAAGACTTTAACATACGGTCTATTTTTCTCCTGGCATCTTTTCTTTTTTTGTCCTCCCTTTTATCAAACTTCTTTTTTCCGCGACCAATCGCAAATTCCAGTTTAAGAAGTCTTTTCTTAGTATAAACCCGAATTGGCACCAATGTCAAGCCTTCGGTCTTTGATTTTCCAATCAATCGTTTTATTTCTGATTTTTTCAAAAGAAGTTTTCGCGGTTGAGTGGGGTCATATCCCTTGGAGTTTCCGGCAAATTTGTAAAAAGGAATGTTGGCGTTGGTTAGATACAATTCAGAATTTTTAATCGTCACAAAACTTCCCTTTAAACTAATATGTCCGGTTTTTATTGATTTTACTTCTTGTCCGGTCAAAACCAAACCGGCCTCATATTTATCAATGAGATTATAATCAAATTTTGCCCTTTTGTTTATTGCTAAAGTTTTCATATATTTGTAGTATAGAATAGGTAATAACAAGTGGCAAATCTTAGTTTAAACAATTTTTTTAACTTAATGACTTTTTTGAAAAAATTTGTTAAAATTATGTTATGAAAATAATAAAAGGAAAAAAAATTGCGGAAAATATTTTAAATGACCTAAAAGAAAAAATAAAACTCTTAAAAAAGAAGCCCTGTTTGGCGGTTGTTTTAGTGGGTGATGATAAAGCTTCTCAAATTTATATAAAATTAAAAGAATTGGCAAGTAAAAAAATAGGCATAGAATTTAAAAAATTTTTATTTGATAAGAAGGAGCGAGAAAAGGAAATAATCAAAAAGATAAAAGAATTAAACAAAAATAAGAGAGTAACCGGAATAATAGTTCAATTACCTTTACCAAAAAAATTAAATAAAAATTTAATAATAAACGCCGTTTCTCCAAAAAAAGATGTAGATGGATTTCATATAAAAAATCAAAACATGTTTCTGGAAAACAAAAAAAGTGTTGAACCGGTTTTTCCAAAGGCCATTGTTAAAATGATAAATGTTGCACGTGATGGCGATAACTTGAAGGCGATTATTGTTTGTCGGTCGGAAATTTTTGGAAGAATTATGAAAAAAACTTTGGAAAAAAACGAGATTCAAGCTGAATTCATTTTTTGCAAAGACTTAATAGATAATAATAAAAACAATAAATATGCACATATTATTTTAAAAAGAGCCGATATAGTTATTTCCGCCTGCGGAACTCCCGGATTAATCAAGGGTGAAGCGGTTAAAAATAATGCCATCATTATTGACGGTGGCATCACAAAGAAAAATAAGATTGTGCTTGGCGATGTTGACATTAATTCCTTTAAAAATACCGATTGCAAAATTACCCCGGTTCCCGGAGGAGTCGGACCGGTAACAGTGGCAACTCTTTTGGAAAATGTTTATTTAACAAGTAAAAAGACTGATTTTTGAATTGAAATTTGATAGTTTAAAATATTCTTTGTGCCGAAGGAGGGACTCGAACCCTCAAGCCGTAAAGCACACGATTTTGAGTCGTGCGTGTTTACCAATTTCACCACTTCGGCATTGTTTGTAAATTTCAACAAAAAGAATTATAATACAATTATGGCAAAGATTATTTCATTAGTCAACCAAAAAGGCGGGGTCGGTAAAACCACCTCGGCAATAAATCTAACCACTTATTTGGCAAATTCCGGTAAGATGGTTCTTTTGGTTGATTTGGATCCGCAAGGCAATGCCTCTTCCGGATTGGGAATAAATATCAGGGAATTGCAAAACAATATATACCATACAATGATTTTAGATAAGCATCCGCAAGAAGCTATTATAAGAAACGATTCTCCGAGTTATGATATTTTGCCGGCATCTCAAGATTTAGCCGGCGCAGAAGTGGAAATGATCCATATGGATAATCGTGAATTTAAGCTTTACAATGCTTTGCGACAAATACGTATAGACTATGACTATATAATAATTGATAGTCCACCAAGTTTGGGATTACTAACAATTAACGGTTTGGTTGCCAGTGACGAAATAATTATCCCGGTTCAAACCGAATATTATGCTTTAGAGGGATTAAGTCAACTATTGGAGACTATAAGCTTGGTAAAAGAAAACATACAACCGGACCTAAAGATAAAGGGCGTCTTATTGACAATGTTTGATCGCAGAAATCGTTTGTCTAAGCAAGTTGTTAAAGAGGTGCGCGAACATTTTCCGGGTCATGTTTTTGAAAGCGTTATTCCCAGAAGCGTTCGCTTGGCGGAGGCCCCCAGTTTTGGAAAATCAATTTTAAATTTTGACGCTTTCTCCAAAGGCGCCAGATTGTATAAAAATTTGGCAAGGGAGATTATTGAAATGGATAAATAATTCTAAAAAAACTTTAAAAAAATAAAAAAATATGACACAAAATTACGGCCTGGGCAGAGGATTATCCTCTCTAATACCGCAAAAAAACACAAAATCAAAAACGAAAAAAAAGGATGTAAGTTTTCAAAGGCAGGTTTCTCCGGTGGGAGATTTTTTTGGTAAAGAAATTAAAAGCGAAGTAATAACCAAAAACGACAAGGGAAACATATTAGAAGTTGATGTTGAAAAAATCATTACTAACCCATATCAGCCAAGAGTTGAATTTGATAAAGAAAAATTGAAAGAACTTTCTGATTCAATTGGGGTTCATGGAATTATTCAGCCATTGGTCGTAACAAAAAAAGGTGAAAATTTTGAACTTATTGCCGGAGAACGAAGATTGCAAGCATCAAAATTGGCGGGATTAAAAAAAGTACCCGTAATAATTAAAGATATTAAAGACAAAGAAAAGTTGGAGTTGGCGATAGTTGAAAACATACAACGACATAATCTGAATCCGGTAGAAGAAGCAAAAGCATACAAACAGTTAATGGATGAATTTGAAATGAATCAGGAGGAAGTGGCAAAAAAAATGGGCAAAAGTCGTAGTGTGGTAGCAAACAAATTGCGATTATTGTCTTTACCCATAGAAGCGATTAAAGCTTTACGAGAAGGAAAAATAACCGAGGGACACGCTAAGGCCATTCTAGCATTAGAAAATCCCGAAAAACAAAGAGGGCTTCTGGGATTGATAATTAAAAATCAGCTAACCGTTCGTCAAGCGGAAAATAAAACAAAAGCGGTTTCAATTAAAGCTCACAAGAGAGTAATTGAAATTGACCCGGAAACAAAAGACTTGGAAGATAGGTTTAGTGCTACCTTGGGAACTAAGGTTAAAATAAAAAAAGTTGGCGGGAAAGGTGGAAAAATCATCATTGACTATTATTCTTCGGAAGATTTAAGTAAAATAGTTTCAAAATTAAAATAATCTCCGACTTAAAATAAGTTTAATAAAAATAGGAAAAGTTTAGATACTGTTTTTCGCTGACACTTATTTTTTGTTTTATTCACGATCGTAAATAAAACAAAAATTGTAATATGGTGTAAGTAGGGGGTAAATATCTATTAGTTAAGTTAGATTTATGGCAAGGAGTTTTGATTTTAAATAATTTTACTATTTTTATTACTTAAAAAATATGAAATAGGATATGTGCAACGAAAATTTTTACTTTTATTATTAGGAGGGTTATCTATCGGTCTTTCTAATAATCCAAGAAGAGCTTTTTATATTTTAAATAAAATTAAATGGGAGTGGGGAAATATAAATAAAGAAAAGAAAATAACTGAAGGAAACTTAAAGCAATCTATAAAAAGACTCTATGAGTCCAATCTAATATCAACCAGAAGAAAACCCAATGGAACAATAGAGATTATTTTAACAGAGAAAGGTCAAGAAATAGCCATAGAAATTGACGCAACAGAAATAAAACCAAAAAAATTAAAAAATTGGG
>CAZRUH010000024.1:0-2746 GCA_964603325.1 uncultured Bdellovibrionales bacterium
CTTGATGGTTTCTTAATGCTTTCAGTATTTTGTTATTAAATTTATTTTCCAACCATTCTTTTGAAAAGTTATTGGGAACACCAATAACAATACGATTGTTTTCGTTTGATACTATAAAAGTGTTTTTAAACCAAGTAATAAATTGCGGTTTAGTTAGGGAAAGTTCCATTTCTCCCAAAACAGCCTTCCACAAATCTTCATTATTCATAGTTTAAAATGATAATTTTAATGTTTTAAATTATACCACAGACAAAAAATAAATTAATGCAAAACTGTGAATAACTTGTGAATAACTGGGTTTTTCTTGTGAATAACTTAGTTTTTGTGTTTAAAACAAAAATAATGTGAAAAATTTTTAAATATTTTTGTTTAAGCAATGGTTAAACATTCAGTTTTATTTAAAAACAATAAATGTTATTTTATAAAATAAGTTTTAATTCATCCTCTCACCTACCTTTTTATTTGTTGTGTTGTGAATGGAATAAATTATATAAAAAAATTTTTTAATTATGTATTTCGTGAATAAAAAATAAAAAGAATAAAAATTTTGTAATTTTTCAAAGTTACGAAGGTGTTTTTGTTGCTTTTAAGTTTTAATGCCTGATTTTATAAACAAATATGAGTTAAAAAATTTTTTGGTTAAATTTTAGTGGATCATATCGGATTTGAACCGATTACCTTTCCCATGCCATGGGAACGCTCTACCAATTGAGCTAATGACCCGTTTTTTAATTATATATCTTGATTATATTATATAAAAAACAAACAAAAACACAACCAAAATAAAATGGTTTAATTTAAAAAATTAGTTTTTTAAATTATAACATAAAATATTATTTTGTCAAGTTAGGGTTAATTTAAGTGTAAAATTTTTGCAACATTAAAGACCATGTTTTTTATTGGTTTTCCATGCAAATTGTTCCACGTGGAACAATTTGCATAAAAAGAGTTGTTTTTTTGAAAAAAATATTTAATCAATGGATTTTCTGGTATAGTTTTTGTTTTTTTAAAGTTATTATGTTTCACGTGGAACAATAATGTGCGGATCAAATATGGCAAGTTTGAATAATGCGTTTTTATAACTTAAATTTTTATAATTTAATATGCGTTAAGTGTATATAAAAATATACAAATTGTTCCACGTGGAACATTTTGTGCACGGTAAGTTGTTTTTCAAATATTAAAATAAGTATTTTATAATGTTCCACGTGGAACATTATAATAATAAAATTTATCAAAAAAAACAAATATATGGTGTTTTTTTAATGTTCCACGTGAAACAAATGATCGTAAATAATAATTTTTGTGTTTATTGTTAAAAATGTTTATTAAATTGAATATATCTAATGGTATTGACAATTAAATGTTCCACGTGAAACATTTAATTAAAAATAAGTTTTATAAAAATAAGTTTTACGCGAAATAGTTTTTAAAAATTTAAAACAAAAACATTATATAGTTATAGTTTTGTTGTAAAATTGTTCCACGTGGAACAATTTTGATAATAATGATAAAAAAAAATTAAATAGTTTTTTATTTAAAAAAAATTTTTAATAATTTAAAAAAAAAGAAACACAAAACATCACTTTAAATGTTCCACGTGGAACATTAAGGCAATGAAAAACTTGGAAAAGTATTATTTGTTTTGTGGTTAAGCGAATAAATATTAATAGCGCCTTTGCGTAATTATTATTTGAAAAGTTATTTTTTTAAATATGTTTGATAATATTAATATTTAATTGTTCCACGTGGAACAATTTTAATAATAGTAATGAAAACCGTAAAAAATAACAACCGGTTTTTTATTTAAAACTTTTTACAACCCAAAAAAACAAATTTATGATACTATTTTTTTAATGTTCCACGTGGAACATTAAAAAAAGTAATTGTTTTGAAAAAAATATTGCTTTCGGCACAAAATGTTCCACGTGGAACATTTTGTGCCACTGGAAATGGAGCGGTGATGCAAAATTTTTGTGTTTTACTAATAATATACCCTTATTAATAATAATTACTAATAAGGAAATATTCCTATTAAATTTTAATTTTTGTGAGTATTTTTTTTATATTTTTTTCCAATTCCTTAAAATTTAATTCTAAAAGTTCTTTTTTTGTATAAATAACCATATCCACACCTTTTGGTAATCTATTTTCGTATTTTTTTAACAATTCTCGCAAGCGTCTTTTTAACTTATTTCTTTTTGTAGCTTTGTTAGATACTTTTTTTGAAACAATTACAGCAAAGCGGTTGATATTGGAATTTTTTTTTAAGATACGTAAACTTAAATTTTCAGAATAAAAAACCCGACCTTTTTTATATATTAAATTAAAATCACTTTTTTTGGTTATTCGTTGATTTTTGGGAAACATATATCACTTAGTTGTTAAAAAACAACAAATAGAACGATTTTTGTATTTTTTAAAAAAGAGGTTTTACAAAAATATTTATAATATAGGCAATAAAAACAACAAGAAGTAAATAATAACCCGCCCAACCTTTCGTGATTGGAAAATATCGTGAAAAGATAGTAAAATTTCCCTGATACCACTTTTTTAGACCGGACCACGCTACTATATTTGCGCTCACAGAATCTATCAGCAAAAAATAAAAGATGATTACTATAATATTTGTTTTCATGTTTTTTGATTGGTTTTTATTGTGTTGTATATATATGTCACAAGTATAACACATATGTTTTTTATCAACAATAAAAAATAATTTAAATTGTTTAAAATTATAAAAAAT
>CAZRUH010000024.1:2846-9427 GCA_964603325.1 uncultured Bdellovibrionales bacterium
TTAAAACAATCAAATGTTAAGTTAAATACTGAAAAATAAAAAGTTGACGATTATGTGAGAAACTTTACTGTGACATAATGATATGCTGTAAAGTTTTATACTAAAAAAACAAAAATTATATTTGTTAATTTAAAAATTATTAAAAAGTAAAAAATGGAGTTGGTAGTTTAGAAAAAATACAAATAAACACTACTACCAGTTAAAAAGTTTTTATTTGTAAAACAAGTTTTTTGTTGTTTTTGCCGTATAAAAATGCGCAATATGAAAACTTAAAGACCGTAAAAATATAAGCTTTTTATGCTAAATATAAGATTGTTTGTTTTTATTATACAACTAAACCAATTCTGTTTTTAACTTTTTCTATTTTGTTCTTGGCAATAGGTCTTACTTTTTCGGCTCCATTTTTAAGAATTTTTAAAATTTCTGAATTGTCTATGGAGTTGTATTTTTCTTGAAATGGTATGATGAATGATAGAATTGCGTTTGTTAACTCTTTTTTAAAATCAGCATATCCTGTTCCTTGAAAAGATTTTTCAATTTCTGCGGGTGTTTTTTTTGAAAAAGCTGAAAAGATGTTGATAAGATTTTTTAGAGCTGGCTTGTTGTTAGAATATTTAATCTCAGAACCGCTATCGGTAATAGCTTTTTTTATTTTTCTTTCAATGATTTCCGGAGAATCCAGTAATGATATATAATTATATTCGGAAGTAGCGGATTTGCTCATTTTTTTTAGGGGATTATCTAGTCCCATAATTCTCATAGTTTCTTTTTTTAAGAATGCTTTTGGAACAACAAAAGTTTTTCCGAATTTTTTATTAAATCTGCGCGCCAAAGTTCTGGTTAATTCAATATGTTGAAGTTGATCTTCTCCAACAGGAACAATTTTAGTATCATACAATAAAATATCTGCTGCCATTAAAACCGGATAATCAAAAAGACCAATTCCAATTTGATTGGAATTTTTTTTGTGGGACTTGTCTTTAAATTGTGTCATTTTTTGCAATTCCGGAATTTTGGTTATTGTGTTTAATATCCATGCTAATTCAGAATGTTCCGGTATGTGAGATTGTACAAAAATAATTGATTTTTTAGGATCAATTCCCGATGATAGATAAATTTTTGCCACTTCTAAAATTCTTTTGTTTAGTTCTTTTGGATTTTGGGGGACGGTAATAGCATGTAGGTCAACAATACAGAAAATAGACTCGTAGTTATCTTGCATTTTTACCCAATTCCGAATAGCTCCCAAATAGTTTCCTATGTGGAGATTTCCGCTAGGCTGAATTCCTGAAAAAATTCGTTGTTTCATAATAAAAAACATTAGTTTTTACACTAAAAACATTCTAACATACTGTTGTGAGTGTAGCAATCTTATAAAATAAAGATTCCCGTTTGTTAATAAATTTTTGCCAACGATATGACATTTGCATATTTTAGGTGTTTTTTTAAGGTGTACAATGTCATTAAAGTCGGGTGGGTTGTTGAAAAAAAACAATTTTCTGGAAAGTTTACAAAAGACCAAAAAAGTCCTCAATGCAGAGAAATATATGAATTCCTTTTATAATAGGTGTCGGAAAAATATTATAATATCTTTCCCAAAAAACCAGGTGGATTTCATTGTATTCAATTTCTCATTCTGAAGACTTTCTATTGTTAATTATATCTTATATAAAAAATAATACAATTTTTTATAAACCGTTTATAAAACTAAAATGCTTGGATAATATTTGGAACAGTTATTAATGGAGGGAATTTGGTTTGCGAGAAACATTGACAATTGTTGTTTCATATAATAACATAGGAAAGTAAAGTATTTTGGGACGATAAGTAGAAAATATCGCGGGGTAGAGCAGTCTGGCAGCTCGTCTGGCTCATAACCAGGAGGTCGCCGGTTCAAATCCGGCCCCCGCAACAAAATAATAATGGTTTTTCTGTTGTAATGGTAGATGAGAGTTTCTTGAAGTAGAATTGAAAAATTTCTGAGTAAAATTTAGAGTTTGCAATGAAACATAATGTGGTGGAGGGAGTTTTTTGTGGCAGGGTAGCTCAGTTGGTTAGAGCGCAGGACTCATAAGCCTGAGGTCGTGAGTTCAATTCTCACCCCTGCTACCAAACAAAATTTAAGGGGGCGTAGCTCAGCTGGTTAGAGCGTCTGCCTGTCACGCAGAAGGTCGAGGGTTCGAGTCCCTTCGTCCCCGCACAATACATAAATAGCACATAAATAATAAAATAATTGAAGTTGTTATTGAGAGCAAAAAATAAAACTTGAAACCTGAAATATATAATTAAAGATTATATATTCCATGTTTCAAGAGTCTTTCAAAGCAACTTAAAAAAGTATGGAGCAAAAAAAATGGTCTCTTCAAATTGGAGGAAGAGAATTGGTTGTTGAAACCGGTATTTTGGCGCAACAAGCCAACGGTGCTGTAAAAGTCAGTTATGGCGATACCGTTGTTTTGGCGACTGCGGTTATGAGTGAGAAAGCGTCAAGTTCAAGTTATTTTCCGCTAATGGTTGATTATGAAGAGAGATATTATGCGGCGGGAAAAATTAAAGGTTCTCGGTTCATAAAGAGAGAGGGTCGTCCATCCGATGAGGCTGTTTTGGCCGGAAGAATGGTTGACAGAACAATACGCCCATTGTTTGATGACAGAATGAGAAATGAAGTGCAGGTTATTATTACGGTTTTATCTTTTGATGGAGAAAATGAGCCCGATATAATTTCCATAATTGCCGGTTCATTAGCACTCTCTATTTCTGATATACCATGGAATGGTCCTGTTGGAGCTGTTAAGGTTGGAAAAATTAACGGGGAATTTGTTCTTAATCCCGTTAATGGAGATTTGGAAAATAGTGATCTGAATATGACTATAGCCGGAACTGAAGAAAAAATAAATATGATAGAAACCGGCGCTAAAGAAGTTCCGGAAGAGGAAATATTGGAAGCCTTTAAATTTGGACATAAAGCGGTTAGTAAAATAGCCGGGTTTGTTGGTAAAATTAAAAAAGAAATAGGAAAAGAAAAAACGGAACCAATTTTGTTAAGAGAAGATAATGATTTTGAAGAAAAAATAAAAGCGATGTTTTTAGCGGAAAATTTGGAAATAGCTCTGTATTTGTCAAATAAGAAAAAAATAAAAAAAGCGATTGATGAAATAAAGGAAAAAATAAATTCTTATATTGAAAAAAAATATCCGGAGGATGCGGAAAAAAAGAAGGAAGTTGCGGAGTTAATTTTTGATGAGGTTTCCGACGAAATTATCCATAGAAACATTTTAGAAAACGAACAGCGTCCCGATGGGAGGAGTTTGGATGAGATTAGAAAAATAACTTGTCAAACCGGCGTTTTGCCAAGAACTCATGGAACGGGATTATTTACCAGGGGAGAAACACAGGCGTTAACCGTCTTAACACTTGGAGCTCCGGGAGATGAGCAAATCATTGATACGATGGAACAAGATACAAAAAAAAGATATATACATCATTACAACTTTCCTCCTTATTCCGTTGGTGAGGTAAGATTTATGCGTGGTCCCGGCAGAAGAGAAATAGGTCATGGAGCATTGGCGGAAAAAGCGCTTGTTCCGGTTTTGCCATCCAAAGATGATTTTCCTTATACCATGCTTTTGGTTTCAGAAGTTTTGTCTTCTAACGGTTCTTCATCAATGGCCTCAACTTGTGGTTCAACGCTAGCACTAATGGATGCGGGTGTTCCCATTAAAAGTCCTGTTAGCGGAATAGCTATGGGAATTATAGTTGGTAAAAATGATGAGGATTTTAAAGTATTAAGTGATATTCAAGGAATGGAAGACCATTATGGCGATATGGATTTTAAAGCGGCGGGAACGGAAAAAGGTATTACCGCTTTACAGATGGATGTTAAGGTGTCCGGAGTAACACTGGATATGTTAAAAAGCGTTTTAAAACAATCAAGAAAGAGTCGTTTGGAAATTATGCAAAAAATGATAGAAACAATTTCTGCGCCCAAAAAAGAAATGTCTCCTTATGCTCCAAGAATAATTACTCTTAGAATTAATCCGGATAAAATTAGAGATGTTATCGGTCCCGGTGGAAAAGTTATCAATGAAATTATTGATGAAACGGGAGTGCAAATTGATATTGAGGATAGCGGATTGATTTTTATTACTTCCCCGGATCAATCTTCTGCAGACAAAGCAAAAGAATGGATTGAAAATCTTACCAGAGAAATTAAAGTGGGGGAGGTTTTTAATGTTAGAATTATAAAAATTATGGATTTTGGAGCCTTTGCGGAAATACTTCCGGGACAAGATGGATTGATTCACATTTCTGAGTTGGCGAATAAACGAGTTGAAAATGTTGAAGACATCGTCAAAGTTGGAGATGTTGTGCCTGCAAAAGTAAAAGATATAGATAAAAACGGAAGAATTAGCTTGTCTATGAAATTGGTAAAATAAAAACATAAAAAACAGCGAGTTAAATCGCTGTTTTTTGTATTTAGCTTCTTCTCATAAAAGGAGATGCTTTTGCTATAAATTCCGCCTCTTCTTTTTTGATGGTTTTATTTTGCATATTCATAATCATTCCTTTTAGTTTGTATGGATCCGGGACCTTGCGAAACAAAAACCTTTCTTTTGTTCCGGCCGTTTGAATATACACATCTCCATAGTTTAAGATGGTTGGTATTAATCCTTTGACTTCCGTATGAATATCTTGAATTTTGGCAAACTTTAGCTCACTTACACTTCTTACAAAAAGAGCTTTTTGTTCTATGTTAACAATTCTGGAATTAGTTATTATCCAAACATCAAAATAATAATCTATCCATAAAATAAAACAATATAGCCAAATTATTATGGAAAGTGTGCTGGCAACGAACCAAACAATAGTTGTATCTTTTTCAAGTGACAAGTAAAGAGGTAAAAATTGTATGCTCAAAATTATTAAAAATATCAAAAAAAACACTATAAAATATTGCTGGAGAATATTAAACCAATGCCTGCGAACAACTTTAATTATTTTTTCATCGGCGCGTTGTCCTCTAAAACTAAAATTTTTAAATTTATTCATTGTTTTGCTTTGATCCAGAGTTAAAAATAGCGAGTGGGAAAAATTTTGTTAAAATCAATGGTTTTAAATAGTTGAATATTTATAAGAATTAAAAACATCATTACGGAAATAAATAAAACGAGCATGATTAATGAAGATTTTTTATTTATGGAATATCTAACTATGTGGTAAACAATAAAAACACCTACCAACAAATAAATAAAAAAAGTAAACAAATAAAATATATTTAGAATGGATGACATATTTTTCAAAATAACTTATCCAACTTATTTCTATCAATTTGATATCCCAAATGACAATAACCTTTTTCAGTTACAACTCTTCCTCTTGGCGTTCTCGCCAAGAGCCCGCACTGAATTAAAAACGGTTCATATACATCTTCTATCGTTTGGACCTCTTCCGAAGTGGCTGCAGCGATGGTTTGAACGCCAACGGGACCGCCATTAAAATTATCAATAATCGTCTTAATAATCTCTCTATCTGATGGTTCCAGTCCCAATTCGTCAACTTCCAACATTTTTAGCGCCTTCATAGATATTTTCTCGTCTATTATACCACTTCCTTTGATTTGAGCAAAATCGCGAACTCTTTTTAGTATTCGGTTGGCAACTCGCGGAGTTTGACGACTACACCGAGATATTTTTTTACAACCATCATCACTTATTTCAATATTTAGAATTTTGCTGGAGCGTTTTATTATTGCCTGCATTTCGGAATGATTGTAAAAATTTAATTTATAAACGGCCCCAAAGCGATTTCTTAAGGGGTTGGATATGGAGCCCAATCTGGTAGTAGCTCCTATTAAGGTGAATTTTGGCAGATCCAATTGCAGTGTTCTTGCGGAAGGACCTTTTCCAACAATAATATCCAGTTTATAATCTTCCATTGCGGGGTAAAGAATCTCTTCCACCAATTTATTTAGTCGGTGGATTTCATCTATAAAAAGAACATCACCGTCTTGAAGATTGGTTAAAATAGAACCCAAATCGCCGACTCTTTCAATTGCCGGACCGGAAGTGGTTTTTATTCCCACGCCCATTTCTTTGGCAATTATATTGGATAAGGTGGTTTTTCCCAATCCTGCGGGACCATAAAGCAAAATGTGCTCAATCGGTTCGGATCTTTTTTTGGCGGCGCCAATTAAAATATCAAGATTTTTTTTGATTTTTTCTTGCCCGACATAGTCGTTGAAATTTTGAGGTCGCAAGGTAATATCTATCTTGCTGTCATCTTCTTGTTCTTTAGAGTTTGTAATCATCAGTTTCTTGCTAAATATTTATATGCTTTTCCATAATATCATCTCTTGACAAAAAAATAAAGACATGCTAGTGTAAAAAGTCGTTTTTGGAAAGATTATTTTAAAATTTGTTTTTATTGTTCTGTAGACAAGTTGGGATTTTCTATCTTTTGATCTCAATTTGGGAGCTTTTGTCCAGATATGGGTAAAGTGGTTTCGGCGACTTTATTCCTCGACACCGTTCTCTGCCCGAGGGTTTATTTTTTCGGGACTGTCTACGGAACAATGAAAACAA
>CAZRUH010000025.1:0-8978 GCA_964603325.1 uncultured Bdellovibrionales bacterium
GTTGTAAAAGTTGCGCGATAAAATACAAGTCTGCAATCAATTTTTGCATTACTTTTTCGTAAACTTTTTTATCGGTCTTAACCAATTCCCATGGCTTTGTTTCCTCAATATATTTATTATTGTTTTGGACTATCTTCCAAATATAGCCTAACGCTTTATCAAAGCTAAGTTCTTTAATTAAATTATTAAATTCACCGGAAATTTCAATTTCATCAGTTTTAACAAGCTCATAGTTTTTAGCCAAAGTAACTACTCTTGAAACTAAATTTCCCAAGCCGTTTGCCAGATCAGCATTATATTTTTCAATCATCCTTTTTATTGTAATATCAATATCTTCTCCAAATGTTCCCGCTGATAATAATAAATATCTCGTGCCATCTGTTCCAAATTTTTCCAACATCTCATCAATACTAATAACATTGCCAATCGTTTTACTCATCTTTTTTCCGTCCGACAAAATATGCCCGTGCGTAAATATCTTTTTCGGCAATTCAATTCCCAAATGCATTAACATTATCGGCCAAATGGTTGTATGAACTCTCAATATATCTTTTCCCAGAAGCTGATTATCTACTGGCCAAAAATTAGGAATTTTATCAACATCACCTTCCCAACCAATTCCCGTCAAATAATTTAACAAAGCATCAAACCAAACATAAACCGTGTGCGTTTTATCAAAAGGCAAAGGAATGCCCCACTTAACATTTTTGCGAGATATGGACAATTCCTCCAATTCATTGTTTTTTAAAAAAGAAAGGATTTCTTTTTTGTATTTCTCCGGCCTGATTTTGAATTCATCTTTTTTTATTTTATCAATTAATTCCGCTTGCTTTTCACTCATCTTCATCATATAACTTTCTTCTTTCATTACTTCCGGTTCTTTATTATGATCCGGACACTTTCCATCAACCAAATCATTTTCGCTTTTAAACTGCTCACATCCGACACAATATAATCCCTCGTATTCTCCTTTGTAGATTATTCCCTTGTCATATAAATTTTGCAAAGCTTTTTGAATCGCTTTTTTATGATCCGGATTGGTTGTTCTAATAAAATTATCATATTTAATATCTAACTTTCTCCAAAGACCTTGAAAGCTACCCGCAATCTCATCTACCAATTCTTGCGGTTTTTTATTTTCTTCTTTCGCTTTTTGCGCAATTTTTGCCCCGTGCTCATCCATTCCCGTTAAAAAAAATGTTTCCACATTTTGCAACTTATAATAACGAGCCAAAACATCTGAAGCAATGGTTGTATATGCATGCCCAATGTGCGGTTGCGCATTGGCGTAATAAATCGGAGTTGTGATATAAAACTTGTTTTTCATAAAATTAACCTCTTACTTTTTTAACACCAACCAACCTCATCTTTTCACCGTCCAATGATCGCCCAACTATTATAACCAACTTATCATCTTTCTTTAATTTTTTGTCTTGCTTGGCTCTTTTAACCAAGTCATCAATAAATATATCTAATTTGTCACCTTTCTTTGTTAGGTAGCAATCCACCCCCCATAGCAACGCCGATTGATTATATGTTTTTTTATTATTGGTAATAACCAGTATTTGTTGATCCGGTCTGAAATGTGAAACCAATTTGGCGGTAAATCCGCTGATGCTTATCATACAAATCGCTTTAGCATTAAAACTTTTTGCCAATTCATAAGCGCTTTTAACAACGATTGCATAATCCGATTTTATTTTATATTCCAATGCCCGACGAATATCATCATAAATTGATTCTTCCGTTTTTTTGATTATTTCAGACATAATAAAAACACTTTCCAGCGGATATTTCCCCGTGGCGCTTTCTCCGGAAAGCATTACCGCATCAACATGATCAATAACCGCGTTAGTCACATCACCAATTTCAGCCCTTGTCGGACGAGGGTTGTCCATCATACTGTTTAACATTTGTGTTGCCACTATTACCGGCTTCACTTTTTTAATGCTTTTATCTATAATTTCTTTTTGCAAAATAATAACTTTACTGGTATCCATCTCAATTCCCAAGTCTCCTCTGGCAACCATTACCGCATCTGTTTCTTCTATAATTTCATCTAAATTATCAATGGCTTCTTTGCGTTCAATTTTGGCGATAATTTGAGGCTGATTTTCTTTTTTTTGCCTTTGAATAATTTTTCGCAATCGCTTAATATCACCACCATTTTTTACAAAAGAAATTGCCACAAAATCAACATCGTTTTTCAACGCAAACTCCAAGTCTTTTTTATCTTTTTTTGTGATAACCTCAATATTTAAATCGGCGCCGGGAATATTTACTCCCTTATGATTTTTCACCACACCGCCATCAATTACTCTTGCTTCACATATTTTTCCGTTTTTTGCTATTTTTATTTTTATCAAACCATCTTCAATTAAAATATCCTGTCCTTTTTTTAAATTTTTAAGGATATTTTTTTTATCCAGAAAAATCATCTTTTTGTCCGTATTTTTTTTGTCTATTTTTTGACCAATCTCATAGACATAAACTTTATCACCTTTTTTTAATAGAACTTCACTTTTAACGAGCGTCCTAATTCTGGGACCTTGCAAATCCGCCAAAATCGCTACCGGCATTTTTAATTCTTTGGAAACTTTTCTGACTCTGCTCATTACTTTTTTATGCCAGTTGTGCTCGCCATGAGAAAAATTAAAACGAGCCACATCTAACCCCTTTTTTATCATTTCTCTCAAAATCTCTTCTTTTTCTGATGCCGGTCCTATGGTTGCCACTATTTTTGTTTTTTTCTCGGTAATTTTGTTCATAAATCTAATCTTTTTTTAAAAATCTTGCATTGCAAATTTCTAAAAAATTATCTCCGTTAATTTATCCTTATTAAAAAACGTTTTTGCGGAATAAAACAAAACTTCCGCATTTTCTCCCAAAATTTTTTTGGTTTCATCTAATATTTTTTGCGTTTTGTTCTTTTTTACCTTATCTATTTTATTCAAGACAACCACTGTGTCAATTTTTTCATCTTTCAGCATTTCAAACATCTGCAAATCAAATTCTTTAATTCCGGTTTTGGCGTCAACAATTAAAACAACCTTTTTTGGCTTAACGCCGGAATAAGTCAAATACCAAATAATCATTTTTCTGATTTTCTCTCGTTTTTTCTTTGATGTTTTTGCAAACCCATATCCCGGCAAATCAACAAAATACTTCCTGTTGTTTATCAAAAAGAAATTTATCTCTTGAGTCCTCCCCGGCGTAGAACTTGATTTCGCCAGTTTCTTATTCCCCACCAAAGAATTTATCAAGCTTGACTTGCCAACATTTGACCTGCCCACAAAAGCAACCTGTGGTTTACTATCCTCCAGGATTTTATCCGTACCCGTAATTCCTTTTATAAATTCCGCTGTTGTAATTTTCATATATTTATACTATCAAGTTTTTGCACATTAACCAAATATTTAATCAAGAATAATTTTTAATTCTTTCTATTATTTCGGGAAACTTTTCTGTTAAAAAGTGTCCTCTGTTTTTGAAAATATTTTTTTTCGCTTTGGGAAGTTTTTCCGAGTATTTTTCCATATCCGCAAACGGCACCACATCATCATCTTTGGAATGGTAAATAAAAATATTCTCAACTTGATTTTCTGTTTTGCATAAATTTTTCAGAGAAAAATTAAAATCCGCCAATTCGTATTGTTGAATTTTATCGGAAAAGTTATTGTCTCCAAATGGCGCCGCTACCAAATGTAGTTGAGAAATTTTTACCGGAAATTTATTTTCACTCAAATATTTTATCCAAAATATTCCACCCAAAGAATGCCCGATCAAAACAATGTTTTCACTCAAAAACGGCAAATATTTTCCCAACCAAATTTTCCATTCCAAATATTTTGCATTTCTCGGAGAAGGCATCTGCGGTTGAATTACTTCAAACTTATCTCCCAAATCTTCTTGCAAATGTTTTTTCCATCCATTATTTTTATCTTTAATTTCTTTAAAATCAATTTCATAATTTTGAAGATATTCCAAATAATTCTCATACAAAGGAAAGGTCTCTCCGCCATGAATTACCAAAACTTGTTTTTTCATATTTTTTACAACTTATAAATATTTACTCCCAATTCTTTTAACCCTAAATAAACCTTGTTTAAAGGCAACCCTATCACTGAATAAAAATCTCCTTCTATACTTTCTATTAGTGGCGCCGCTCTGTTCATCAAGCCATACCCTCCCGCCATTTCCAAGGACTCACCAAGAGAAACATAGTCAGAAATCTCCTTATCGGATAAAGTCCTAAGTCTAACCATCGCTTCACCAAAATCAGTTATAGTTCTTCCACTTTTTGTATCAATAATTGCCAATCCGGAAATAACTCTATGTTCTTTTCCAGAAAAATTTTTCAATATCCATTTGGCATCTTTTTCATTTTTTGGTTTACCTATAAATTCTCCATTAAAAATTGTAAAAGTGTCTCCGGCAATAATAATTGCATCTTTATAATGCCTTGCCACCTCTTTCGCTTTCTCCCTTGCCAAAAATTTTGCCAGCTCCACCGAATCAGGCTTAGCATTCATATTCTCTTCATAGTCACTTTCTCTAATTTCAAAATCTCGTAAACCGATTTGTTCCAACAATGATTTCCTTCTTGGTGATTTTGACGCTAAAACTATTTTTCCTTGCACACACAAAAAGTATCAATATTACCATATTATGTAATATGGTAATATTGATATTAAAATTTCTAATTTATTGTTGTTAAAAAATCCTCCATAGTATCGTATCGCTCTTTAAAAATTAAATACAATGTTTCTGGTTTTTCCGGTTTGCCAATCAATATCAAGGGCTTTCCTAGTCCAAAAGCAATTCCCGCTTCAATATGGACCGCATTTCCCGCCGGCAAAAGAACAATAACTTTCTTAGCATTTTTTAATCCCTTCAAATCTCTTTCAAAAAGTTCCTGAAAATATTTATCATTGTAAAAATCTTTTGTGTTCTCATGGACTTTCATTTGTTCTTCCACGTCACTCTCGAGATTATTCTTATCAGCTGGTAAATCACAAAAATTATAACAACTTTTCCCTCGCTTTCTCAATTCAAAAACCAACTTCTCTACATTTTTCTTGTTTCTAAATTTTCCCAGAATTGTATAATCTGTCATAAATTTATTTTCGTTTATTTTAATTTATCTTTAATCTACCTCCTAAATATTTTCTATTCTTCCACACATATTACCATATTATGTAATATGGTAATATTTTACATTTATTTATTCGTCGAGCATTTTATTTTTTACCAATAATCTCATTTTCCAATCTGTCTAAAAAGTCTTTATAAAACTTTAATCTTTCTATAGCGATTTCCTTTCCTTTTTTTGTATGCATATTCTCAGGTAAAAATTTTAATTTGGTTTCAAATTCTATTTGTGGACTATGCTTAGATTTATCTTGAATTCTTCCCCCAACCTTACCACTTAAGTTTTGTTTGGCATATTTCTCTAAATCATCAACTTTTTTATAAATAAATGCATTATTTTTACCGATCCACACATATGATCTAGCTATTCCAATTGCACCAATCGCGTCCAATTTATCTGCATCAAACAACAACTTTGCTTCTAATGTTTCTGGCTTATGTTTATTTTTATATCTATGAGAAAGAATACAATTTTGAATATGTTTTATTTTTTTGTTTGAAACTCCAATTTTTTGCAAAATATTTTTTGCAATCCTTGCGCTTTCTACAGCATGATCTGTTTTTCCGCTTTCATCTGCCAGTTCCAAATCACTACCAATATCATGCAATAATGTTGCTAGTTGTAAAATTTCTTTATCTATTTTTTCATTCTCCGCTAAAGTTATTGCTAAGCTATAAACACGCATCACATGATCTATATTGTGTCCAGGACAAATCATTTTCTTTTTTACAATTTTTTTAACTCTTTCTATTTTATCATTCATAAATACAAATTTTAAATTAACGAACAATTTTCTTATCATTATATTACCATATTACATAATATGGTAATATTTATAACCCTAACAAGTCTTTTAAAAATCTATGTTGTGGATAACGATCTAGTAGACTGTTACGTGTATAATATTTTCTAGATTTTTTCTCTCTTTTTTTATTTTTTAACTTAATTTTTTCCAAATATCTTTCTATTATTTTTTTATAAGCACCTTCTTTTTTATTTAACCAAGTATGGACACTTTGGATTGTTCGCAAACCAACCCCCAATTCAAGTCTTATTTCTTCATAGTTTTTATCTTCAATAATCAATTTGGCAATTTGTATTCTTCGCGCCAACATTAACGACTCACTCGGTGTCAATAATCCAATAAAAAAATCAATTATATCCTGTTTACCTTTTAATTCGGCAATAACATCAAAAAATTCTCCGATTATTTGAAATCGTTCTTCTTTAGAAATTGAATGTATATTTACTCTCGCCATATTATATTTTTAAAAAAATTACATGTCACTTTAAAATTGTTATAGCATATTACCATATTATGTAATATGGTAATATGCTATAATAAATATTTTTTAAATTTTCCTTTTAAAAATCGTTTTCGTTTAGTTTCCGACATTCGTTCAATGGTGTAACGCAAGGTTGTGCGAGGAATTTTATTATAATTTTTTATTAAAAATTTTTCCACCATCTTTGCATCTTTTTTCCAAGCCTCCCGCAACATCCAACCAACCGCTTTGTGCATTAAATCCTCTTTGTCATTAAGCAATTTTTTAGCAATTTTTAATGTTAGTTGCAAGTCTCCTCTTTTTATGAAACCCCAGGTTGCCAAAATTGAAACTCTTCTATGCCAATGAAATTTTGATGATGATAATTTATCCAAAATTTTTACTTCTTGTTTGTTGTTTACAAGATATTCTCCCATAATATGCGGAGTGGCGATATCAACCAAGTTCCAGTTATTTACATTCTTTAAATTTTTGAGAAAAAATTTAAAGATTTTCTTTTTTTCCGCTTCGCCTGTTCTTTTTTTCTTATATCTATTTACTAAAATAATCAAGGCGCATAATCTTTCTTCATTAAATTTTGAAGAAATTATTTTTTGCAATTCAATGTAATTCAAGTCTGCAAATTTTTCGGCAACCTTTCTAGTGTCAGGATTAGATATTCCCAAAAACCTATCCCCCTCGCCATATTCCCCCTCGCCAATTTTAAAAAATCGTTTATTGGCTTTTTTTCGCTCCAAACTTACATACTTTTTTAATTCTTCCTTTAGTTTGCCGACTGTCATATAAATAATTACTGTTTTAAAGTTTACAACTCTCCCCAATTTTTACCAATCTTAATATCTGCAACCAAAGGAACAGCCAATTTATAAACACCCTCCATAATTTCCTTCGTTTTTTTTGCTACCTCTTCCGTTCTATTTTCATCAACCTCTAAAATAATCTCATCATGAATTTGCAAAACCATATCAACATTATTATCTTTTTTATAGTAATCATAAACGGCAATCATTGCCAGCTTCATAATATCCGCAGCCAATCCTTGTATCGGCATATTGATAGCCATTCTTTCGGCGCTTGCTTGGATTTGAAAATTTGGAGAGTTTATTTCCGGTAAATATCTTCGTCTACCCATTTCTGTTTCCACAAAACCGTTCTTCTTGGCAAATTCTTTGGTTTCTTTGATAAACTTGGCCACATCGGGAAATTTCCGCATATATTTATTTATAAAATTTTTGGCATCTTCTTGAGAAATTTTTGCCGATTGAGAAAAACCATAAGCACCCATCCCATAAATCACGCCAAAATTAAGCGCCTTTGCTTGACGCCTCATATTCTTCGTAACTTTGGATTTTGAAACTTTATTTATTTCCATTGCCGTTTTTTTGTGAATATCTTCTCCCGCCCAAAAAGATTCTATAAGTTTTTTATCTTTGCTCATATGCGCCATTACTCGCAAATCTATTTGTGAATAATCAGCCGAAACAAACATTTTTCCTTCATCAGCCTCAAAAGCCGTTCTTATAATTTTCCCTAAATCCGTGCGAATCGGAATATTTTGCAAATTGGGATTTTCTGAAGAAAGCCTACCCGTTGCCGTAACCGCTTGATTAAAAGTGGTGTGAATTCTACCGTCTGCTTGAATTAAATCCGGAAAGATATCTAAATAGGTTGTCTTTAGTTTAAAAATTTCCCTGTATTTTTCAATTTTTTCAATTATCTTATGTTCGCTTCTTAATTTATTTAACTCCGTAGCTGCCGTTGAAAATCCCGTTTTGGTTTTTTTAATTCCTTGTGTGGAAATCTTTAATTTTTCAAAAAGAATTTTTCTCAGTTGCTGAGTGGAATTAACATTAAATTTTTCTCCGGATAAATTTTGAATTTCTTCCTCCAATTTTTTTACTTGCAAATCTATTTTCTCTGATATTCCCTGAAAAACCGTTTTGTTAACTCTTATCCCCGCCAATTCCATTTCCGCCAAAACAACAATCAATGGCAACTCAATCTCGTATAGAACATTTTTTAATCCCTTTTTACCAACAACTCTTTTTTGTTCTTTGTCTATTTTTTTTAACTTGTTCCCCAAACTGTTTTTTAGTTGAAAAATATAGTTCGCTTTTTGACATATTTTGTTAGAAATTTTTTCCACCGAATTATCTGCTAATAAATTCATCTGTCCTTTTTCATCATCTTTAAAAGCATCTCCTATCTCCTCCGCAATTACTTTATCCAATTTTATTTTTACTCCGGAGTTTAAAAGATATTCAACAATCATAACATCCTGACACAATATCTTTCTGCTTTTTTTATTAAAACCAACCAATAACAATTCTATGTTTTTGTCTTTTTTTAAATATTTATAATCATCTTTCAATTTCCATCCTACTTTTATAATTTTATCATTTTCCAAGATACTTTTAATTTTATCAAAATTTTTTTTATTGATGTTTAAAAAATTAACTTCATCTTTTTTCCAAACAAAACTCAACATTAATTCATCCCCCGAAACATTCTTATCAAAAACAATAACTATTTCTTTTTGT
>CAZRUH010000026.1:0-8895 GCA_964603325.1 uncultured Bdellovibrionales bacterium
ATTAAATGATGACAATAAGTTTTTTCAGGTGCATATAAACAGAAGCTATAAATTGCCTGCAGAAGCATATGATAATTCTTTAAACATAGTTTGCTCTTATTCGGGAAATACGGAAGAAACAATTTCGTCGTTTAATGAAATTATAAAAAATAATTTGCCATGTGTGGCAATTTCTCATGGTGGGAAAATTGAAAAAATTGCCAAAGAGAATAAGATTGATCATATAAAAATTCCTTATCCTTTTGATAATTTTCAACCGAGAATGGCGACGGGATATTTTGTTTTCGCAATTTGGAAAATTTTGGATAATTTAAATATTATCAAGAAACGAGATTATGTTTTTTTTGATAAAGTTTCTGACAGTTTAAAAAAAGATACCCAAAAAATGGAAAAGTATGGAAGGGATATTGCCAAAAAGATTATCGGAAAAACGCCGGTAATTTATTCAACAGATAAATTAAAGGCATTGGCTATGGTTTGGAAAATCAAATTTAATGAAAATTCCAAAACTCCCGCATTTTGGAATTATTTTCCGGAGGTCAATCACAATGAGATGGTTGGTTACACAAACTCTCAAACAAAGTTTTTCTTTATTATGTTGCGAGACAGTAAAGAGTGTGCGCAAAATTTAAAAAGAATGGAAGTTATGAAAGAGTTGATGAAAGAAAAAAATACAGATGTGGAGATAATTGACATGAAGGGATCTAATTTAATTAAAAAAGCGTTTTCAATATTATATTTGGGCGATTGGGTTTCTTATTATTTGGCATTAAATTATAAAACCGATCCAACGCCCGTAGAAATGGTGGAAAAATTTAAAAAGTTAATTAACAAATAATCAAATTTGCAAATTTTTTGTAGGTTTAATGATTTTTTGTATTTTTATACAAGAAATTATTAAAAATAACTTATATTGGTTTGTAATACTTGGAATAATGATAACAAAAGAAGAAAAAAAGGCTTTGGCTTTAAAACTTTTAAAGGAAAATATGCGTCGTAAAAAGAAAGATGACAATTCTGTGACAAAATCAAGGAAAAAATCTTTTTATGCAGATTCAAACAGTAATGGCAAAAAAAGGACTTTCCATCAACATGGAAAAGTGCCTAAAGTCAAGGGGTTGCGTATAATCCCATTGGGTGGGCAGGAAGAAGTTGGTAGAAATATGACAGTTTTTGAATATAAAGATGATATAGTTATTTTGGATATGGGATTACAATTTCCGGAGGAAGATATGTTGGGAGTTGATTATATAGTTCCGGATATATCTTATTTGAAAGGGAGAGAAAAAAATATTCGCGGGGTTATTTTTAGTCATGGACATTTGGATCACATCGGTGCCGCTCCCATATTGCTTCAACAATTGGGATATCCGACAATTGTCGGGCGTGATTTTACATTGGCGTTGGTGAAACATAAGCTAGAAGATCATGAAAAGGATTCCTCAAAAAGATTAAATATCATTAATATAAAGTCAATTGATCAAAAAATAACATTGGGGAGTTTTAAAGTCAGATTTTTTAAGATAGAACATTCGGTAATGGACGCAGTCGGTGTTATTTTAGAAACTCCCGAAGGAACCGTCATTCATCCTGGAGATTGGACTGTTGGCAGAGATGAGAAAGGAAAGAGAACAATATCTTATGAAGAGTTATCAAAATTGCCACGCCCAACAGTTTTAATGCTGGAAAGTCTTGGTGCTACCGATCACTCCGATCCACCGTCCGAGAAAAAAATGTATGAGAATTTAAAAAACATCATTACTTCTTCCAACGGGAAAACCATTATCGCCACTTTTGCATCTCAAGTGGAAAGAATTGGTAAAATATTTGATATTTGCCAACAAGCCGGTAAAAAAGTTGCATTGGACGGATATAGCATGAAAATAAATGTGGAAATTGCCAGAAAGCTGGGTTATATAAAACCGGCTAAAGAAGTTTTAATTGATATTAAAGATATACACAAATATCCAGATAATAAAGTTGTGGTTATTTGCACCGGAGCGCAAGGAGAGGGGAATGCGGTTTTATCAAGAATGGTAACAGACAGTCATCGCTATATTAAAATTGACAAAAAAGACACAATAGTTTTCTCATCATCGGTCATTCCGGGCAATGAGAGAACTATCCAGAGACTTAAGGATAATTTATATCGCAAATGTGATAATGTTATTCATACCAATATGATGGATGTTCACATAAGTGGACATTGCAATGCATCCGACATACAGGAAATGATTCGTCAGGTTAAGCCGGATTATTATATTCCCGTTTATGCTAATCACTATTTTCTTAAGGAAGCTAAGAAATTGGCGATTGAAACCGGCTTTAATGCAAAAAACATTTTTATTCTTGATAACGGAAGCGTATTTCAACTGTATAAAAACAGAGCTGTTATCACCAAAGAAAAGGTAAAGACAGATTATATTTTTATAGATGGATTGGGTGTTGGTGATGTTGGACAAGTTGTTCTTCGTGATCGTCAGATGCTTGCGGAGGATGGAATGTTTGTAATTACGGTTATTATTGACAGTAAAACCAAAAAAATAATTGGAAATATGCAGATAACTTCCAGGGGATTTATTTATGTGAAAGAAAATTTTGACTTGGTTAATGCGACAAAGGAAGTCGTTAAAAAAGTGGTAAATAAAAACACATCTAACGACAGTAAAACTAAAATAAATTGGGTTTTGATAAATAATCAAATAAGGGAAGAGGTGGGAAAGTTTTTGTTTAAAAAAACACAACGACGACCGATGGTTTTACCTGTAATTGTGGAAGTTTAGTTGCTTAAATTCATCATTGCGTATGCTTAAACAATGGAAACAAACAGAAAAGTAATTTTTGATTTGGAGTTTTTTGATTTTTATTGTAGAATAAATTGGAAAATGTTGATATAATGAAATGGTGCTATGTTAAAAAACCCAAACAATGAGGAGAGTATTGTTAGAATGAGTAACTCTTTTGTTGATCCGGCACATATCATAAAAAAAATTGGAATGAAGCCCGGAGATAAGGTTGCCGATTTTGGTTGTGGGCCGGGATATTTTTCTATTCCGATTGCCAAATATGTTGGTGAAGAAGGAGATGTTTATGCTTTTGATGTTTTGCCGTCCGCACTGGAAGCGTTAGAGAGTCAATCCAAAATGTTAGGAATAGATAACATAAAAATAAAAAGAGTTAATTTGGAAAAAGAAAATGCTTCCGGATTAGAAAGTGAAAGCGTGGATTGGGTTATATTAAAAAATATTTTATTTCAAAATGACAAAAAAAAGAATATTATCAGAGAAGCTTATCGCATTTTGAAAATAGGTGGAAGAATTCTTGTTATGGAGTGGGGAAATAATTTGTCTTTTGGTCCGAAAAAAGAAAAAAGAATTAGTCCTCAAAAACTGATAGAAATTATTAATAGCGAGGAATTTATTTTTGAAAAACAGTTAACCGCCGGTGATTATCACTATATTATTGTCGCAGGAAAGCTATAAGATTAAAAATAAAAACAGAATATGTTTGAAACAAAAAAAAATATATTTAAGATGATTCTTTGGATGGGAATTTTTCTTTTAATTATGCCTATTTTTTCCGGGTGTTCTCAGAAAAAATCAAACAAATATAAAATTGATTTGGAGATATGGGGAGTTTTTGATGATAACTCTGATTTTGCAGAGATAATGAGTGAATATAAAAAAGTTAATCCTTTCATCAATAAAATAGTTTATAGAAAGTTTTCCGTTGATAGTTATAAAAAGGAACTTATAGATGCATTGGCATCCGGAAATGGTCCCGATATTTTTTTAATAAACAATGCTTGGATGCCGACTTTTGAAAATAAAGTTTCTCCGGCTCCAAGTTATTTGATAAATGAGCAGTCTTTCCGTCAAAATTTTGTAGATGTTGTTGCTGATGATTTCATTGGAAAGAATGGAGAGATTTACGGAGTTCCTTTAAGCGTTGATTCATTAGCGCTTTATTACAATAAAGATTTATTAAATGCTGCCGGAATTTCTGCGCCACCAACTACGTGGAGTGAATTATTGGAAGATAGTAAAAAAATAACAAAAGTAGATGACTTTGGAAATATTATTCGTTCCGGAATTTCTTTAGGAACCGCTTATAATATAAACAGATCAACGGACATTATTGACTTGTTATTGTTTCAGCAGGGAGCAAATTTACCGACAAAAAATGATACCATATTTAAATCACAATATGGTATTGGAGATAATGTATTGTCTTTTTACACGCAATTTGCACGTTCAAGTTCTCCGGCGTATTCTTGGAATAAGAGAATGCATTATTCAATAGATGCTTTCTATGAGGGAAATTTAGCAATGATGTTAAATTATTCTTGGCATATTAAAACTATAAAAAATAAAAATGCAAAATTAAATTTCGGAGTTTCTTTTCTGCCTCAAATATCAAAAGAAAATCCGGCTAACTATGCTAACTACTGGGCGTTTGTTGTAAATAAAAACAAGAAAATTAATCAGTTAAACGACAATAAAGAATATCAGATTTCCAATGAGATCAGAATTGGAGAGTCTTGGCAGTTTTTAAAATTCTTAACTTTTAAAAATGGCGGAAAGTTTTTGACTATGAATATAAAATCAAAAAAAACGAAAGAGTATCCTTTGGAAATAGACCCGACTGATGTTTATTTGAAAAAAACCAAAAAACCGGCTGCTAGAAGAGATTTGATTGAAAAACAAAAAAGTGATCCGGAGTTGGGACCGTTTGTATATGGTAACTTAATTGCAAAAACTTGGTATAAAAAAGATTCTGACTACATAGAAACAATTTGGGCGGAGATTATTGATGATATAAATAAAGGAAACATAACTCCCCAACAGGCGTTTCAGTTGGTCGTTTCGCGAATAAATCAGGTTAATAGTCAATAATTTTATGAATTATGGATTGAAATATCTTGGATTTATTATTCTTGTTTTGTTATTGTTCGGAATATTAAATGTTTTTGTTGCCAAAGAAAACCACTCACTTGTTGTAAATATTCCTACTGCTAATGCTGCCGGAGATACCGGCGGATTGATTCCTTGTGGTCATGGTTCAGATCCTAATAATAGATGTACCCTTTGTGATTTATTTGTTGGAATTGGCAGAATTATTGATTGGGGAAGAAATATTTTAGTTGCAGTAGCGTTAGCTGCGCTAGTCATTGGAGGGATAATGTATATTGTTTCTGCCGGCAACCAGCAAATGATGGAATCAGCTAAAAATGTTATTAAGCAGGCACTGATTGGAGTGGCGATTGTTTTAGGCGCCTGGTTGATAATAAATACTATAATATGGCTACTGGTTGTTAAAAGCGATATGGGGGTTGGAGCGGGAAATTGGTGGAATTTTGATTGTGGTGGTGGAGCAAATGGAGGAATTGATGTTGTTAGTGCCATCAGTGGTGATAGTCGCGAAAGGGAAAATCAAATTAGGAGTGTTTTGAATGAATTTGATATTTCTGTAAATAATCCTGCATGTGAGATAGGTACATCTTGTACGAATTTAGATGGCACAAGACTTGAAACTCTGGACAGGATAATTGCTTTTGCGCAAAATGTTAATGTGCCAATCGTAATTACAGGTGGAACGGAAGATGGTCATAGCAATAGAACTGAGTATTCTCATGCTAACGGATATAAAATAGATATTCGTCCAAGTTCTGAAATTGATAATTATATAACAAACAATTATCAAAATGTTGGTGTTCGTTCCGATGGAGCAACCGTTTATAGCGATGGGAATGGAAATTATTATGCCAGAGAGGGAAATCATTGGGATATTTGTTATAATTGTCCAAATCCGATTAGTTCCGGTAACAGTGGCAATAACAATGATGCATCTGTCAATAGAGGAGAATCTATTGTCAATTCGGCAATTAACAATAACGCGACAACCGTACCAAATTCACCGTTAAACACCACGGGTTTGCCAATAGAAAATAATTAATTTATGGTAAAAGTAATTAAAAACATATTTTTAACAATGCTTCTTTTATTGACATCGGTAGTGATGTTTAAAGGGCGATGTTTCGTGGAGAATATTTGTTTTAAGTTCGTAAAAAATAATTATTTTTTTAAACAAATATGAATACTATAATCAACATTGTCCACGCGCAAACAATAGCCAATGCTCCAACATTTGCAACAATTTTTGGCTCAATATTAAATTTTTTATTGCGGATATTCGGGATAATTGCTATAATTGGTTTGATTGTGTCCGGGTTAATATATTTAACTTCCGGAGGAAGTAATGAAAGAATTTCTCTGGCAAAAAAAGCGTTTTTTTATTCGGTGATTGGCATATTGATAGCCTTGGGTTCAAATATTATCATAAGACAAATCGGCGATTTATTGTTTTGAACAAATAATAATATTAGATATTTAGAAGTTTTTAGAAGTTTCAGTATTTTAGGTATTTGCAAAAAATCAGTGAGTTTTAAATAAATGCAAAATATAAAAAGAGAGGAGGTGGGTGTATGATAACAAAAGTTAAAAGAGTAGTTTATTCATTGATGGCAATGGGAATGATTGCTCCCGTTTCAGTATTCGCTTATGATCCACCGGCAAATACAAATTTGCCCGGAGGAACCCTGACTGGAATTATTAGCAATATTATGACATGGATGTTAGGTATAGTTGGTTTTTTGGGAGTAATTGGATTTGCTATTTCCGGAGTGCTATATCTTACTGCTGCCGGTGATGAGGATAGAATTGCTACGGCAAAAAGAGCGATGACTTGGTCCATAGTCGGTGTTATAGTTGCATTACTTGGTGTCGTTATTATTAAGGCGGCTAATTCTATGCTTGGAGGAGAAAATAGTGATTTTTAAAAAAAATAGAGTGGATGAATTATTCATCCACTCTACCTTTTGGGTCTAATGATAAAGAATAATTTAATAAAGAAATGAAAAACAAGGTTTTATATGGAACAATTTTAAGTTTGTTATTGATTTTTCCAAAAATATCTAATGCACAATGGACTACCGGATATGGCAATGCCGGAATGTCCGGTTTACCCAGTGGAACAGTTTCTAATATTGTCATGAATTTAATGTATTGGTTATTGGGATTAGTTGGTGTAATTGGTATAATCGGGTTTGTTATTGCAGGAATACTTTATATTATTGCTGCCGGTGATGAGGGGAAAATGGAAATGGGTAAAAATGCAATGACATGGTCAATTATTGGAATGATAGTTGCTTTAATGGGTTATGTTATTATTCAGGCGGTGGATAGTATGTTGGGAGGAACAAATCATATGTTTTAAATAAATATTTAGAGTTTTGGCAATTTTAGTATGTTTAACAAAAAAATAATCTTTGGGGTTGCAATTGTGGGATTTGTTTTGGGAATAGCGTTTTCAACAAATGCGGTTGTTTGTCCCGGTGGAGCTTGGGATAGCTCTACGGGTGTTTGTATTCCGACAAATACCGGGCTTCCGGATGGTGGAGGTGGTAATGATCCTGTGCCAAACATAATTACCAATGTTATGTTATGGTTATTAAGAATAATTGGCGTAATAGCGGTAATCGCTTTTGTGGTTTCCGGAATTCAATATCTAACTTCCGCCGGAAATGAAAGTCAGATTGAGACCGCTAAAAGAAATATGCTTTGGTCTATCGTGGGAGTGATTGTGGCCTTGAGCGGTTTGGTTATTTTGGGATTTATTGATAATATGTTAAGTGAAGGTTCTTATGGTAATACTTCCGGCGGGGGTAGTGGTGGCTCCGGCGGGCAAGCATCTTCTGCCCAAAATCCTTCCGGGGCATGGATAAATCCGGATACGGGATTGCCTTATAATTCCGGTAACAGTGGCAATAACAATGATGCATCTGTCAATAGAGGAGAATCTATTGTCAATTCGGCAATTAACAATAACGCGACAACCGTACCAAATTCACCGTTAAACACCACGGGTTTGCCAATAGAAAATAATTAATTTATGGTAAAAGTAATAAAAAACATATTTTTAACAATGCTTCTTTTGTTGACATCGGTAGTGATGTTTAGGAGTGTTTCTTTGGCTCAATTCTGTCCTCCGGGCACCGGTGGTGCAGGAAGTATTTGTTTTGAAAATCCGTTAGCGTATAGTACGGTTGATCAACTGTTGCCGGCAATATTGAACAGATTGCAAGGAGTAATTGTTGTTTTGGCATTAGTTTTTATTGTTATCGGCGCATTGTTATATATTACTTCTGCCGGAAACGAGAGCAGAATGACGATGGCAAAAGGAGCTATTCTGGCGTCTGTAATTGGTTTAGCCATTGGAATTGCGGCACCATCTTTTTTAAGGGAAATATACGGAGTCTTGGGTATAGGCGTGCCTGCCGAAGTGGCCGGGTCATTGACTATAGCTCAGATATCTTTGAATGTTTTAAATTTTCTTTTGGGAATAGTGGGAACAATCTCAATCATTATGTTGGTGGTTGCCGGGATAATGTATCTTACCGCCGCCGGCAGCGAGGGTCAAATTGAAACTGCCAAGAATATGACAAAATGGTCAATAATTGGAATTATTATTGCTTTGTCAGCCATTATTATCGTTAGACAAATTGCCGGGTTATTGACATAGTTGTGGTAAATTGCGGATATTAAAAAAACAGTTTTCAGAAAACTGTTTTTTTAATATAGTATAAAATGTGTTTTTTGTATTTCTGATTTTTGAAATGATAAGGTTTTATAACGATAACTTGGATTAAATTTTATTTATTTTCCGTTTAAAATAAATAAAATCCAATGAGTTTAAGAAAGCAAATAATGAATAATACTTTAGGCTGACCAACTTGTATTAGTTTGCAAAATTGAAAATCGACATAACTTGATATAGATTAGTCAAGTGAAATTAATTGGGGTATTGACATATTTTTTTACAATGCTATTATGTTTC
>CAZRUH010000027.1:0-8539 GCA_964603325.1 uncultured Bdellovibrionales bacterium
GGGTAGTAAGAAATTCTAATTCCTCGCTTCGTTCAGAAAGAATTTCTAACTTCCGAGATGACAGTAAGGAAGGTGAGATGACAAAAAAAGGAGGGCAGAGAAGAATTAAAACAACAGAAGAGAAGGAATATGATAGGGGAAGTTTTTAATATTTAAAAAAACAGTCTATCTTTTAAACAAGTAGAAAAACAAAGCTGTGATACTTTAGACCGATCAGTCTAAAGTGTCACAAGCTTTATTTAGTGAGAAGCGTTTTTAATTTAAAATTTCTTCCATTTTTATTTTGACGGTTCCTTGTCCCAAGGGAGCAATTTTGGCAAAAGCCACTTTATCTAAATCAATTATTCGTCCGTTTCCGAAGGGACCACGGTCGTTTATTTTTACAATTACCGACTTTCCGTTATTTAAGTTAGTTACCTTTACATAACTGCCAATAGGTAGCCATGGGTTAGCGGCGGACATAGTTCCGGTGTGGGTATACCAACTGGCAATACCTTTATGTTTTTTCCCCAATTTAACATATGTTCCTTTAATAATTATTTTTGGAACCGGACTCTTTGAAACTTTAGAGTTGATAATTTTTCTGGAAACTTCATTGTTATTGTGATAAGCAACTTCATATTCCACCTCTCTAACACCTTTGACGCCTTGTTGCGCCACTCTTTCTTTTCTCCAACTGAGCAATTTGTCTTTTTTTATAATTGTTTTATAATCTATTTTTTCCTTTACAATTTCTTTTTTGATTTTAACGCGAACTATTTCAATTTTTAAACCATTATAAACAATGGATTCGCGGGATGGTTTAACAATATCATTTTTTCCCAATTTAATATTGTTTTCCGTCAATATCTTTTGAACTGTTTCTTGAAAACCGTAAAATTCTTTAGTTTGATTGTCTGTTTTTACAAATATTTTTTTGGGACGAATAATTTTAATTTTTGTTCCGGATAACAACTTGGTTTCTCTTTGGGGATAAATAACATCACAATCATCAATATTGATTTTTTGCTCAATCAAAAAGTCAGACACATTGGGAGCGTTACTTTTTATTATTTGAATAAATCCGTCATCATTTAAAATAATTTCTTTTGACTCTGAATAATCTCCAAAAACTTTTTTTTCGGGAAATACTTTTTCTTTGACAAAAAAAAAGAATAATAATAAAAATATTATCAATAAAATGCTGTTTTTTTGAAATGATTTCATATGTTAAGAGTATAGAATATTTCCACCCATAGTCAATGATTTTTTTGATGGTATATTTAGTAAAGTTTGTTATAATGAATATGGACTTGTTATTATTGTTATAATAATTTTTTATATTTAATATGTTTGCGTCAAGAGAAACAATAAGGGACATTAAAGAAATTCCAGTAATAACTAATTTAATTAAAAAAAGAGCTGAACGTATTGTGGATAATGTAGGGATAGAAAATTATCTGAAAAAAGATGGAAATTATTTGGATATAGGAATCGGAGATGGATATATAGTGCAAATAATTTTAAAAAGAATGAGTGAAGAAAATAGAGCACTGAAAAACTATTTTAGTGTTGATATTAAGTATGAGGTTCTTAATGCTGTTCAAGAAGCGGAGTTTGATAGATTAAAGAAAACAAAAAAAGGAGTTAGCGCTAAAAATTCAATGAATTTTATTTTGGCTAATGCCGAGGGGTTGCCTTTTGCAAGTAATACTCTTGACGGTACCAGTTTCTTTTTTTCTTTGCACCATATGGATAAAAAAGTTGCCGATAAAGCATTAAAAGAAGCGGTGCGAGTTGTTAAATCCGGTGGAAAAATTTTTGTAGCGGAGGATCTTGTTGGCAATGGCAAACATGAAGAATTGTGTGAAAAAATGGATAGATGTTTAAATTTTGAAAATGATGATGCAGAACATTCTTATAGAAGTGATCGGGAGTGGCAAAAATGTTTTGAAAAGATGGGGCTAAAGTTAATTGACAAAAAAAATTTTAAAACAAAAATGCGTTCTATTACAATAGACCATATTTTTTATGTGTTAAAAAAAATGTAATTTTTTATGGTTATCAGTTGATTATTTTCAACATTTTTTATTTTTTTTAAAGACCGAATGTTGTATTTCATAGTTTGTAGGTTTAAAATAGTTTTAATTAATAAGATTGCCTTTAAACAAAATTCAGTCTTTTAAAAAATCTTTAAAATCTTTTGGAGTGGGAGCTGATATTTTATATTCTTTGTTAAAAAGATTAAATTTTATTTCTTTAGCATGAAGCAATTGTCTCGTTGCGGACGCTTTTTTTTGTCTCTTGTTTTTATATAATTTATCTCCGACTATGGGACATCCGATTGAAAAAAGATGAACTCGTATTTGATGAGTGCGTCCCGTTTTTGGATAGACTTCCAACAAAGAAAACTCATCTCCGATTTTTTTAATAAAACGATAGCTCGTTATGGCATTTCTTATTTTGGTTTTGGTTTTTTGTCCGGCGATCACTTGTTTTTTGTAATTACTCTTTTTTGCCAAAGGTTTGTTTATAGTTGCCACTTTTTTTTTCGGAATACCGTAAACAATGGCTAAATATTTTTTTTGTACCATTCTGTTTTTGAATAATTTTTTAAGTTCCATTGAGCTTTCTCTGGTTTTGGCCATTATTATTACCCCGGAAGTGTCTTTATCCAGTCTGTGAACAACACTAAAATGGTTTGTCGTTTTTTTGAGATAATAATTTTGTTTAAATAATTCCGGATATTTTGCAAACATACCATTTAGCAGTGTAAAATTTTGTTCATTGTTATCGGGATGAACTTGCAGGTTGTGTGGTTTGTTAATAGCTATTAAATTAGCATTTTCAAAAAGTATAGGAAATTCAACTTTGGAACTGGCAACCAATTTGTTTTCTCTTTTGGAATTTTTAATATTTAATTTAACTTGATCGTTTTCGGAAAGAATGTAGCTTGGTTTAACCTGTCGCTTATTTACCAAAATTTCTTTATTTTTGATAGCGCGAACAAAATCACCACGAGAAAAGTTTTTCAAGATAGTATTATTTTTAAAAAACAACACCAAAAACTTATCCAATCTTTGCTTGGAGTTATTAGAATCTATTTTTATTATCTTAATTGTTGATGGCATTATTAATGTAATTGGATTGTATAAAAAGTATACAATATGAACTGAAATATATCCAGAAAGCATTTTCGTATAATGAGTTATTTGCATAATATATCAATATGACCCGTTATCATTTTAAATGATTTGATGCGGACTCTTGTCAAAATTAAATTTTTGGTATAAAATAGGTTTTGAACTTTAAGTTGTTAAGAAAATTTTTTGGAAATTTGTTTTTTAAAGTTTTCTTGATGAACTCCTATTTTTGTGGTAGGAATTTTTTGGTTTATAAATGCCTGTAATTTTTAAAGCAACAGTTTGGCATTGCTGTTATTATTAAAAAATGATGAATAATAAAAAGGATATTTTAGACAAACTGGGAGATGAGGTTGACAAGGTTAAAATTGGCAACGGTAAAAGCGGAAAGACAACAAAGACAACTAAAAATGTTAATAGTGGTGATGAAAATAAAAATAATGACAAACAAAAACAATCAGTTATGTCCGATTTGTTGCAGGATAATCCAATAGAGTTTCCCGAGATTGGAGATGTGTTAAAAGGAACGGTTATTGATGTTTCTCCACATTCGGTTCTTTTAAACCTAGGTAGTTTCGGTGTCGGCATTGTTTACGGCAAAGAAACCAAAGACGGTCTAATGGGCGGGAAAAAGCTTCGTGTTGGTGATAAAGTGAACGCTACACTTCTTGACTTGGAAAACGAAGATGGTTACGCCGAATTATCAATAAGAGAAGCTTCCTATGAAAAAGCTTGGGAGGATTTGGAGTCTAAAATGGATAATGATGAGGCGGTGGAAACAAGAGTATTGGATGCCAACAAAGGTGGGTTGATGGTGGAATTAAATGGGATTGGGGGATTTCTTCCCGTATCTCAACTTTCCAGTGAGCATTATCCTCGTGTAGATGACGGAAATAAAAATAAGATTTTGGAAAAAATTAAAAAACTGGTCGGAAAAACATTATTGGTTAAAATAATTGATATTATTCGCGATGAGGAAAAGTTGATTGTTAGCGAGAAAGCGGCTACCAGCGAAAAAGAAAAAGCAATCATTTCAAAATTAAAAGAAGGAGATATTGTTGAGGGAACGGTTAGTGGAGTTGTTGATTTTGGGGCGTTCGTAAAATTTGCTCCACCTAAATCATCAAAGAAAAATAAAGATAACAATTTGGAGTATTTGGAAGGGTTAGTGCATATTTCAGAGTTGGCATGGCAATTAATTGACAATCCAAAGGAAATTGTCAAAGTTGGAGATAAAATAAAAGCTAAAATTATTGGTGTTGATGAATCCAGAATCTCACTTTCAATCAGGGCATTGGAAACGGATCCATGGAAAAATGTTGAAAAGAAATATAAGGTTGGAAAAACATATTCCGGTAGAGTGGATAAAATAAATCACTTTGGAGCGTTTGTTTATTTAGACAAAAACATACACGGATTGGCGCACATTAGCGAGTTTGGAGAAATGTATCCGGGTAAGAAAATGTCTGATATGATTGAAGAAGGTCAAGAGTATCAATGGAAAATAATTTCAATTGAGCCGAAAGATCACAGAATGGGTCTGGTTCTGATAACGGAAGATAAAAAAGAAGTTGACAGACGAAAAGAAAGCGAAAAGAAATCCAAAAAAGAAGATAAACTATCCAAATAGATTTAATGTTTTGTATCAACTTTAAAATTGTATGATTATTTCTATTACCGGAGATATTGGTTCCGGAAAAAGCACCATTGCCAAAAAATTATCTGCCAAATTGGGATATAAGCATTATTATATTGGGCAGATTCGTCGTGATGCGGCAAAAAAAATGGGAATGACATTAAGTGAATATAATAAGTATGGGGAGACGCATCCTGAAACGGACATAGAAGTTGATAATTATCAAAAAGAATTGGGTAAAAAAGAAGACAACTTTATTATAGAGGGAAGAACCAGTTGGTTTTTAATTCCTCATTCGGTAAAACTATATATAGCGGTGAATTCTTTGGAGGGAGCAAAGAGAGTATTTAAACAACTGCAAGAGGACAACAAAAGGAATGAAGACAGTGATTTGTTGACACTGCAAGACGTTATTGAAAGCCATAGAAAAAGAGAATTAAGCGATAAACTACGCTATCAAAAATACTATCAAAAGGATTGCTCCGACAAAAAAAATTTTGATTTTGTTATTGATACCACAAGCCTTTCTCCGGATCAGGTTTTTGATGATGTGTGGAGATATATTAAAAGTATCAACAAAAAATAACGGTTTTTTTAAAATAAATATGAGCAACTTGGTAAAAAAAGCGCAGAATTTTTCCAAAAGATTCGGCTTATTGCATAATGACGACAAAGTGATTGTGGGTGTTTCCGGAGGACCGGACAGTGTCTGTCTCTTGGATATTCTAAACAAACTAAAAAACAAATACAATCTTAAAATTATCATTGCTCATATTAACTATAATTTGAGAGGTGAAGATTCTAAAAAAGACAAAAAGTTTGTTGAGTATTTGGCAAAAAAATATGATTTGGATGTGGAAATTTTAAATGTTAAAAAAAATTCTTTGAGAGGCAGTGAGGAGGAATTGAGAAATATCAGGTATGATTTTTTTAGAAAAATAAAAAATCAAAAAAAATATAATACTGTGGCTGTGGCGCATAATCAAGATGATCAAGCGGAAACATTTTTAATGAGAGTTTTAAGGGGGTCCGGATTAAGTGGGCTAAGAGGTATGCGTGAAAGAAATAATGATATAGTCAGACCGTTGTTGGGGATTGGCAGAAAAGAAATATTGGACTATTTGAAAAAAAATAAATTGGAATTTAGGATTGATAAGTCAAATAGAGATTTGATATTCTTGAGAAATAAAATTAGAAATAATCTTATTCCCTTAATAGAAAAAGAATATAATCCCAGTATAAAAAAAACATTGGCTCTTGCAACGCGGAGCATCGCGGATGATTATGAGTTTATTGATTTGGAAGCGCAAAAAAAACAAGAAAAAATTATATTATCAAACAAAAAAAACAAAATAATTTTTTCAATTTCCAAATTTAAAAAAAATTCGGTAGCAATTCAAAGACAGATTCTTCGTAGGTTAATTTCAGAATTACGGAGGGACTTATTAAATGTGCAAGCGTTGCACATAGAAGAAATTTTGAAGATAATAATCAGTAAAAAAAACAAGAGACAAATTAAGGTGATTAACAACTTGAAAATAGAAAGAAAAGGTGATAAACTTCAAATCAGTGTTTAGTTTGTAATTTTCTTGAATTTTTTAATAAAAATATGATGGATAAAATATTTAAAAATATCATTATTCCGATGTTAATAGTTTTCTTTATTTTTTCCGGTTTAATGACTATTTATAATTCTTCTTCCGAAAAAGTAAAGAAAGTTCCCATTTCCACAATTGTTTCTCAGATTGACAAAGGAGAAATTAAAAAAATCGTGGTTAAAGGGGAGAAGTTGGAAACGGAGTTAAATGATGGTACCAAAGAAGTATCTTCCAAAGAAGCTCAGAGTTCTTTGGTGGAAACATTAAGCAATTACGGAGTGGACAAGAAGAAATTGCAAGAAGTTTCCATTGAGATAAAGGGAGAATCCGGCTTGGTCGTTTGGGCGGGCATATTGGTGCCGTTTTTATTGCCTGTTTTGCTGATAGGAGGATTTCTTTGGTTTATGATGAAACAGGCGCAAAGAGGAAATTCTCAAGCTCTTTCTTTCGGATTAAGTAAAGCAAGGATGATAGATCCTAAAGACAAAAAAAAGAGAACGACATTTAAAGATGTTGCCGGAGCCAAAGAGGCTAAAGAAGAATTGATGGAAGTTGTTGATTTTTTAAAAAATCCAAAAAAGTTTTTGGATATGGGGGCGAAAATTCCCAAAGGAATATTGTTATTGGGACCTCCCGGAACAGGGAAAACATTGATGGCAAAGGCTGTCGCCGGAGAAGCCGGTGTGCCCTTTTTTAATATTAGCGGTTCGGAATTTGTGGAGATGTTTGTTGGCGTTGGAGCATCTAGAGTAAGAGATTTGTTTAAACAAGCCAAAAAAAATGCTCCGGCTATTGTGTTTATTGATGAAATTGATGCTGTGGGTAGACACAGAGGAGCCGGACTTGGTGGTGGAAATGACGAAAGAGAACAAACTCTTAATCAAATTTGGTTGAAATGGATGGATTTGAAACGGACGTCAACATAATTGTAATGGCGGCGACAAACAGACCGGATGTTTTAGATCCGGCTCTTTTGCGACCGGGAAGGTTTGACAGAAGGGTAACGATGGATTTGCCGGATATAAATGAAAGAAAAGCCATTTTAAAAATTCATAGCAAAAACAAGAAGTTTAAAGATAATGTTGATTTGGAAAATATTGCTCAAAGAACGCCCGGTTTTTCGGGAGCAGATTTGGCAAACCTTATAAATGAGGCGGCTATTTTGTGCGCAAAGAAAAATGTAAGAAAAATCGGAATGAACGAGTTGAGGGAATCTATTGAAAAAGTAATGATGGGAGCGGAAAGAAAAAGCAGGGCGATTAGCAAAAAAGAAAAGAAGATAATCGCTTATCACGAGGCGGGGCATGCTTTGGTTTCGGCGTTGTTAAAAAATGCCGATCCGGTTCAGAAAATTTCAATTATATCAAGAGGAAGCGCGGGAGGCTATACGATGGCTGTTCCGGTAGAGGATAAAAGACTACAATCACGTTCGCATTTTATTGATGAATTGTCAGTCTTGTTAAGTGGCTACTTAACAGAAAAAGAGATTTTTGGAGATATTACAACCGGAGCATCAAATGATTTGGAGAGAGTTACTGAAATTGCCAGAAATATGGTTATGCGTTATGGTATGAGTAGTCTCGGACCGAGAACTTTCGGAAAAAAAGAAGAACTTATTTTTTTGGGTAAAGAAATGAGTGAAGAGAAAAATTATTCGGAGCAGACGGCTATGGATATTGATCAAGCTGTTTTGGACTTCGTTAATTCAGCAAAAGAATCAGCTCTAAAAATAATCAAAGAAAAGAAAGATTTGCTGGAAAAAATAGCAAAAACTCTTTTGGAAAAAGAGACAATTGAAAAAGAAGAATTTGATGAAATAATGGGTTTTGCAACAAAGAAAAAGGAGAGTGAATATTAATTTTTATTTATTTAGTTCTTAATATGTTGACTAAATTTATAATAAGCGTATTATAGAATTTGTGTTTTTACTAACACAAACTCGGAGCATGGTGTCAACGGCTAGCACGTGCGGTTTGGGACCGTATAGTCTGGGTTCGAATCCCGGTGCTCCGACAAAATATTAAATCTTTATTTTAAGTTTATTTTTTTGATTTAATTTATTTTTTGTGGTCTTAGTTATTAGGGATTTGAAGGGCGCGAGCAGGCGCGAGTGCCCGGGCCCAATGAGGAATCCCGGTGCTCCGACAAAATATTAAATCTTTATTTTAAAAATCAAATTTATT
>CAZRUH010000028.1:0-2443 GCA_964603325.1 uncultured Bdellovibrionales bacterium
TTTTTCAATTTTACAGCCATAATTCTGAGCTTTTCTTTTTGTTTTATCTCTTTATCAAAACTGTTTTTCAACAAATAACTTGTAAATAAAATAGCAACAAAAAAAGATCCTTTTAGGAAAAATTCTTGAACATTGTTTGAAATAAAAATATAACTGAAAGCAACGGCATTTAATAAAATAACCAAAGCATACAAAGTTACCACTTTTATTTTTAGCAATCTATATTTTGTAATCGCATAACCGGTAATTATGGCAAAAAATAATCCCGCTATATAAAATATTGGAATTATATCTATACCGTAAGCAGGCAAAAAACCAATAGCTCCAACGCTAAGAATTGATAGTGCTACTATTTCCGTTTTAATTTTTGTTCTTTCTAATCCGATAGTTTTTTGATATTTTTTTATCAATTCATAAAACATCATTCCCAAATAAAGAATAAAAAATAATAAAAAGAAATGGTGGAACACTTGCGCCCTGGAATGAATTCCCCAATTATATTTATATACTCCTTTGATAAACAATTCCGTTGATAAATTTAATATTAAAAAAAACAACGAAATTAGATAACCGACAATAATTATTTTTTTTCTTTTCTTAAAATTATCAACAAACAATACGGAAAAATGATATATGGTAGGAGGTATAAAAATAACCGCTACGTAAATTAATCTATCCCAAAAGAAAGCACTCTCTAGTACATCATTTTTAAGCATCATAAATGTTCCAAAGAACCAAAAAAAAATTAAAACGGAAAAAGCTAAGAATAAAATATTTAAATTGTTTTTCTTACCTTCTACAAAAACAACCAATCCCAATATCAAAACAAATATAGCGCTAAGTAGTGGTAAAAAACTTATTAAATTAAACATATCTAAAAAAATAAAAAGTCTAACTAAAATATAGCATAAATTAATTATTCAAACAAAATCCGACAATCACCATGATGTCGGATTATTCTTCCCAAATTTGCTTCTTACGGCAAATCTGAGAAGTAAGTTAACATCCTCTTGTGTTATGGGAGGATGTTCTTCAAAAGCACTTCCTAGTGCTTTTTTGCAATTTTCCTGAGAAAATTGCGGATTATAGGAAATAAACGGTCTATAATCCCTTATTCCTCTGGAAATTGCCATTTGCAGAAGTTTCATTTTCTTACTTCTGCAATCTTTGGGATTTCTCAAGACAGAAGGACCGGAAATCCCAAGACTTTCTAGCCCCATTTGCAAGAGGCTTTCAAACTTGGGAGGGTTTCCATTTGTTATATTGAAACACCCCTCCCTATTCGCCTCCATCAAATCAACAATCAACTTTGCAACATAGTCAATTGTTACTATGTTGATGGAAGCATCTTTATCTCCCGGAACAGCAACAGAAAATTGACTGCTCCTGGAAATTTTTTTTAACCGCCAGAAAACTTCCATGAACCTATACCAACCACTGTTCATGGAAGAACAGAAGCCATTGTCGGCAAGCGAGCCGACAACTATACTGGGAGCATATATAAATGCTCTCCTCTGGCTTTTTTTAAATGCCCATTTCAGGACTTTTTTTTCAGCCAGGATCTTAGAACAAATGTAAGGATTTACAAACTCCCCACATTTAGAGATCTCAGCCACAATTCCGTTTTTCATAAAATCTCTCGCAAATGCTGTAGAGACAAAATGAAAATTGTGGATATTACTTCTAGAAGCCAATGCCAACATAGCTTCTGTTCCATCAAGATTCGTCTGCATGATATCTTTTTCAAACGAATTTCTAAATCTTACATCCCCGGCACAATGCAAGATTGCTTTTGCATTTACCTTACTGGGGATATTTTTAAGATCTCCCTCAATAATTTGGATATTATCGAGAGATTTTACTCCAACGGTTCTGAGAGTTTTTTCCAACCTCTCAACCGCTGAAACTCTCTTGTGTCCCCGCACAAGGCAGAAGATATTTTTATCATATCTCCTGAGGATTTCTCGAACTATAAAACGTCCGAGAAACCCCGTCACTCCTGTGATTAACATAACATCATCCTCCTTAAATCTACCCCCTAAGTTAAAAGAGGGTTTTTGTCATCTGTATATTGTATAACATCTAAATGATATTTAGTAAACAAGTTTGCTATATTTATCAATTGATAGTATTCCGGAAATGCTTCGGTAATAATTATTACTATTTGCATTTTGCCAACAAAAAGACAATGACAAATTTAAGTTTGTGTCTTGTGTTTATATTTGTTTAAAATCGTTTATTTAAATTCTCCACCGGATATTTTGACAACAACATCAAAATCATCATTATCAGCAATTCTATTTCTTTTTTTAAGTCCACATTTAATGCATTTATGAACTATCCGATACTTACCTTTTTTAATGTCAATTTCAATAGGTCTCATCATTCCTTGACACCTTTCCTTTCTGTCTCCCGGATTTATATCCACATGTTTACTCCAAAG
>CAZRUH010000028.1:2543-8309 GCA_964603325.1 uncultured Bdellovibrionales bacterium
TAATCAATGACAAGCCAATGATAACTATGCAAGCGCAAAAATTTTATTGGTTATATCCAAACAACCATTTAATTTTTTTAAGTTTTAGTTTATGTTTAAATAATTTTACCTCTCCGGAATTTATAACCCTGACTTTTAATTTCTTTTTCCCCAATTTCTTAACATCATTCATTCTAAAATAAGCGATTAGTTTTTTACCACTTTTTTTTCTAACTTTATATGCTTTTTTACTTCCAAGTTTTACAACTGAACTTTTTTTAAATCGTTTTCCGTATATTGTCAGTTTAATAACCTCTTTTCCTGTTTTTGTTGTAAACTTTCTTGCTTTAACCCTGTTTATTTTCGGTTTTTCCGCCAAAGAAGATTTATCAACCGCTTCAAATTCAGTAAAATGAGCGGCGTTAAAAGTAATGGTTCTTGACTCTCTATCATAAGTCAATCCCGATACCACATCTCCGTTATCTTTTTCTCCGTTAACCAAAATTACGGGATTATCAAAATCCGGAACATTGTACATAGTCAAAATTGCTCCATATCCGGACATTCCATTAACTATATCCGCATCCAAAGAAATTTTCGCCGTGTCCACATCCATTCTTTCACCAAAAGTTTTCATAAACAACATGAAATCATAACTCATAAAATCTATCGGCTGAGTAAACTCTATTTTTCCATCAACTATTCCGTTGGTACTGTGCTGAAAATACAAGTTGTTCACTGAGTGCCAATTTTCGGCATCAATAAGATTTGTTTCAATTCCTTCTTCGGAGTTCTCTCCACTTGCTATTTCGTTGGGAATTTGCGCTATACCGGCGCAAGCATTAGTCGCTTCCGTTGATGCTTCCTCAGAAGACATACCCATGTTGTTTTGAAAATATGCGGAAGTTATATTAACACAATTCGGATCATCGGGTCTGCTCAATTGACTCATAATATTCCAAAACGGGTCATTTTTGGAGGGCATATCTCCCTCGGGCCCGTTGGCTAAAATATCTTGCGTACCAAACCCAAAGAGCAATACCGACCCAAAGAACAGCACCATAAAATTTCTTTTAATTTCTTTCTTTTTCATTTTTGTTTTTAATGTAAATTTATTAAAGTTCCAATAAACTACATTTATTTAAAAAAATTAAATTTTTTATTTTAATTTTAAATATCTCATTCAATATTTATTCCAAAATTCCATCAAGATTTACATCATATAAAATTTGTTCTTGCACCAGTCTGTAATCAATGATTTCTTCTTTATTAAACCAAATTTTAATTTCTCGCTCCGCCTCTTCCGGAACATCACTACAATGAATTAAGTTTCTAACCGCACGTTCATCACTACCGGCCAGATCGTAAGAATCAACAGTCAAATCCCCTCTTATTGTTCCGACATCCGAAGTTAACGGCTCTGTTCCTCCAACAATTTTCTTTATAATTCCAACCGCTTCATTACCTTCAATAACCATCGCCAGCACGGGACCACTGGTCATAAAAGCAACCAGTTGTTTAATAATATCTTTTCCATACTCCATAGCATCTTTCTCTATTTTCATTCCCGATTTTTTTCTGGCATCAATAATTCCCTGTCCCTTTTCCATAAACCAAGCGTCGTCCTTATTATAGTGTTCCCAGCATTGTTTTTCTGTTGGAATAAAAAATTTAAAACCAACAAATTTTAATCCTGTTCTTTCAAAGCGCTTAATTATTTCTCCCACCAGACTTCTTTGTATTCCATCCGGTTTTATCATTACAAATGTTCGCTCTTTTTTGGCTTCTTTTTTTTGTTCGGTCATATTGTTTAGTTTCAAAAATTTAAATGAATTACAAAATACTCACCTACATTATTCACCTTAAACAAAAAATTATCATATTTTTTTTTAATTTGCAAATTTTTAGATATTTTCAACAATAAAAAATGTCATATATTTGCGCATATTACACAGCGCCGTATTATTTTTTGAAAAAATTTGCTACAATAGTAAATACCGTTTCTTATTAATAGCTAATTTTATGGAATTTACGCATTTACATGTTCACTCCCACTACTCTCTTCTTGATGGTTTGGCAAAAATTGATGATTTAATTAACCGCGCCAAAGAACTTAATATGAAATCTTTAGCGCTAACTGACCATGGAGTAATGTATGGTTCAGTTGAATTTTTTATTAAAGCAAAAGAAGCCGGAATTAAACCGATAATTGGCTGCGAGATGTATCTTACTCCGGGAGATTTGCATAGCAAAAACAATACTCAAGAAGACAGAACTCGCTATCACTTAACACTACTGGTTAGAAATGAAAAAGGATATAAAAATTTAATGAAGTTGGTTTCCATAGCGCACTTGGAGGGATTTTATTACAAACCCAGAATTGACAAAGAAACATTAAAAAAATATTCCGATGGATTACTGGCAATGAGCGGATGTATTCAAGGAGAAGTTCCGCAAACTGCGCTTAATAAAAATATTGACGAAGCGAGTAAAGTTGCCAGATGGTATGAAAATATATTTGGAAGAGGTAATTTTTTTATGGAAATTCAGCATCATCCAAATTACAAAAAACAAAACGATGCCAATTTAAAATTGCAAAGAATATCCAAGAAAACCGGCATTCCCATTGTTGCCACCGGCGATATCCATTATGCGAAACCGGAAGACGCGGAAACTCAAGACATTTTACTTTGTATTCAGATGAATAAAAAAATCACAGATACCGACAGAATGAGTCTGATGAACTTTGATCTTTCAATGAAACCCCAAGAAGAGATGATAAAAGCATTTAGAGATGTTCCGGAAGCGATAGAAAATACTCAAAGAATAGTTTCCAAATGTAACTATGAAATAAAACTGGGAGAAACTCAGTTACCTTTTTTTAAAGTTCCCAAAGAATTTAATGATAAATCTTACTTAAGATATTTAGCGGAAAAAGGCTTGAAAGAAAAATTTGGAAAAAATATTCCCGACAAATACATTGAAAGACTTGAGTATGAATTATCTATCATAAATAAAATGGGCTACCCCTCTTACTTTTTAATTGTGCAAGATTTTGTGAACTGGGCGAAAAAATCGGGAGTTGTTGTTGGTCCCGGAAGAGGTAGCGCCGCCGGCAGTCTGGTTTCATATTTGATTGGAATTACCAATCTTGACCCCATTAAATACGACCTTCTTTTTGAAAGATTTTTAAATCCGGAAAGAATTTCAATGCCTGATGTTGATATGGATTTTGCCGATGATCGTAGAGATGATGTTTTAAACTATGTTCGTGAAAAATATGGCAATGATCATGTTGCCAATATTATAACTTTCGGAACTATGGCGGCGCGAGGAGCCATAAGGGATACCGGAAGAGCATTAAATTATCCTTATGAATACTGCGATCAAACGGCAAAGATGATTCCTATGTTTTCCGGTATTGAAGATGCTTTGAGAGACTCTCCGGAATTTAAAAAATTATACGAAACAGATAAAGATGCCAAGCGTTTAATAGATAGCGCTAAAAAGCTTGAAGGAGTTGCTCGCCATGCGTCTATGCATGCTTGCGGTGTCGTAATAACAAAAAAACCTGTCACTGAATATTCTCCTCTTCAGAAAATTACCGGTAAAGATAAAGGTGATGGTGTGGTAACCCAATATTCCTCATCAACAAAATATAGTTTCGTAGAAAAAATAGGATTATTAAAAATGGATTTTCTTGGGCTAAAAAACTTAACGATTATCCAAAATACCATAAATATAATTAAAAAAACCAAAAATATTGAGATAAACATTGATAATATTCCGCTAGATGACAAAAAGACTTATAAACTGCTCCAGAAAGGAATGACTACCGGTGTCTTTCAATTGGAATCATCCGGTATGAAACGTTATTTAAAACAATTAAAGCCGACCAATCTGGAAGATGTTATTGCCATGGTAGCGCTCTATAGACCGGGTCCAATGGACTGGATTCCGGATTTTATCGCCAGAAAGCATGGGCAAAAAAAAATTGAGTATCTTCATCCCAAACTTGAGCCAATCTTAAAAAAAACTTATGGAGTAGCCGTTTATCAAGAGCAGGTTATGCAAATGGCGCAAAGTTTGGCCGGATTTTCTCTTGGAGAGGCCGATATGCTTCGCAAGGCAATGGGTAAAAAAATTCCCGAACTGATCAAAAAAGAAAAAATTAAATTTATTGAGGGCGCTGTCAAAAATGGTGTCAGCAAAAAAGATGCTGAAAAAATATTTGCCTTTATTGAGCCGTTTGCCGGTTACGGGTTTAATCGCAGTCACGCCGCCTGTTACGGTATGATTGGATACCAAACTGCATATCTCAAGGCCCATTATCCAACAGAGTTTATGGCAGCGCTAATGACATCTGATCAAGATAATATTGAAAGAATAGCTATTGAGGTGGAAGAAGCCAAAGATATGGGAATTGATGTTCTTCCTCCAAATATCAACGAAAGTTTTGAAGAATTTACAGTTGTAAAAAATGATAGCGGAAACGAAAGTATCCGCTTTGGACTTAACGCGATTAAAAATGTTGGACACACCATAGCCAAAGAAGTTGTTAATGAGAGAGAAAGGAATGGAAAGTATTCAAGTTTGATTAATTTATTGGAACGAGTGGTTGAAAAAGACTTAAACAAAAAATCAATAGAAGCACTGGCAAAAGTCGGAGCTTTGGATGATTTGGAGGAAAGAAATCGGATTCTCAACAATATGGAAACTATTTTGAGTTTTTCCAAAAATATCCAAAAAATGAAAAACTCAAATCAAGACACTCTTTTTGGAGGGACATCAATAGATACGCCAACCATATCTTTAGAAAAATCCAATCCGGCATCTAAAAAACAAAAACTGCACTGGGAAAAAGAATTATTGGGACTTTATGTATCAGATCATCCGATATCAGACTATAAAGAATATTTTGAGAAAATGACCACGCCAATAGTCGTTCTTAATGAAAATATGGTTGACAAAAATATTAAACTGGGAGGAGTAATTACAAAAGTTCAAAAAATAATCACTAAAAGAAAGCAAGCGATGATTTTTGCCACTATTGAAGATTTAAAGGGAAGAATTGAGTTGTTGGTTTTTCCAAATACATTGGAAAAAACCGGAGCCATCTGGCAAGAAGAAAAAATTATTATTGCCGGCGGAAAATTATCCAATAAAGATGGCACTTTTAAATTAATAGTTGATGATGCTAAAGAAATCAACAAACAAGAAATTTATGATTTTAAAAGAGTCTTGGCAACTCAAGAAAAAAATGGTCATCAAGATCCCAAAGAATTGATAATAACATTTAAAATTCCCGATAAAATTATTTTACAAAAATTATCCGATTTGCTGAAATCTTGCGCCATCGGAAGAACAAAAGTTTATTTAATCATTGATAATAAAAAAATCCTAACTTCTTATACGATAAAACTTAGTGAAGGATTAAAAAATAAAATTAAAGAACTTATTCCCGAGAAATACATTGAAATAGTTAAATAATATACTTAAAAAACTTATCTATATTGTTTTTATTCTCCACTTTAAACTTCAACTAACTTACTATTAATAAATTACGCAACGAAATTTAAAAATTTTGAAATTTCATAATAATTTCCCAAATACATACCCCCAAAATTTTTAACTAATCTCCTTTTATTACCATATTACATAATATGGTAATATTTTAGTTTTAATTTCTTTCTTGTTTTTCTTATTTTCTTTTTTATTTCTCTTTCTTTTTTTAATTCCAATTACTCATAACTATTCCCAAGTCTCTGGTGTTGACAATTCCGTCAT
>CAZRUH010000029.1:0-7924 GCA_964603325.1 uncultured Bdellovibrionales bacterium
GGGATTACCTTTTGTTGGTAGCGCAGGGAAATTTTTAGATGAAATGTTATCAACGATTAAATTGCGCAGAAAAGATGTTTATATTGCCAATGTTGTGAAATGTCGTCCTCCGAAAAACAGAGATCCTCTTCCGGAAGAAAAAAATATTTGCTGGCAGTGGTTGGAAAAACAAATTAACATAATTCAACCAAAATTAATTGTTACATTGGGAAGACATGCTATGGAAAATTTTTTACCGGGACAAAAAATTTCACAGTGTCACGGTAAAGCTCTCCGCAGAGAAATTCCCAATATTGGCAAGCAAGTGTTTTTTACACTTTATCACCCGGCGGCGGCGTTATATAACGGCTCCATGAGAGAAATATTAATTAATGATTTTAAAAAAATTCCGAAAGTTTTGGATTTAATAAAAGATAACAATGAATAAAAAGCCACTTAAGTGACTTTTTATTAAATTTCTTATTTGATAAAAAAGTAGAGAAATTAAAATGGCATTTCCATATTTCCGGATTTCATTTCTTTTTGCATTTTTTTCTGAACATTTTTCATAGCATTATTTATGGACTTAACGATATTTTTTTCCAAATCTCTTGACTCACGAGTTTGATCGCCAATTTGAATATTCAAAACTTTCATAGAGCCGTTAACGGTTACCTTAATTCCCTTATAATCTTCCGTAGAGGTTATTCCCTCCAACATTTTTTTCATCTGATAAAGTTGTTTCATTTTATCTAACATATTGTAGTTTGCGTTTAATAATTATCATTTTCCATTATAGCATTGACATAAATATTTTTACAAGTCAAAATAAGAAACAACGATTATTATTTTTATTTATTTTATGAAAATAGGAATTATAGGATTGCCCAATGTTGGAAAGTCAACATTATTTAAAGCGCTTACAAAAAATAAAGTTGATATAAACAACTATCCTTTTTGCACCATTGAGCCAAATATTGGGATTGTGGAAGTTCCCGATGAAAGATTGGACAAATTGAGCAAGATGAGCGGAAGCGAAAAAACAGTTCCGGCAATAATTGAGTTTGTTGACATAGCCGGCTTGGTTAAGGGCGCATCAAAAGGTGAGGGTCTTGGCAATAAATTTTTAGCAAATATTCGTGAAGTAGATGCCATTATTCATGTTGTGCGAGTATTTAAGGATAATAACATTACACATGTGCACAATGAGATTGATCCGTTGCGAGATGTAGATATTATAAATATGGAATTGGTATTGGCGGACTTGGAAACTGTAAACAAAAGAATTGAAAAACTGAAGAAAGATGTTAAGCGAAACAACAAGGAAGCGAAAGTTAAGTTAGATACGGTTAAAAAGATAAAAAGTATGCTGGAAGATGGATGGTTGGGTAATGAAATGAAATTAAATATGGAAGATGATTTGGTTAGAGTTGCCGTACAAGAGTTATCTCTTTTGACAAGAAAGCCATTTTTATATGCCTATAACGTTTCTGACTTGGATGAAATTTTAGATAGTAAATTGGAAAATAAAAAACACATCAAATTGGACATAAAAATTGAGGAGGAGTTGAGAGAAATGACATCGGCGGAAATAAAAGAATTGGGACTTAAGACAGGGCTAAATGAACTCATAAAAAAGTCATATGAACTTTTAAATTTAATAACTTTTTTGACAACGGGAAAAAAGGAAAGTCGCGCTTGGACAATTAAAAAAGATATTACGGCGCCTATTGCCGGATCAGTAATACATAATGATTTTCAAAATAAATTTGTTTGCGCGGAAGTAATTCGTTGGGATGAGTTGCTGGATATCGGATCAACGGCAAAGGCGCGAGAAATGGGAAAAATAAAAACGGTTGGCAAAGATTATGTTATTCAAGACGGTGATGTTATTGAATTTAAAATTGGAGGATAAATATTGCCGGTTGATGAAAATTGATTAGTTTACTATAATTTAATTAAATTAAGTTTTTTTGCAAAACATTAAAGAAAGGAGGTGTTTACTATGGAAGAGCAACAAAAAACAAATGGAAGCGATATGGAAGAAAACTCCAATGATTCTCAATCAACAGAAAACGATGGCATCGCTCTTGACAATAATGTTAATGAGGATAAATCCGACCCCAAAAAAGATGATGAACAAAAAAAAGAAGTAGGTAAAGAAGTTGAGGAAGATAGATTTATGGCAGCTTTAAGTTATTTGGGTATATTGGTGTTGATCCCTTTGTTGATAAAGAAAGATGATGAGTTTGTGCAATTTCATGCCAAGCAGGGAGTAGTGTTGTTGGTAATTTGGTTTGTTGGAATGATTCTTTTTATGATTCCGATAATGGGACAATTATTGGCATTGGCAATTTTAGTCTTGAATGTAATAGCATTGATTCAGGCGTTGAACGGAAAGCGTTGGGAAATACCTATTATAGGCGAGTATGCCAAAAAAATAAAATTGTAAAATTTTGCAAAGTTTTTTCACTAAAGCAGGCGATTTTTTTGGGTTGCCTGTTTTTTGTATAAGGTTTTAGATATAATTTTGTGTATCAATTTTCAAAAAAAGAAAAATATGATAGAATTTTGGTGTTAAGAATAATTATTGCTCTATGTTTGAAAAATATAAGAAAATCATAATTTTTTTATTGGTGATGTTTATAATTGGTATTATCATATTTTTTGTATTTAAGGTAGCAAAAAAAAGAATAAATGATGATGGAGAAAACAAAAATAATGACAAAAAGAAATATGAAGTTTTGGTTTTTATCAGAAATCAAACAAACTCAAATCCGGAAGAGGATAGAAGAACATCTATGAAAAAAGGATATGTAGTTGGAGTATATGACGATGGACATAAATGGAGTAAATCAGAAAAAAACAGTTATTTAATTTTAAAGATGATGCTTACGGAAAAACAAAAAGAAAAACTGATGCAATCAATAACCAAAAAGAAAAAAACGAAGAGCAAGAGTGATGAAATTGACGGTGAAGAAATTATTGGATTGCGAGCATATAAAATAAGTTTAAAAAAAGTGGGATTCACAGACCCCAAGCAATTAAAATCCGGGCAACCATTTGAAGATAGTGTTTTTGACTGGAGTGTTGTTGAAAAGATTGAATAATAAAAAATATGAATTGGAAAACAAAATATTCAAATGATTGCGGGTGGCAAAATATTGCCAAAGAATTTGACTTGATTCATCCCATTGTCTTAAGAATATTATTTCAAAGAGGTCTTACAAATAAAAAAGACATCAAAAGTTTTTTATTTCCAAATTATGAAAAAGACTTGATGAGTCCTTTTCTTTTTCGCGATATGTCTAAAGTGATAAATAGATTAAAAAAAGCGAAAAAGAGCAAAGAAAAAGTTCTTATTTTTGGTGATTATGATGCTGATGGTATTACATCTTCTTTAGTCCTTAAAACGGCTTTTGAAAAAATCGGTTTAGATGTTTTTGTGTATATTCCCCATAAAGAAAAAGAGGGCTATGGGTTGAGTTTTAAAATTTTAAAAAAATTTTTTGATAAGGGAATTAAGCTGGTGTTTACAGTGGATTGTGGAATCAGCAATGTGGAAGAAATAAAAAAAGCAAAAAAAATCGGTATGGATATTATTATTACCGATCATCATCATATTCCTCCAAAAATTCCCGACGCTTTGGCAATTATCAATCCCAAAATAAATAAATCCGGCTATCCATTCAAGGACTTGGCCGGTGTGGGCGTGGCTTTTAAGTTGGCTCAAGCAATTTATGAAGTTTTTTTGCCGAAAAATGAACGGCAACACATTAAATGGTTGTTGGATTTGGTAGCTATCGGGACGGTTGCCGATATGGTTCCATTGGTTGATGAAAATAGGGTTATTGTAAAATTTGGACTTTTGGTTGTTTCTAAGACCAAAAGAGTTGGGTTACAAGAAATGTTTAAAACCGGAAACATTTTGATTGATGAGAATAATGTTCCAACGACTCAAAAAATTTCTTTTCAAATTGCTCCTCGTATAAATTCCGCGAGCAGAATGTCTCATGCGGAAAAAGCATTATTTCTTCTTGATGAAAATGATAGAGTGCGGGCGAGATTATTGGCATTGGAACTTGAAAATCAAAACACTAAAAGACAAAAAGAAACCCGGAGAATTTCCTTAGAGGCTGAAAAAATAGCAAAAAAAGAATTTGCAAATAACCCTTTTATTTTTATCATTAGGGAATATTTCCCATCGGGAATTTTGGGATTGGTCGCCGGAAGATTGAGTAATAAATTCAATAAGCCAACTGCAATCCTTAAAAAGGGAGATGTTATAAGCAAGGGATCATTCAGAAGTATTCCAAAAATAAACATTATTGAAATGATTGAAAGGTGTGGTGAGTTATTGGAAGCATATGGCGGACATTCTCAAGCGGCGGGTATTACCATAAGGAACAAAAATATAAAGCGATTTTTTGATAAAATGCAATATTTGATAAAAAAGGAATTAAAAGAAAAAGATATTGTGTCGGAGATAGGAGTTGACGCGGAATTAAGTATTGAAGATATTGATTTAAATCTGGCGGATAGTTTGATTAAAATGGAGCCTTTTGGACAAGGAAATGAGGAGCCGGTTTTTTTATTGAAAAACTTAAAAATACAAAATATCAAGTGGGTGGGAAATGGAGAAAAACACTTGAAATTATTTTTGCAGGGAAAAAATAATTCAAAAACACTGGAGGCCATAGGATTTAATTTATTGGATAAATTTTCCAAATTAAAAAAAGGAGATAAAGTGGATATAATCTTTAATTTATTTAAGAATATGTGGAACGGGTATCAAAGAGTCCAGTTGAAAATTATAGATATAAAAAATAATAACTAATGATATGTGGTATAACAAATTTTTTAAATTTGATTGGGTGTTAATTTTGGCATCATTATTGTTATTGTTTATAGGGTTGTTGGCACTATACAGTATTTCTACATCCGAGAGTTCCGGAAATACTGATATTTTCAATAAGCAGTTGGTTTTTTCAATAATAGGTATTGCAATAATGTTCCTATTTTCTTTTATTGATTATAGATATTTTCGTTCGCACAGTCGGTTGATCTATTTTTTAATGCTATTTATTTTGCTAATGGTGTTATTTTTGGGAACAATATCCAGGGGTACAGTTGGCTGGCTTTCGTTTGGAAGTATACATATACAACCGGTAGAATTGGCGAAAGTTTTGTTAATTTTGTCTTTGGCAAGTTTTATAACAAAAAGTAAGTTAATTTTAAGTGAGGTTACCAGAATAATTGTGGTGATTTTTTTGTCGGGAGCGTCAGTTTTTTTGGTTTTACAACAGCCTGATTTTGGTAGCGCTTTGGTTTTGGTGGCAATTTCGGCGGTTATGCTGTTGCTATCAGGCATAGAGTGGAGATATTTGTTAATAATGTTTTTTTTAGGATTAATGGTTTCTGTCGGAGGGTGGTTTTTTTTGGCGAATTATCAAAAAGAGCGGTTAATTAATTTTATTAATCCGGGAAATGATCCGCAAGGTAGCGGTTACAATGTAATTCAATCAATGATTGCGGTTGGTTCCGGCGGTGTGAGTGGGAAAGGTTTGGGACACGGCTCTCAATCACAATTAAGATTTTTGCCGGAGAATCATACGGACTTTATTTTTGCTGTCATTGTGGAGGAGTTTGGCGCGCTGGGAGCGGGAATAGTGTTGTTTTTGATGTTAATTATTTTTTATAGAATGAAAAAAATAGCCGAAAAAACCGCTGATAACTTTGGATATCTGATTATTATTGGCGCCATGACTATGTTTTTTGCACAAATCACAATTAATATTGGAATGAATATGGGAATTATGCCGGTAACCGGTATTCCTCTAATTTTTCTTAGTTATGGCGGTAGTTCATTGATTTCGGCGTTTATTATTATTGGAATTATCAATAATATTTTTATCGTTGGCAAAAAAAATGCGGAAACGAAAATCAATATTTTTGATGAACAGGGTATTGATTTTTAAAAAATGATATGTATAATGGTTATTATGAAAGATTTAAATCACAACCTAAAACACCTAACTAAATGTCCGGTGTGTGGCACCTATTATGAGCAATCACAATTACGAATTTTGAAAGAAGATTCTGTAAAGACGGTTTTTCATACTACATGCCTCAAGTGTGGTACGGCGATGATGGTTTTTGTTTCCAGGGGAGAGCAAGGAATTGCCAGTATGAGTATGGCAACAGATTTGAATATCCAGGAAGCTCTTAATTTATTTGAAAAAAGATCTATCAGCGCAGACAATATTTTAGATATTTACAAGGAGTTAAATAAGTAATTTTTTGAAATTAAATTTGCAGATAGATTTTCTGTGGTTGGTTTCTTTTAAATGATATGACAAAAGAAAATATTGAATTAAAAGTGGAATTGAGAGACTTAAAAAAAGAGAAAACAAGAGAAGGGCTGAAAAGAAAAAAAATTCCCGCAATTGTTTACGGAAATGGAATAGAAAATGAGGCTTTATGGGTTGATTCCTTATCTTTTAATAAAATTTATAATGATGTTGGAGAAAATGCAATTATAAAGCTAAACATTGAAGATAAGTCAGATGATAATGTGTTGGTTTATGATATTCAATGGAATCCTCTTACCGATGAAATAATACACATTGATTTTTTAAGAGTTGATATGAGTAAGGAAGTTGAAGCTGAGGTGCCTCTTGAGTTTGTTGGTGAGTCTCCTGCAATTAAAGAGATGGGGGGAGTTCTTGTAAAGAGTTTGAACTCGGTAAACATTAAATCTCTTCCGGGTAATATTCCTTCAGAATTAAAAGTTGATTTATCTGCATTAAAAACATTTGAAGATCACTACAAGGTTAGAGATTTGGTTGTAGATGATTCTGTTGATATTTTAACTGGCGAGGAAGTGGTCATCGCTTCTGTCGCGCCACCTCGCTCCGAGGAAGATTTGGCAAAATTGGACGAAAAGATTGAAGAAGATGTTTCGCAAGTTGAGGGAGCAGAAAAGGAAAGTGACGAGGTTGATAAAAATGAAAAAGAAGATAAAGAAAATGATGAAAAAGTTGAAAAATAAAAATATTGACTTAATTTTAGTTACAGTGTATTCTCCTAAAGTGAGAATTGGGATATAATTAGCGTTCTTGGGAATTTGCCCGGAGCTTTTGTTTCGTTAAACCTATTGCGAAATGATAAAATTGTTATTTGCAAAAAGTTTAATTATGTATAGAAATGAATAATAAACTAATAAAATTTAATTTAAGTAAAAGAAAAGAAAAAGATATACCGGAAGTAAAAACCGGTGATGTGGTTAGAGTTCATAGAAAAATTAGAGAGGGTAATAAAGAAAGGACTCAAATTTTTGAAGGCATAGTAATTGCTGTAAAAGGAAAACAGAGTAGCTCTCCAATGATTACTGTTAGAAAAATTTCCAGTGGTGTTGGTGTTGAATTGGTTCTGCCTATGTATTCACCTAATATCGCTGAGATTGAGTTGGTTAAAAGAGCAAAGATAAGAAGATCAAAGCTTTATTATATTAGACATAAAACAGTTAAGGCTATGCGTTTAAAGTACAAGGATGTAACTGATTTTTTAAAAAAAGAAGAAAAAAACGAATCAGAAATCAAGAATGTTAGAGAGAAAACGGTTGCAATCGGAAATGAAAAAAAAGATAAGAATAATGCAAGTAGTAGTGATAAAACTAAGGATAGCTCAAAAACAAAAGCGAGTGCCGATAAAGAATAATTTGGCAAGGGTTTGCCGTGGTGCTGGAATTGGTAGACAGGCTAGCTTGAGGGGCTAGTGCTTGCAAAGAGCGTGCGAGTTCAAATCTCGCTCACGGCACCATAGGAATGGACGATTAGCTCAGCTGGTTAGAGCGCCTCTCTTACAAAGAGGAGGTCACTGGTTCGAATCCAGTATCGTCCACGGTAGTTTTTTAGTTATTTTGCGGTTTGTGATGGTATTTTTT
>CAZRUH010000030.1:0-7858 GCA_964603325.1 uncultured Bdellovibrionales bacterium
TGGAGGTAATTCTCTCTTGCAGTTGTCCCATTTCTTCCGCTAAGGTTGGCTGATAACCGACTGCTGATGGAATTCGTCCCAATAAAGCGGAAACCTCCGAACCTGCCTGTGTAAATCTAAAAATATTATCTATAAACAATAAAGTATCTTTTCCTTCCTCATCTCTAAAATGTTCTGCCATAGTTAATGCTGATAAAGCCACTCTTTGCCTTGCTCCCGGTGGCTCATTCATTTGTCCGAATACCAACGCCGTTTTGCTTAAAACCCCGGATTCCTTCATTTCATGATATAAATCATTACCTTCTCTCGTTCTTTCTCCAACACCGGCAAACATGGAATATCCTCCATGCTCTTGAGCAATGTTTCTAATCAATTCTTGAATAATAACGGTTTTACCCACTCCGGCTCCTCCAAACAAACCGATTTTTCCACCCTTAACAAAGGGGCAAATTAAATCAATAACTTTAATTCCGGTCTCCAAAACTTCCGCTTTTGTAGATTGTTCAGAAAACTTCGGAGCCGAACGATGAATCGGTTTTAGTTTTTTGGCTTGAATTTTTTCTTTACCATCAATAGTTTCACCCAATAAATTAAACATTCTTCCCAGGGTTTTTTCTCCAACGGGAACTTTTATCGGTGCCCCGGTATCAATTACCTCCATTTGTCTTTTTAGTCCGTCGGTAGAACCCATAGCTACAGCTCTCACTTTATTTCCTCCGGTGTGCTGATGCGTTTCCAATACCAGCTTTTTATCATCATCTAATTTTATCTCCAAAGCATGATAAATTTCCGGTAAATCATTTTCAAACTCAACATCAACCACCGGGCCGATTACCTGAATTACTTTTCCCATGTTTTCTTTAATCATAGTTTTAAAAAATTAATAAAAAATTTATTCAAAAAAAACTACTCCAACGCCGCTCTTCCGGCGGAAATTTCGGCAATTTCCTGAGTAATTTTTGTTTGTCTAATTTGATTATAAGCCAAGGTTAATCCTTCCGCCATCTCTCCGGCCGCATCCGTAGCATTCCTCATTGCCAACATTCTTGCTGATTCTTTTGACGCATTTGATTCTAAAATGGCATGATAAATCTGCATCTCAATCAATCTTGGAATTATGTGTTGTAAGACCTTTTTCGGACTTGGTTCCACTTTGTATTCCATTCTTGGTTCATTTAATCCATACTCTTTTGCCAAGTTATCCATCTCCGCTATTTGCTTCTCTAAATCAATTTTAGATACGGGCAACAACTGTCTGATTTTCGGTTCCTGTGTCATAGTTGAAATGTAATCTGTATAAGCCACTACGATCTTATCATATTTTTTGTTTAAATAATCATCAATTACTATTTTTGAGACCGGTCGCACAGAATCAATTTTAGGCAAATAAGTTAACTCCGGAAAAGTAGCTATAATATTTTTCCTTAATTTTCTCACCAAGTTTTCACCCTTCTTTCCAATAGTAACAAAATCTATCTTTAGATCCTTGTTATCTATTCTTGATTCTATTTTCTTAACACCAACCCTATTCACTTTTAAGTTTTTTGGATTTTCAATTTCTTCTTTTATTTTTTTAATAATCTGAGCATTAAAAGAACCACACAAACCTCTATTTGAAGTAATTGCAATAATAAGAACTTTCTTTACCGGCCTAACTTCCAATAATCCATAATCATAATTTTCAAAAGCGCGCGCCAAGTTTGTTAATACACTCCAAGCACTGTGCGCATATTCACGAATATTCAAAACACTTTCCGTTGCTTTTCTCATTTTGGCAGCCGAAACCATTTCCATTGCTCTGGTTATTTTCGCCGTATTATTGATTGATTTTATTCTCCTGTTTATGTCTTTTAAATTTGCCATACGGAACAATTTTAATTTATAATTTGTAAATTCGGTTCAATTTAATGTTTTAGTTCTACTGTTTTCGCTATTAAATTATCATCTTATGAATTTAACTACATTCTCAGCGCTTTCACTATAAATTCTAACTAGTTGTTTTAACTGATATTTTTCAATTTTCTCAATAACTATAGAACCCTACCATACCCCAACTAATTACAACATTTGATTGAGTTTTATTAGCCGGCAATGTCTAGCTTTACTTTTTTAAATAATTTATGACAAATCACTTTTTAGACCCTCTCTAAGTCAAAGCTTTGCCACTACTAATTATACTTCTAAATCAAAAACAATTAATCACATCTGGAAATCTTTTATCGCTTTCTTTAGTTTTTTTTCAATTTCTTCCGATATATCACTGTCCTCTCGTATCTTATCTAAAATATCCTGATGCATTGATTTCATATATTTATGAAACTTCTCCTCCCATTTTGTAATTTTCTCCACCTCAACATTATCCATAAACCCATTTGTTAATGCATACAAAACAGATACTTGATTTTCCATAGGCAATGGCGCATATTGGTTTTGTTTCAATATTTCCACAGTCCGCTTTCCTCTTTCAATTTGCGCTCTGGTTTTTTCATCCAAATCAGAACCAAACTGAGCAAATGCTTCCAATTCTCTAAACTGAGCCAGATCCAAACGAATTTTCCCGGCAACTTTCTTCATTGCTTTGGTTTGCGCCGCTGAGCCAACACGAGAAACAGACAAACCGGCATTAATAGCTGGTTTAATCCCCTTATTAAATAAATCCGTTTCCAAAAATATTTGACCATCGGTAATGGATATTACATTGGTTGGAATATAAGCGGAAACATCACCGGCTTGCGTTTCAATAATCGGCAGTGCGGTTATTGATCCTCCTCCAAAACTGTCATCCAGACGAGCGCTTCTTTCCAATAAACGAGAATGCAAATAAAAAACATCTCCGGGATAAGCCTCTCTTCCCGGTGGTCTTTTTAAGATTAAGGAAATTTGCCTATACGCCCAAGCGTGTTTGCTTAAATCATCATATATAACTAAAACATCTTTTCCCTGATCCATAAAATACTCGGCAATAGCTGTCCCGGAATAAGGAGCTATATACGAGAATGCTGCCACCTCAGATGCTCCGGCAGTCACAACAACTGTGTGTTCCATAGCCCCGCTTTTTTCCAATTCCGCCACAATTCTTGCCACTTTTGATTCTTTTTGTCCAACAGCCACATAAACACAAATTATGTCTTGGTTTTTTTGATTTATGATTGTATCAATAGCAATAGCCGTTTTCCCCGTTTGCCTATCTCCAATAATCAACTCCCTCTGCCCACGACCAATCGGAATCATGGAGTCAATCGCTTTGATTCCGGTTTGCACCGGCTGACTAACAGACTTTCTCTCTATAACTCCGGGAGCAATTTTTTCAATAGGATAAAATTTATCCGACTTAATATCCCCCTTGTTATCAATTGGTTGTCCAAGTGGATTAACCACTCGTCCTATCATATTTTCACTAACGGGAACAGATAAAATTTTTCCGGTAGATTTTACCTCATCACCCTCTTTAATATTCTCATAATTTCCCAATATCATTACACCGACTTGATCCTCTTCCAAATTAAGAGCCACTCCCATTGTTCCATCGGGAAATTCTAGCATTTCTGAAGACATTACCTCATTCAACCCTTCCACTCTGGCAACGCCATCACCAACTTCTAAAACTCTCCCCGTTTTTTCCAATATAATATCATTATTAAAATTCTCAATCTGTTTCCTTAATTGTTCCACTATATAGTCTTTACTCATATTTTTAAAACTTAATTTGTAATAAAAAATTTTAATTATTTTTTAATTGCTTTTCCAAATTTTGTATTTTTCGTCTTATACTAACATTCAAAACTTCATCACCAATTTTTAAAATTATACCGCCAATAATTTTCCTATCTATATTATTTATTAAATTAACATCCACTTTCTTATTATTGTTCAACTTGTTTTTTTTCCGCCAATAATTAACAACAAAATTTTTTATATTATTTATATTTTTAACACTTAATTTTTCAGCGCTACTAACCTCAACATTTACAATTCCTTTTTCTTTGTTCCAAATATCAATAAATTTTTTTATGATTTTTGGAAGCATATTTATCTGCCTGTTTTTTTTCAACATTTTAACAAATCTCAAAACAATAACATCTATATCCCCGCTATCTTTTTTTTTAGTCAAGTCAAATAAAACTTGCGCATATTGTTTAGCTGTTATTTTCATAATCTTAAAATTTATCTATCACCTCTTCAATCACTTTTTTATCTTCTTTCTCATTGATTTTTTGACCAACAATTTTTTTAGTAGCCATTATAACCAAATCAGCGACCTCATTTTTTACATCAGCCAACATCTTTAATCTCTCCTCCTCAATTTTTTTTCTTGCATCATCAACAATCCCTTTCATCTTTTCCTTTGTTTCTTTAATCATTGCTTCTCTGTTTTTCTTAGCCTGTTCCTCTGCCTTGTTGATAATTTTTTGAGCCTCTTTCCTGGCATTACCTAAAACTTTCTTTTCTTTCTCTTCCACTTCCGCCAACTTCTTTTGTGATTTTTCAGCATCTGCTAACCCTTTTTCAATTTTTTCCTTCCTTTCTTCCAGAGCTTCCAACACCGGTTTATAAGCAAACTTTTTTAATACCCAGAGTAGCACAAAAAAATTCACAATTTGCGCCAATAACAGTTTTCCATTTATACCTAAATTTTCTAAAAGTTCCATATTTTTACCAATTCATCAATTAAAAATTGTACTTAAATGCCACAATAAAATTGCAAATATTTGCACAAACCTATAAAAAAAATCATAGATTTGCACTCAATTTGTAATTTAATCCACAATAATATTGCAAATTAAACAAATTTAATAATCAACGCCACTACCAAAGCGTAAATCGCAATGGCTTCCGTAAATGCAATTGCCAAAATCATCGCTGTCTGAATCTTGGAAGTTGCTTCAGGGTTTCTTCCAATAGCTTCCATTGCCTTTGATGCCAAAATTCCAATTCCCAATCCGGGACCGATAGCTCCCAATCCCATTGCTATTGCAGCTGCAATTGATTTGGCAGCTTCGGTATTTTGCATAATACCCTCAGATACCGCCTTTGTTTCTTCAATCATAGTTTTTAAAATTAAATTATGAATTACAAACCTTATTTCAACAAATCAAACTAACGTTTGTAATTCCAATTAACCTAATGAGCTTCTTCCGTTGCCATCTTGAAAAATACCAATGTCAACATCGCAAAAACCATCGCTTGAACAAAACCAACAAATAATTCCAAAAACAAAAAAGGTAACGGGATAAAATATGGAACCAACATTAGCATTACTGTTAGCAAAACTTCCCCGGCAAAAATATTTCCAAACAACCTAAAAGAAAACGAAACTATTTTAGCAAATTCAGATATTATTTCCAACAACCCAACAAAAGTTCCCACAAAGTATGGCTTTTTCAATGGACTAACTAAAAATTTTTTACCATATTTTTTTAATCCCAAGGCAGATATTCCCATAATTTGCGCCATAACAACGGAAACCAGCGCTATAGCCAGCGTCATATTTAAATCGGCACTGTTACTTCTGATAAAAGGAATTAATTCTCTTTCTCCATGATGCATCTGGTAAACACCGACCGTTCCCAGACCCGGAACCAATTCAATCCAGTTTGATAAAATGACAAAAATAAAAATGGTTGCCACATACGGAAAAAATTTTTTGCTTTGCTCTCTGTTTCCGGTAATACTATCCGCCAAATCCAACAATAATTCCAATACCACTTCAGAAATATGGTGTAATCCTTTTGGTTTATGTTTTGTTTTTTTGTGTTTTGCCCTTTTGCCGACAATAACCGAACTGATTATTATAAGGGCGCTGATTACGACGGTCATCAAAACAGTATTGGTCACAGAAAAATCTCCAAACTTGACTATTGATTCCGGTGTTAATGAAATTTGCATACATTTTTTAAAAATTATTCTTCAATAATTTTTAAAACTTTCTTATAAATCAACCAACTGGTTAATAAAATTGAAATAAATATTCCCATCAATAAAAACCAAGGAGAACTGTTTATGTTTTTATCTATCAACCTTCCCAACAACGCCAACAGTATTATAGGAATCGCTATTGTATACCCAAGTTCCATCGCCAAAGAAAAAACAGACCACTGTCTATCATCATCTCCACTCTTGCTCTTTTTTATCACCTCTTTCATTTCCTTATTTCATTTCAAATAAACAAAATAATTGTATCTAAATAACCATTTAAAGTCAAGCGCCGGCATATTATGTCATTTTATTTGAAAACATATTTCAACAAAGAAGCTAAATGTCAAATAATTTTTTAGCGTTTACAGTGGTTTTTTCTTCCACTTTTTTAATATCAATTCCAAGAACATTAGCTATTTTTCCCGCAACCAAACGAACATTTAACGGCTCATTACGACTATATCTTTCAAGTGGCATGGGAGTTAAGTATGGAGCGTCGGTTTCAAGCAAAATATTTTCCAAACCGATATTTTTAATTAATTTATCATAACTATTTGAATAAGTGATTATTCCGTTTAAACCAATCTTAAATCCCAAGGCAATAAATTTTTTCGCAATTTTTAAACCACCGATAAAGCTATGTATCACACCCACGCTGTTTGCGGGTTTTTGCTCCAATATTTTCAGCAAATCATTATAAGCATTTGCTCCATCAACCAAATCTTTATCTTTTTTATCGGCTCCCCAACAATGCAGAACTAATGGTTTATTAACTTCATTAGCCAAATTAATAAATTTTTTCAATATTTCTTTTTGTTTTTCAATGTTTCTTTTAACATTTTTTTTACTGTCTTCAATTATACTCCCACTGTCACCTTTATCTGTTTCGTTCTCTTGATGTTTAGAAACACAAAAATGATGATAATCCAATCCAACCTCACCAATTGCCACCACTTTTTCTTTTTGAGCCAATTCTAAATATTTTTCGTAATTAAACTCCTCAAAACTGGTTTCATTTGCTATTTTTTGATTTTCATTTCCAACTTTTATGTGTATAGGATGCAATCCCACAACCGCATAAACTCCCTTATTGTATCTTTCTGCATATTCAACAGCTCGCTCACTGCTTCTCCATTCTGCTCCAACATTAATCACTTGAATATCATTATCCAAACTCTTTTTAATAATTTCATTCGCATCATTTTTAAAATCCTTAAAATTAAGATGACAATGAGTGTCTGTTAGCATAATAGATAAATTAAAAACTATTCATATCTACTATTTAATATAATCTCTTTTTTCAAAATTAACAATATTGTTATAAGTTGTTTTTCTTTTTTAAGTCTTTAACTGCGCCCCGTTTATTAAAACTTAAAAATATTAAAAATATTTTTAACAAACAATAATCTCTTTCTTTTATTGAGATTATTTTTTACAAGGTAAGATAAAAAACATTACTTCACATCCCACTTTCCAGAGAACTTTATTTGCTTAGTGGCGTAAAGATACTAACAAAAAAGCAACTAATAAATATATGAAAGTAATACCCGCAAGAAAAAAGGACTTTTGATTTTTTTAATTCGTCTTTTTTAATTCAAATTCACCTTGATTATCAATATTAATAGAAATTGCTTCACAATTTGCTATTTTATGATCTCCTAATCGTTTATCTAGTATAGATGCTACATAATTTTCATGACCAAAACCTAACACTTTTACATCTCCCGCTATACCACTCTCTTCAATTTTATTTTTACCCCACTGAATAAGTTTTAAAATGTTGTTAAATTGTTTTTCCAAATCTTCGCTTGAAGACCACCCATAATTGATACCGACGAATTCCCCACTTTCCGTATTCAACCCATCTTCGTCTTCGAAAATTTTCACAAAATGGTATTTTGGATCATTCAGCATCAAATCTATAAATTCATTTGCGTTTTCA
>CAZRUH010000031.1:0-7541 GCA_964603325.1 uncultured Bdellovibrionales bacterium
CGAACTGCCTTAATTACATTTATTTTTTTATCTCCGGCAGAAACCAACTCCACATTATACTCACTTTTCTCATCGGCACCATCATCTTCTCCACCTCCGGCACCGGGCATTGCTCCCATCATTACCGGAGCAGCCGAACTAACTCCAAACTTATCTTCCAAAACTTTAACCAACTCGGAAAGCTCCAAGACGCTCATTTTTTCAATTTCTTCAACAAGCTTTTTAAATTTTTCAGGAACCTTCACTTCCTTGGCTTCTTCTTTTGCCTCATTAGACTTTTTTTCTTCAGTCATAAAATTAATGTCTAGCATCCACGGGAAATTACCAATGAAACTGCTAGCTTTAAATAAATTATTTTAATTACTTTTTTCTTTAATTGCATTTAAAACATTTACCAAACTTCTTAAATTACCCGACAAAACATTGGCAAATCCACTAATCGGAGATTTCAAACTTCCAACAATTTTCGCTCGCAACTCTTCCTTGTTTAACAACTTAGCCAACGATTTAACTTCTTTTTCAGTCATTACCTCTTCCCCCAATAATCCTCCCAAAATTCTTAAATTCTCATTATTTTTAATAAACTTAGTTAAAATTTTCGCCGGTGAAACTTCATCATCTTTGGAAACAACGATGGAAAGTTGCCCATCCATATCTTTTATATTCACATCCAAGCCGGCAGATTTCAAAGAAAGCGCAACCAGGTTCTTCTTTATTACCTGTAAGTTACTACCCTCTTTTTTCAACTCTTTTTTTAGTTTGTTAATTTCATTTGCTTTAACCCCCCTATAATCAGTAAAAACAACTACTTTTGATTCTTTTAATTCTTTAGTTAGTCTTTTAACTATTTCTTCTTTTTGCTTTCTTGTTAACATATTTTCAAAAAATTAAAACAAAAAAATCTGCCGAAACGCAGACAAAAAAGCAAAACTTTTTTAAAATTCTCGGCAGGTCTTATTAAACGCCTACTGTCTGCGAATTCACTATTAAATTTAATTGTTGATTATTTATCGTTATCTGTTTTTTCTTTATCGGTATCAGTGCTTTGACTATTGTCTTCACTTTTCTTTTCTTCGTCATTTGCCTCACCATTACTATTTTTTTTATCGCTATTATTTTCTTCTTCTTTATCACCTTTTTTCTTTTTTCCAATCTTTATCAGTCTCTTCTCATCATCAATAATCTTTTGAGAAACCAGAAGATTATGCACCGTATCAGATACCTTGACTCCTTGCTTAAGCCAATATTTAATCCTGTCAGTTTTAAAGTTTCCTTCCTTTTGGTGCGGATTCCAGTTTCCGAGAATTTCCACACTCTTGCCCGTAGGAGATGTCTTATGTTCTTGAAGGACAATCCTAAATTGCGCCCTATTTCTTCTTCCGGTTCTTGCAAATCGTATTACTAACATATATATAAAAACAAAAATTTTCCCGACAATTTCGAGATTTAATAATTTATTAGCACTAGTAGAAAGTTTATAACATGATCAGAAATGTGTCAATAGTCACTATAAACTTTTTTATAAAAAACATTAAATGGAAATTTTTATTCCCGGACTCATAGTGGAACAAATCACTACTTTTGAAATTAACCTACCTTTCACACCTTCTCCTTTTGATTTATTAACAGCTTCAACAAATGCTTTTATGTTTTCAATTAAATCGTTATTATCAAATGATATCTTCCCAACCACTTGATGAACATTTCCCGTGTTGTCATTCTTAAAATCAATTTTGCCCTTCTTGAACATTTTTACAACTTTTTTAACATTGTCCGTAACCGTATCCGTCTTTGGATTTGGCATCAATCCCTTGGGCCCGAGAACTCTGGCTACTGAAGCCAGTTTTGGCATCACTTCAGGAGTGGCAATTAAAACATCAAAATCAATATTTCCTTTTTTAATATCATTAATAAAATCTTCTCCTCTCACTATATCAGCGTTTGCTTCTTTGGCATCTTCTTCTTTTGTTGTTGTAATCACGGCAACCTTTTTGGTTTTTCCCACTCCATGAGGCAAAATAACCGTTCCTCTTATTTGCTGATCTCCCTTTTTAGCATCAATATTGGTTTTAATGTGAACTTCTATTGATTCGTCAAATTTTGAAATCCTATTTTTTTTTATTAGTTCCAAAGCTTCTTCAATAGTATATTCTTTATTCTTATCAATTTTTTCAAAAATCTTCCTGTATTTTTTTCCTCTCATATTTTTTTGTGGTAAGCGATTAAAACATTTAATTTCTTAATCTCCCACTTTTCTATAGTTAATATATTAAAATTACTCTACCTTAATTCCCATTGATCTTGCTGTTCCTTCCACTATTTTCATAGCTCCTTCAATATCATCAGCATTTAAATCTTCCATTTTTATTTCGGCGATTTCTCTAACCTTATCTTTAGAAACCGAACCGACTTTATTAGTCAATGGATTACCGGCACCTTTTTTTATGCCGGCGGCTTTCTTTAATAATTCTGCAGCGGGAGGAGTTTTCATTACAAAACTGAATGATTTATCCTCATTGACCGTAATTTCAACGGGAATAACATCCCCCATCTTGTCTTTGGTTTTTTCATTGAATTGAGTGCAAAAATCTTGAATATTAATACCATGTTGCCCCAATGCCGGACCGACAGGAGGAGCAGGATTTGCCTTACCGGCCGGAATCTGTAATTTTATAATTGTTGTTTCTCCCATAATTTATTTATCCTTCAGTTTTTTAGCATTTAAAATTACCATCAAACCTTAATGCTATAAAACAAAAAATTATTAAATTTTTTTAATTTGCAAAAAGTCCAATTCAACGGGAGTTTCTCTCCCAAAAATTGAAACCGCTACCTTAACCTTGCCCTTTTCTTCATCTATTTCCTTTATTTTTCCCTCATGATCTTTAAATGGGCCATCCGTAATCTTAACTGATTCTCCTTTACGAACATCTATCTTATACTTAGGATCCGTTACGCCCATACGTTTCTTTAATAATTTTACTTCTTCGGGATTTATGGGTGTAGGAGTCGTCCCTAATCCAATAAATCCGGTTACATTGGGCGTATTCCTTACAACATACCAAGAAGCATCTGTCACTATCATGTCAACCAAAACATAGCCTGGATAAATTCGTTCTTCCACGGTTACCCTTTTTCCGTTTTTAATTTTAATTTTATTTTCTTTCGGAACAATAACATCAAAAATAAAATCTTGCATATCCATAGACTCTATCCTCTGCTTTAAATTGTGCGCCACATTGTCTTCATAGCCGGAATAGGTGTGTAAAACATACCAAGAGCGACCGTGATGTTGCGTTTGTTTTGCCATAATTTTATCAATTAGCTAAATAAATCTTTTTAAAATCGCACTGAAAACATAGTCCAAACCACCAAGATAAAATGCCACCACCAAACTGACAACAATAACTATCAAAGTATAGTTAAGTGTCTGTTGTTTTGTCGGCCAATTGACTTTCATTAATTCCGACTTGGACTCCGCAATAAAATTAATTATTTTTCTAATCATTTTTATTCTCTTTAAAAAAGCCTCTAAAAGGCTTTACACATACTAAAATCTACATTAAAAATAATTTTTTGTCAAATTAAAATATCCATTAATAATGGACAATGATCTGATCCCATTTGATATTGCAAATATTTTATTTTTTTTACTGAAGGTAATAGTTTACTGTCTATGAAAAAATAATCAATTCTCCATCCAACATTTCTTTCGCGAGCTTTTGTATAAACATTCCACCAAGAATAAACCTCCGTTTTTTTTGGATTTTTGGCCCTCCAAACATCTGCCCATTTATTGGAAATAACCTTGTCCACCCAAGATCTTTCCTGAGGATGAAATCCTATATTTCCCTCGTTCTCCTTAGCCCTTTTAATATCAAGTTCCGTATGCGCCACATTCATATCACCGCCGACAATAACCTCTCCTCCTTCTTTTCTGAGTTTATTCATATAATCAAGAACTTTATCAAAAAATATCAGTTTATCCAGCCACGCTTGCTCGTTTTTCCCGCCATTTGGAAAATAAATTGACAAAATATCATATATTTTACCATTGTAACAAAAAGATAGGTGGGCAACCCTTCCTTCATCCGCATTTGGCGCTTTGGGAACGGTGGTTTTAAATTTTGCATTTTTTAAATCATTGAAAAGTTTTCGCTCCACCCAAATTCCCGTTCCGGCATAACCTGGTTTTTTTGCGCTATGATAAAACTGCTGATAACTCTCATTTTCCGTAAGCCACCTACTAAATTGTTCCGGCTTTCCTTTGATTTCTTGCAACAACAAAATATCCGGACTTTCTTTTTTTATCAGGTTATCTAACTCTCCTTTCCTTTCCACCGCTCGCAAACCATTAACATTCCATGTTATAATTCTTACAAGTGTCATAATAAAATTAAATTAAAAAAATAAAAAATTTGTTTATAACAATGATAGCATGTCTATGGGAGAAAAACTTGAAAAAACATTCTTACTTATTTCCATTCTCACATTCTTTTGTTTTGGTTTTTACCATTTAACAAAATTTGAAACCGTTGATGAACATTTTTGGAAAGATAAGCGCATCAAAAAATACTGGACGGGAATCAAATTGGGAGTAACAGAAGGGAAATGGAAAAAAACGCGCATCAATGACAAACCCGGAGTAACTGTCGCTATTGTATCCGGAACGGGATTGTTGTTTGAACCCAACCCGGAAAAGAATCGTATTCATTCCGATAACATCACTCACAACAAATTATATACCGTTTATGATTCCGAGCAAACGGAAAAGATAAATTTAATCTTTCGCTTACCACTATTGATTTTTAATTCTTTGTTTCTGATAATAATATTTTGGCTACTTTTGAAAATACTTCCGCCACCGATACCAGTTCTCTCTATCGCATTTATGGCAACCTCACCAATTCTGGTTGGAATTTCTCAAATCATAAATCCGGATACACTACTTTGGACATTTTTTATCGCTTCAATTATATCATACTTTGCATTATTAAAATACGAACAAAAAAAATTTCTTTGGCTAACAATATTTTTCACAGGACTTGCCATTTTATCAAAATATACCGCAAACATATTATTTCCGATTTTTGTTTTTATTTTTATAAGCAAACTGATTTTTGAAAATAAAAACACAAAGTTTACACCATACTTCAAAAAAAGAATAATTGAATGGTTTGGTATCTTGCTCGGATCAATTTTAATGTATGGAATTATTATGCCGGCATCTTTGGAAAAAACCAAACATCTTTGGAATGGAACAATTAAATCTCCGGCTCTTGAAATGATTTTTCCTTTCTTGCTTGTTTTTATTATTATTTTGTTGCTGGAAACACTTCTTTTCAAAAATATTTTCAGCAAAAAAATAATCTTTTTTTTGAGAAAAAACAATTTTATTTTTTTTAAACTAAGCGCCTTAATACCCCTTATTTTGTTTTTTTTCGTTCTGGTAAATCCATATCTTTCAAAACCGATAATACCTCTTGACGATGTCAAAGAACACGCATTTGTTGAAAAAGAATTATTGTTTCCAATGCTCCACAATTATTCTTTTATTACAAAAAATCTAACAAAAGTAGCGATTGAAATACAGCCTTTCGTTTTTTCCTTATCACCTATCATTACCTTTTTGCTATTGTTTTTATGGCTCAAAATTATAATTAAAGATATCAAAAAAAATCGTCTGCTAATATTTTTTATAAATACAACCATTCCACTGTATTTTATTATGCTTTTGGTTGCCGGGGTTTTGGCCAATCCTCGCTATTCAATTATTCTCTATCCGTTAATATCAGTTTTATCAGCATTGGCAATTTATGAAATATTTTCAACTTTTAAAAAAAATATTTATCTGATATTTGTTTTATTATTTATTATTGGCACCGGGATATTTTCTTTGTGGAATATTAAACCGTTTTATTTGGATTATGAAAGTTTTCTTTTGCCCAAAAAATACATTCTTACGGATGCTTGGGGGTATGGAGAGTATGAAGCCGCCAAATATTTAAATTCTTTACCAAATCCGGAAAAAATAATAATCTGGTCTGATCGTAGCGCCATTTGCCAATTTATCAAAGGAAAATGCATTCGCAACTATAAAATAGATTTATCAAAAACAGTTCCCGATTATTTGGTATTCTCGCGACGAGGCAGTATTAGGCACAAATTTCAATGGGCAAAAGAATATTTGGCTCCACATAATATATTTTATTATTATAAGCAACCGTCTGTTTGGGAAATTCACATTGATAATCGTTCGAAAAACTTTGTAAGAATAATTCCTTTTTCACCTTAAAAAGCAATTTTTTTAATTTCTTTTTTTATTTTTTTATAATCAGGCACTATTTTCCCCACCAATTTCCAAAAATCATCAGAGTGATTAAATTCTTTTAGATGACATAACTCATGAACAACGATGTAATCCAATTGTTTTCTTGTCAAATAAACGACTCTAAAATTAAAACTTAAATTGCCCTTACTTGAGCAACTTCCCCATCTGGTTTTTTGATTTCTGACACTAATTTTCCCAAACTTAAAATTATATTTTCTGGAATAATAAGAAATCCTACTTTCTATGATTTTTTTCGCTACTTTCTTTTGTCTAAAATAATCCTTATCACTTTTTTTAAAAAAGATATTTTTCTTGTTTTCACTCAAAAAAGAAAGTTTTTTTAAGATCCACTCTTTTTTGTCAAATAAAAACCTCTCCGCAACTTTAACGGAAAACTTCTTGGGAATAATAAGAAAAATATTTCCGTCACAATCTACTTTTAAACGAACATTCTTTTTTGCTCTATTGCTTTCCTTTATTTGATAATATATTTTTTTATTATTAAGAAAAATTCTTTTTTTGCAAGTATTCATTAACTAAGTCATATCTTTCTCCGTTCTGCTGTCTGACAGTTTAAATGCCGGATAAACCGCTGATATTGCGACTATAGATATTATTAAAAAAATTGACTTTATGGGAAAAAATATCAACAAAACGGTTGACATTGATGTTGCTAAAATATACGCCACCGGTTTTGCGGTTTTAAAAAAATCTATAATCTCCACATCATTTCCATCTATTCTCTTATAAAAATAAGATTCTCTTAAAATTTCCACTAAAGCGGCGCCGATTCTTCCCAGTAAAAGAATTGTCGCCCAAACCAGAATATTGGAACTTTCCGCAAAATAAAAAATAAGTGTTGCTATTCCCAAAATAAAGAATGAAAAGATTAAAAATTCTTTTTCTCCCGTTTTTTTGTCCGCTATCATTCCCACCGGATACTGAATTAATACAAAAGGAATAAGCATTATAGTAAAAGCAACTCCCAACTGATCCCAACTAAACCCCTTTCCTAAAAGATATAATGGAGCGTAGATCACCATTAAAGCATAGAAAAATTCCAAAACAAATGAAATATAATAAAATAAAGGAGGGTAGTACAAAAATATAGGATATCCTACGTACCAATATGGATCCCATTGAATAAATGGATTTGAGCATAATCTAAAAAATTTAAAAATATGTCCATACGCGTCTCCTTCAATACTAA
>CAZRUH010000032.1:0-7206 GCA_964603325.1 uncultured Bdellovibrionales bacterium
CATTCTCTTTGTTTGTTATTTACCAATTCTCCTGACCGATCTAAAATATTTTTTTTCATTGGAATGTTTCTCTATAAATTATCTAGCATCTTGCAAATATTCTTTTATATTTTTTCCTATTTGCTTTTTAATAATTTCAACATTAAATCGCCAGTTATTTTTAAAGAAAAAATTTATCTCTCTAATTATTTTCGCTTCTTTGAAAGATGCTTTTTGAATATTGCTATTTTTCATAATTAGCGTTTTTATTTTTAAAAATATAAATATTCTAGAAAATAGTTACCAACTACTCTTTTTTCTAATATTATCCTTCTCTTTTTCTTTTATTGATGAAAAAATTTCCCTAAGAATGAAAAGATGGGAATATTCTGAAAAAATGCCAAAAATATTTAATGTGGGCATAACTCCTTTATTTGAAATCGCCTTTACGGGAATATTAACATTTCTTTGTGTTTTTTAAATATAAATACTTCTTGCCACTTTAAAAAAATTCCCATACCTATTTTTCTTTGCTATACTTAAACAAAGTTTAACTATTAAATATTTAAATACCATGAAAAAATATAAATGCCCTAAATGTGGAATGGAATATAATCAACCGGGGAAATGCACTATGGATGGAGCAACGCTTGTTGAAATAAAAGAAAAACATAGTCATACTCACACAAATAATTCAGAACACGACCATCAAGAAAATCATCCTGACCACGAACAACATAGTCATCACGACCATCACAAAATGATGGCGGAAGATTTTAAGCGAAGGTTTGTTATTTCAGCAATAGTCACGCTTCCTATTTTAATCCTATCTCCGTTAATTCAAGGACTTTTGGGATTTTCATTTTCTTTTGCCGGAGATAAATATTTATTGTTTACCCTATCAAGTTTTATATTTTTCTGGGGAGGACTACCCTTTTTTAAAGGTATTTTCAGCGAGTTGCAACAAAAACGACCGGGAATGATGACCCTTATTGCTTTGGCGATTTCTGTCGCTTATTTTTACAGCACAGCTGTAGTTTTTGGATTAAAAGGAAAATTTTTCTTTTGGGAGTTGGCCACTTTAATTGATGTTATGCTTCTTGGTCATTGGATTGAAATGAAATCTGTAATAGGAGCATCTAAGGCTTTGGAAAAATTAGCCGAGCTTATGCCCAACAAAGCTCATTTAATTAAAGATGGAAAAGTTGAAGAAATAAAAAGCTCTGATTTAAAAAATAATGATATTGTTTTAGTAAAGGCGGGAGAAAAAATACCAGCCGATGGAATAATTATAAAAGGATCCAGCTATATTGATGAATCTATGCTTACCGGAGAGTCTAAGCCTGTCAAAAAAGATATTGAGGATAAAGTTATCGGTGGCTCAATAAACGGTGATGGAGTTTTAGAAATAAAGGTTACTGGAACAGGCGAAAGTTCCTATTTGGCAAAGGTTATTGATTTAGTAAAACAAGCACAAGAAACAAAATCTAAAACTGAAAAATTTGCTGATATTGCAGCTAGGTGGCTAACGGTTATCGCTATCACTGCCGGAGCTGGAACTTTTACTTATTGGTTTATGTATGGCCCAGATTTAGCTTTTGCTATTGAAAGACTGGCAACTGTGATGGTTATAGCCTGCCCTCATGCTTTGGGACTTGCTATCCCCTTGGTAAATGCTGTTTCAACTTCAATTTCTGCCAAAAACGGACTGCTTATCAGAAATAGAACCGCCTTTGAGAATGCAAGAAAAATAAGCACTGTGGTTTTTGATAAAACAGGAACTTTAACCGAAGGTAATTTTGGTATTAGCTCCATCGTTTTAGTTGATAAAAATTATGACAGACAACAACTATTGCAATTAACAGCTTCTCTTGAAAAAAATTCAGAACATCCTGTCGCCAAAAGTATTACCCAAAAAGCAAAAGAAGAAAAATTAGGTTCATTAAATGTTTCTGATTTTAAAGTTTTAAAAGGTGAAGGAATTGAAGGTGTTGTAAACAATGAAAAAATTCAACTAATTAGCAAAAAAGCTTTTGAAACAAGAAACTTTAAATTACCGGAAGAAATAGAGATAGACGACACTGCCACTCTCATCTACGCAGTAATAAACAATAATCCGGTTGGAATAATCGCACTTGAGGATCAAATAAGAAAAGAATCTTTTGAAGCTATAAAGAAGTTAAAAGAGCAAGGAATAAAATGTTTTATGCTTACCGGAGATAACAAAAAAATAGCCAAAGATGTTTCCGATAAATTAAAACTTGACGGATTTTTTGCGGAAGTATTGCCACACGAAAAACAAGAAAAAATTAAGGAACTTCAAGAGCAGGGAGAGTTTGTGGCTATGACCGGTGATGGCATCAATGATGCTCCTGCTCTAGCCTTGGCAGACATTGGAATTGCCATTGGCTCAGGCACGGATGTCGCTTCTGAAACAGCTGATATAATACTGGTAAATAATAATCCTAAAGATGTTGTTTCTTTAATTCTTTTTGGTAAAGCTACTTACAAAAAAATGGTTCAAAATTTATTTTGGGCAACCGGATATAATGCTTTCGCCATACCCTTAGCTGCAGGTGTTTTAATAAGTTATGGAATTTTAATCTCCCCTGCCATCGGCGCTGCCCTAATGTCATTAAGCACGGTAATTGTCGCCGTAAATGCTAGATTGTTGAGAGTACAAAAATAATATAACTACTAAAATTAACTGTTTTAAAGCTTTTTTAGGTATCACTGGTTTTGTTATCTATTTTCATTTTTACTTAAGTTAAAATGATTAGTTATTCAAAGGTTTTACTTAAATATTTTTGATTAAACTTGCAACTTAATTTTATTGTGCTATTATATCAATATATATTGATATAATAAATTATTAATGTTATGAAATGTTTTTGCAAAAGCAATCAAAGTACAAAGAAACTCTCCAAGACCGTTTTGTTTTTAAAAGCAGTTTCTGATGAGAATCGTCTGAAAATTATTTGTTTTTTAAAGAACAATGAAAAATGTGTTTGTGAGATTGTTGATTTTTTAGAATTGCCTCAAAATCTCGTCTCTCATCATCTAAAAGTTTTGAGAAATCAAAATATTTTAAAAACAAGAAAGGTGGGACTAAAAATATTTTATTCAATAAATAAGAAAAATATATTAAATATTGTAAAATTTTTTAATTATATAACTATATAACTATGCAAAAAATAAACATCCAAGTATTTGGATCAGGGTGTCCGACCTGTAAAATGCTTTATAATAGGGTTTCAGAAATCGCCAAGAATATAAATTCAAACCTAGAGGTTGATTACATTACGGATATTACAAAAATGGTAGAACTGGGAGCAATGAGTAGTCCCGTTTTTGCTATTGATAACAAAATTATAACTGCCGGGAAATTACCAACTGAAGATGAAATTAAAAATGTAATTTTAGAAAAATTGAATTCTTAAACTATGAACATTTTTTATCCCTTTGAAATATTGGCAAAATATATAACCTTCAACTTATTTCATCTTCAAATAAATTCTCATCTGGCAAACTCTATACAATTTTTCTTTTACGATTCTTTTAAAATTATTGCTCTTATTTTAATAATTACTCACTTGATGAGCTTACTTAGATATTATTTGCCTGTTGAAAGGTTACGCAATTTCCTAACTAGACATAAATTTTATGGAGTTGATTATTTTTTAGCAACCATCTTTGGGGCTATTACTCCCTTCTGTTCTTGTTCATCTATTCCATTATTTATTGGTTTTATTGAAGCTGGAATTCCTCTGGGAGTTACCTTCTCTTTTCTAATAACTTCACCCTTAATCAATGAAGTTGCTTTAGCCTTATTTGTGGGAATGTTCGGAATAAAAATAACTTTATTTTATATTTTAGCGGGAATAATTGTGGGGATGTTTGGCGGATTTATTATTGGAAAATTACATCTAGAAAAATATGTAGAAGATTTTGTTTGGAAGGTGCAAAGTCAGAAGCAAAAAATAAACCTTAAAAGAGTTCCTTTTTTAAAAGTATTAAAAATAATTTCCAAAGAAGCAATAGGAATAACTGGAAAAATAATTCTCTATGTTTTAGCTGGAGTAGGCTTAGGTGCATTTATCCATGGATTTGTTCCTCAAGGATTTTTTGAAAAATATTTACAAAAAGCCAGTTGGTTTAGCGTTCCTTTGGCAGTTATTTTAGCTGTTCCTCTTTATTCAAATGCCAGTGGCGTTATTCCGATTATTGAATCGTTGGTAGCAAAAGGAGTTCCTATTGGCACAGCATTAGCTTTAATGATGGCTATTGTTGGAATTTCTCTTCCCGAAGCATTGATTCTTAAAAAAGTAATCAAGTGGCAATTGCTAGTCATTTTTTTTAGTATTGTGACTGTAGGAATAATAATTATAGGATATTTATTTAATATATTCTTATAAATATTATTTCCCATAGAAGTATAATTTTAAACATACTTGGCTCTATTATCTACAAAAATAACTCCATATTATTGTTTTTTTATATATTATCTTACAGAAAATATAATCTAAACATATTCAATTTTGTAATCAAAAATAATGTTTGTCTAAAAACAACAAAAACAGACATTCTCAAATACTGTAATAAAAAAATAATATCTATAAAAACTTTTAATACAACAACTTGACAAAATTTATTATTAGTAATAACATTTAATTAGTAATAATTATTATTAATAAAAATGCAAAGATTAACTAATCAAAAACAAGTTATTCTAGATTATGTTCAGAGTGTTTATTCTCACCCCACCGCCGAAGAAGTTTACTTGGCTGTTAAGAGAAAATTGCCTAGAATTAGTTTGGGAACCGTTTACAGAAATCTGGAAAATTTTGCCGAGGAAGGCACTATCCTTGAACTTAGAGGAAGAATAAAAAGATATGATGGCAACACCTCTAATCATCAACACTTTATCTGCACCAATTGCGATCATGTTTTTGATATATTTGAAAAAAGCATTAATCTAAACAAAATAAGGAAAAAAATATACAAAATAGGTAGAATAAAACGATATGATTTTTATATATATGGCATTTGTCGAAGTTGCCATAGTAAAAATAATAAAAAAATTAAGTAAGCATTTAATAATTTTTGCCTTTGCAAAAGTTATTAAACCAATAAAATATGGCATGTAAAAAAAGAAAAGCAACCTCAAAAAAAACCAAAAAAAAGAAATGCGGAGGTTGCAAAAGTAAAAAATAATAATTAAACTTTACATTTACAATCTAGCATCGTGCTAAATTTGTAAATAAGAAAAAATATGAAAGAAACAATAAAAAATTTAACTAAAGCATTTATAGGAGAATCCCAAGCAAGAAATCGTTATACTATGTATGCAAAAATTGCAAAAAAAGAAGGATACGAACAAATTTCCGAAATTTTCTCTGAAACCGCCAATCAGGAAGCGGAACATGCAAAGTGGTTATTTAGATTAATTAATCAACTCAAAGAAATGTCAGGAGAAGAAACATATGAAACCATCGTTGTTGAAGCGGACGCTCCAACCAAACTGGGAACTACCATTGAAAACTTACAAGCGGCGATTGATGGAGAAAACTATGAACATAGTACTATGTATCCTGAATTCGCAAAAAAGGCCAAGGAAGAAGAATTGCCGGAAATATCAGCCCGCCTGCTAGCTATCGCTAAAGCTGAAGATCATCATGAGGATAGATACAAAAGACTTTTAGAAGAATTGCGGAATCAAACTGTTTTTGAAAAAGAAGAGGAAGTAGAGTGGGTTTGCAGAAAATGTGGCTACATCCACAAAGGAACATCTGCTCCGGAAAAATGTCCTGCTTGCGGACATCCGCAAGCTTATTATCAAAAAAGATGTGAACAATATTAAAAAATTGAAAAAGGGCATTATTAAGTGCCCTTTTATTTTTTCTAAAAAATATGTCAAATGTTAAAAATAAAAACGAAATCTATAAATGTGAGGTTTGTGGAAATATTATAGAAGTTTTGTCTGTTGGTGGTGGCGAATTAGTTTGTTGTCAAAAACCTATGTCTCACATTCGAGAAAATTCAATTGACGCCGGTAAAGAAAAACACATTCCAATTGTCAAAATAGAAAATGACAAAATGCTTGTCACTGTTGGAGAAATTAAACACCCAATGAGTGATGAACATTATATTCAATGGATTGAAGTTATTTTAGGAGAAAAAATTTATCGTAAAAATTTAAAACCAAATGAAAATCCAAATACTACATTTGAAATACTTAATCATAGCAAAGAAATTATTGTCCGTGCTTACTGTAATATACATGGACTTTGGATTTCTAAACATTAAACAAGACAATCAAAAAACCGCCACTAAAGTGGCGGTTTTAAATATGTTTATTACTATCTAACTCTAATAATTACATATTTAACAGCTCTATTACCAGCTTTATCATAAGCCTTTATTTTAAGAGTATGTAACCCTCTTGGGGTATTGGCAGGAACTATAAATGACGCCCTCTTCGTTTTTCTCACCTTTCCATTAAAATAATATTTGTAATATTTTACTTTGTTATTATCAGTAGCTTTCCACCAAATCTTATCGCCACGGTGCTTATTTAGAAAAGATAACATCTTTTTAAATTTTGGTTTTTTTGTATCAACTTTAACTTTGTATTTGGTCGTTTTTTTGACCGTCCCACCGTCATTAACAAATTCAAATTTCACTGTGTGCGTGCCGTCTTTTTTTATCTTAACTTTTTTACTCCATTTTCCCCCGTTTTTCAAAGCGACCGAATACTTAAGTTTTTTATCTACATATATGTTGACCTTTCCGTTATTCAATCCCTCAACACTACCCTTAAACTTAATTTTATTTTCTTTAGAATAAACTTTTTTCTTTTTTAGAATGGTTTCTGTTTTTTTCTTATCATTTCCCTTAAATTTTAATGTCTTTATATTCACTTCATCGGAAGAATTTGAAACAATTACTTCATCATCTGAATCACTATCCGTAATGGTAGATACCTGAATACTATAATCGGAAGAATTTTTATTTCCTGAAGAATCTGAACATTTTACATAAAATATATAATTATTGCCTTTTGATAATCCGCTAATCACCGTTTGATGATTTGTTCCTCCCGTTGTTGAGAAAGTATTCGCCATAGAATCATAATCAATATTGGCAATTGTTGAATATTTGCAAGTTGCGTTTTCATTCGTAGACAATGTTAATGTTACCTCTGCGCTATCTCCTGAAATTTCCTTT
>CAZRUH010000033.1:0-7090 GCA_964603325.1 uncultured Bdellovibrionales bacterium
AAAGATACGGAGAAGTTTCTAAAGAAAAAAAAGAGAGTAAAATTAAAAACGGTGAAAAGCAAAACACTTCAAAGAAATCTGGTGTTACTGAGAGAAGAGCTATGATTAGCGAAAAAGTCGTTTTGCCCGGAGAAAAAAAAGAAGAATTGGAAAATATTTTAATAGAACGAATAGCTGTAGATCCTCGTGATATAGAGGCATATGAGAGGTTGGGGGATTATTATGTTGGTCAAAGTAATTATGATGATGCCAGAGAATGTTATAAACAAGTTTTAAAATTGAATCCGCACAGTGCCAGCGTTAAAAACAAATTGGAGAGTTTTAAATAAATTGACGCAAATTATCGTCAATGCCGAAATAGCTCAATTGGTAGAGCAATTGTTTTGTAAACAATAGGTTACCGGTTCAAGTCCGGTTTTCGGCTCAGTTTTGATTAGTTGAGAAAAATAATATTTTTGGGTCGGTGGCAGAGTGGTCAAATGCATCAGACTGTAAATCTGACGACTTCGGTCTACGGCGGTTCAAATCCGTCCCGGCCCACACCCAGATGGAAAATGGCTTGGCCCGGGTAGCTCAGCTGGTAGAGCATTTCCATGGTAAGGAAAAGGCCACCGGTTCAAGTCCGGTCTCGGGCTCATATTTTTTTAAATAGTTTATATAAAAGGTAACTGATGAATGGTATCGGAAAGCTGTTCAGAAAAGTTGCAAAATAAATATGGCAAATGAAAAATTAGTCAAAATGAAGTGTTCAGAATGTAGCAATATTAACTACTATACCAATCGCAACAAAAAGAAAATAAAAGAAAAATTGGAATTAAGTAAATATTGCAAGTTTTGCAAAAAACACACCGTACATAAAGAGATGAAAAAATAGTTTTTGTGATTTTTATCATCTCAAGAAAGCGGGTGTCGTATAGTGGCAGTACAGAAGTCTCCAAAACTTCTAGCGGGAGTTCGATTCTCTCCACCCGTGCATTTTTTATTTAAATCATTTATCTTCCAATTCCTTTATAAATAATTTTATTTTTTAAAACCTCGTCCTTATTTAAGAAGTTTTTTCCGTCAATAATAATTCTTACTCGGTTTTTTTTAAGTATTTTGCCGTTAATATTTTTAAATTCTTTATGATCGGTAGCTAAAATGATGGCGGTGGATTTTCCAAGGATTGTTTTTAAAGATTTACAATTTGATTTTTCTATTAAATAAGGATCAAAAGTGTATATTTTGGCTCTATATTTCTGCAATATTTTTACGATATCGTAAAATGGTGATTCTCTGTCATCATCAACATTTGCCTTGTAAGCAATGCCCAAAATTCCTATTGCTGTCCCGTTGAGAGGCTTTTTGATTTCATTGAGTTTGTTTCTTAGCAACTCAACGGTATATTCTGGCATAGAATTATTTATTGTTCTGGAAGTACGAAGAAATTTATGATCAAATCCTGCTTGTTTTGCTCGTTCAATTAAATAATAAGGATCAACGGGAATACAATGCCCGCCAATTCCGCAAGACGGATAATGAGGCATAAATGAAAAAGGTTTGGTCGCCGCTCCATCAATCACATCTTTAACATCAATATTTAATGCATCAAATGATTTGGCCAGTTCATTGACGAAGGCAATGTTGATATCTCTAAAAGAATTTTCTACAACTTTGCAGGCTTCCGCTTCGCGAATATGTTTCATTTCTTTAATTTTACCATCAACGATGCTTGTGTAAAATTTTAACGCTTTCTTTAAACCTTTTTTTGTAAAAGCTCCGACCACTCTCGGAATATTTGTTACATTCCACTTTGGGTCTCCCGGATTTATTCTTTCCGGGCAATGCGCAATGAAAACATCCTGTCCGATTTTGTGATTTTTATTTTCAAAAATCGGACGAACAATTTCTTCAGAAACTCCGGGATTGACCGTAGATTCAAGGATGACAAGCGCCCCTCTTTTTAAATTGCTCGCAACCATATTACAGGCATCGCGAACAGGACTTAAGTCTGGATTGTGAAAAGAATCAACCGGCGTTGGAACGCAAATCAGAACTATATCAGCCTTAGAAATTAACTTGACGTCGCAAGTCGCTTTTATGGAAAAGGAAGATAATTTTTTTTCTATAAAACTATCTTTTATCGGAGAAATTTTTTTATTTATTGAATTAATTTTTTCTTTGTCCAGATCAAAACCGATTACATCGTATCCTTTTTCTTTGGCGCGAATGGCCAACGGCAATCCTACGTATCCTAAGCCGATAACGCAAACGGTTTTGTTCATTTTATTGTTCATATTTTTATAAGTTTTATTTTTCAATTATTTTTTTCAAACTAATCATATACTTTTGCTTTCCTTTTGGCAATATTTGTTTTAATGATTATGGTTGACGCGGTATGTTTTTTCGAGTGATGAATAATATTATTTCCAAGTCTAATTTTAAGTCATTTATTGCGCTTAAGCCCAATTGATTCAGATGGCTTGATATCCGGTATTGACATAATACTTGAAATGTGTTAATATGGAATGTTATTTGGTTTTTTTGAAAATATGAGTGGTTGTTAAAATTTTGTTCGCAGTTTGAAAGCGAATAATCCTCCTTAAATTCGTTAGTAGATTAAATGCATTTGATTTCTATAATTAGGATGAGGATGCTACTGCGGACAAAATTTTGGAAATTACTTTATTTATTGATTTACTTGTGTTATTATCGCGTTATAGAGAGATTGAAAAAAATATGCAGATAAAAAACTACAATGTGTATTTCTTTATGTTGGTGCTTGTTGTTATGAGTGCTTTGGTTTTTATGTTGTTTAAACCTTTTTTGTCAGCTATTTTGACCGCCGCCATATTGGCGGCTACTTTTTATGGCACTTATAATTTTTTACTAAAAAGAACGAAAAAGAAATCAATCAGTTCGCTGTTAACTTGTTTGTTGGTTCTGTTTATTATTGTTTTGCCAACAATGACATTATTCGGTTTGGTTGCCAATGAAATTAACGGTTTTTATAAGAAAGCGTCAACAGATATTTCTTATCAAAATTATTTGGGGAATATCTTTAATAATTTTGAAAAATCAACCTTGGGAAATATGCTGAATATTGACCAGATATTTCAGCAAAATAAAATTGATGAAATTGTAAAAAAAATAGGGACCGGAACGATCACTCTTATTCAGAAGACATACCAAAATGTAATAGCTTCCATACTTTGGGTATTTGTAATGTTTTTTAGTCTGTACTACTTTTTGATAGATGGACATAAAATTATAAAAAAAATAATGTACCTTAGCCCTCTTAAGGACAAATATGAACTGGAACTTTCTCAAAAATTTTATTCAATGGTAAGAGCAACCTTAAAAGGCACAATAATTGTTGGTACCGTGCAAGGAATATTGGGCGGTTTAATGTTTGCTATTGCGGGTGTGCAGTCGTTTATTATTTGGGGAGTGGTTATGATTATTCTTTCAATTATTCCGGCTATCGGTTCCGGATTGGTTTGGGCTCCCGTTGGAATACTGATGTTTTTCGTAGGAAAAACTTGGCAAGGGGTGTTTATATTGCTTTTCGGTTCATTGGTTATATCTTTTATTGATAATATTTTGCGACCAAAATTAGTTGGAAATGATACAGAAATGCATCCTTTGTTGGTGTTTTTTGCAACTTTGGGGGGGTTGATAAGTTTTGGAATTATAGGGTTTATTATCGGTCCGGTCATTATGGCATTATTTTTAGCTTTATGGGACATTTATGGCAAGGAGTTTAAGGGGCAATTTAATAAGTACAATGCTTAATTTTTACCATAATATTCCAAAAAATATAAACTCAATTGCTTTTTCGGTTGGGTTTTTTGATATTTATTGGTATTCCTTGATGTATTTGATTGGTTTTATTGTAATCGTGTTTTTGTTGCGATGGAGATTTTTAAAAAAAGAAAGTTCCTTAAATTGGAATGATATTTTTGATTTTTTAATCTATGTTTTTTTTGGCATTTTAATTGGTGGAAGAATTGGTTATGTATTTTTGTATAATTGGGAATATTATAAAAATAACTTATTTGAAATAATATCTCCCATCAATTCAAACGGAGTTTTTGTCGGCATATCCGGAATGAGTTATCATGGAGCATTGATTGGAGCGGTTGTAGTAGCTTTATTTTTTTGCAAAAAAAGGAAAATCAGTTTTTTCAAAGCAACTGACTTTGTTGTTCCCACTATACCGGCAGGATATTTTTTCGGTCGCATAGGTAATTTTTTAAATGGAGAATTATACGGAAGGGTAACTGACAATAAGCTGGGAATGTTTTTTGGGCATGAAAAGTTTTTGCGATGGCCATCACAGTTATTGGAAGCCTTTTTTGAAGGGATTGTTTTGTTTGTTATTTTATGGATAATAAGGAATAAATTTTCCCAAAAAAGCGGTTTTTTGACGGGATTATATTTGATCGGTTACGGAGTATTTAGATTTTTGGTGGAATTTTTAAGAGAGCCGGATTGGCAAGTGGGACTTATTTTTGAGTTGCTTACATTGGGACAAATATTGTCACTAACAATGATATTCGCGGGCAGTATTATTTGTTTGGTTGTCAACAAAAAATAAATGTATTATAATTTATGCATAAACATTAGAAAACAAAAATATGAGTAGAACAAAGATAATATTTTTATTTGTGATGGTTTTTTTATTTTTCAACAAAGGCATTGTCAACGCTGCCGAGGGAGATGTTTGGTTAACTCCGGTTAATCAGAATGTGGGAACCAGCACCGGCTTTGATGTTGAAGTTCATATGGATACGGGAGGAAAGCAACTAAGTACTTTTAATTTGTATCTGGATTTTGATGCTAACAATGTGACACTCAACACAGTTAGAGGCGATGTGGAAGGCGGAATAAGCAAAGGAACGGATACGATTAATTATAATATGATGGCTAATTCCGGAGATATATCCAACGGTCATTATCGGTTTGCCGGAATAAATGCGGATAATACAATTAATGGTGCTGATGTTCACATTGCTACTATTCATTTGATGAGTACGGGTAATTTTACCGCAGGAACAACCAGTCTGAGTTTAAGAGTGAATGAGTTGTCTGATGAACTTGGGAACGCTCTGTCTTCCGGAACTACTACGGGCGCTACCGTAACTTTTGTAAGCGATAATCAAACCTACAACCTCTCTAATTTTATATCAATAGTAAACAATTGGTTGGGAATAGGAGACAATACTTCCGATCTTAATAATGATGGAGTGGTTAACACCAGGGATGTTGGAATAGCGATGAGTGGTTGGGAATAAATAATTTTGTCAATTTTTGAGCAATATTATGGTATCATCAATGAAAGTGAAAGATATAATGGTAAAAAATGTTATTTGCGCAACTCCAAAAACAAAAATTAGAAAAGTCGCTAAGATTTTGATAGATAACAAAATTCATGGTGTTCCCATAGTAAAAAACAAAAGGGTGGTCGGTATCATAACGGAAACTGATTTTTTTGTTAAGGGTGAGAACAGTTTGTATATTCCATCGTTTATAGAATTTATGAAGAAAAGCAAAATATTCAGAGCGGTATCTATTAAAAAAAAATTAGAACTGAGAAGTATTCTGAAAGCGACAGCAAAAGATATTATGTCCAGTCCGTGTATAACCGTTAATCCTGAAACGGACTTATCTACATTGCTAAATTTGTTTAGAAAAAAAAACCTACACACAATTCCGGTTGTTGACAACAATGGTTTTATATGTGGTATAATTACATTGGTTGATATAATTTCTCTTGTCAAAATTTAATTTTTTTGATTTTTAAAAATAATAAAAAATAAATATGGATAAAAAAGAAAAAAAAGCAATACCGGAAAGAATTATTGATAAAAAGGTAGAAAAAGCTTACTCTTGGTGGGGAGAAGCTTTCGTTGCCATTAAGAAAACCAAAATAAAAACATGGCAAGGAGTTTTTATTTTGGCCTTCGTTGCCGGGACATTGGCTACTTTAATTATGAATGTGGCGATAAACATACAAACAGAAACGAATGCAAGCGGAGAAACGGCAACAATGGCATTAAATCCGTCAGCGATTACCGTTTCTCAAGGTGAAACATTTACGGTAGATGTTATTATAGATACCAACAATAATGATGTTGTAGCTACCAGAGCTATAGTTAATTACGATACCGGTAACTTTACTTTAACGGGTTGGGATACAAGTAATTCCGCTTTTTCTGCGGGAAATTCTTGTGTTTATAATAATAAACCTTGTGAAATTGTTAATAATGATACGACAAATGGAAATATCAGTATTACACTATCTAAGCCGACGCCTGGAGTTAACACTTCTTCCGGTGTAATTGCCACACTTACCTTTCAAGCGACTGCTAGCGCGCAGACAGATAATATTACCCTTTCCTTTAATGGACAAGGGGATTATACGGATTCTGATATTATTCTTGATGGCAGTGGAGATGATGGCATGGGAACAGATATATTGTCGGGAGTGACAAACGCTACGGTTACTGTTGGGACAGCAGATACCACGCCTCCAACACTGGCGGAAGTGACAGCAGTATCTTCTCCAACCTCAGATAGTACTCCAAATTATACCTTTAGCACAACGGAAGCGGGAACAATAACTTATGGAGGATCATGCAGTAGTTCAACTACTCAAGCAACAGTCGGGAATAATACCATAACTTTCAGTTCACTTTCAGACGGAACTTATTCCGATTGCACAATTACAGTGACAGATGCATCCGGTAACGCTTCGGACACATTGAATGTTTCCAGTTTTGTTGTGGATACGAGTTCAAACAGCGCTCGTGCCGATGTGGATCAAAACGGAACAGTGAGCACGGCTGATGCGCAACTAGTTTTGAGAAAGTCAATTGGTTTGGATATGAGCGGAACTCCTTGGCATGATTTTACAGGAGCGGGAGATGTTAATTGTGATAATAATGTTAGCACTGCTGACGCTCTATTGCTTCTTAGAAAGTCTGTTGGTTTAGATATGTCTCAAACCGATTGGTGCGCTAATTAGACAAAAAATGATAAAAATAATTTTAATAACACAAAAAATATGTTTAAAAAAGTGAGCAAACATAATAAGATTATCTTAATT
>CAZRUH010000034.1:0-7014 GCA_964603325.1 uncultured Bdellovibrionales bacterium
TTCAAACCGTCGTGAGACAGGTTGGTCTCTATCTGCCGTAGGCGTTGTTGCTTGAAAGGATTCTTTCCTAGTACGAGAGGACCGGAAAGAGCTAACCTCTGGTGTATCGGCTGTTCCGCCAGGAGCACTGTCGAGTAGCTATGTTGGTAAAGGATAACCGTTGAAAGCATCTAAACGGGAAGCCCCCCTTAAGATAAGGCAACATGTTTTCCTAGAAGAATACTAGGTTGATAGGCTTCAGGTGTAAGTGTGGCGACACATTTAGCTGAGAAGTACTAATAAAACGAAACCTTTTTTGTTTGTTTTTTGATGATGTGCTATAGTGATCATCAAACGAGTTAACAGTTAACAGTTATTTATTGTTAAATTTATTTATAAGATTATACAATCTTGGTGATTCTAGCGAAGGAGGTACACCTGATTCCATTCCGAACTCAGAAGTTAAGTCCTTCAGCGCCGATGATATCTGCTTTTGGCAGAGAAAGTAGGTCGTCGCCAAGATTGTGTAATTTTATTTAAAATTACGCAAAACTCTCTCCCAAAAAGCCGTCATTATTTGACGGTTTTTTGTTTGGGAAAATATTATATAATTTTCAAATAATGGTTTTTATTGAAAAGAATTGAATAAACATTGTCTAATTTAAATTAAATTTTTTTAATATTAAAATGTAAGACTTTGTTGGTAAAATGTTGTCCAAATTTGGCTTTTCTTAATAAAGACTAATTTGGGAAATTCCTTTGTTCCGGTCAAAGTTATTGAAGCTTGTGTTAAGAACAAAAAAGTTGGCATTGGATTATGAAGTGAAAATAATGGGACTAGAAAAGTAGTATTATTGAGGAATAATGTTGAATGCTTTTCTAGAAGTGATATGAAAATTACCTCAAAAAAATAATGTTGTTTTTTGAGGTTTTGTTACATTTATTTTTCAAAACCTCTATAAGTGATAGTAATTTTATCTGTTTTTTGAGGCGAGTTCGGATTTTCCAATGAAACCCATCCGGCGTTAGTAAACAATTTTAATTTTCTCCGCCCCCAAACCACTCCGCTGGCAGTAGCACCTTCTTCTTGAATGAATTTTCCCATTTTTTTTAGAATTGTTTTGGCTATCCCACGACCGCCAACAAAGGAATTTATGTCTTTTAAATGATAATGTTTTTTGCGAGAGTCTGTCTTTTTTAGCTCCAGAGTTGCGATGCCCAATATTCTTCCTTTTGAGTTTTTTATTTCAAAAGAAACAGACTTATGATCTTTTTTTATCTCCACTTCATATTCCGCTTTTTGTAGAATTTCTTTTTTGATAGTTTCCATATATTTGCATTTTGTAATTTACATTGTAATATAAATTAGGTTTATTATAACAAACAGTTTTTTAATTAACAATAATTAGATTGTTTGATTTATTTATGAAGTATGATTATGACATAGTGGTTGTCGGAGGCGGTCCTTCCGGAATGATGGCGGCGGGAAGAGCCGGTCAACTGGGTTGCCGAGTTCTTTTAATTGAAAAAAACAAGGAAATGGGAATTAAATTGTTGATGACCGGAAAAGAAAGATGTAATGTAACACATTATAGCGAAAATCCGAACGATTTGATTGAATTTTATGGAAAAAACGGAAGGTTTCTTTATTCCGGTTTTGCTAATTTTTCCAATTTAGATGTAATTGATTTTTTTGAAAAAAGAGGGGTAAAAATGAAAATAGAAAGAGGTGCGAGAGTGTTTCCGGCAAGTGATAAATCTATGGATATTCGGAAAGTGTTACTTGATTTTTTAGAAGAAGGAAATGTTAAAATTTTAAAAGGAAAAACGGTAAAAGATGTTATTAAAAATAGTCAAAAAGAATTTATAGAGAGTATAATTTTATTAACCGGTGAAAAGATTAATGCAAAAAGATATATTATTGCTACGGGAGGATTGTCTTATCCTGCAACCGGCGCAACCGGTGATGGATATAGATGGGCGAAAAAACTGGGGCATAATATTGTTTCTCCATATCCCGCATTATCTCCGATAAGATTAAAAGATAAATTTGTTAGCAATTTGGAGGGTTTGACAATTAAAAATGTGCGAATAGATGTTTTTAAAAACGAGGGAAAATCTTGTGAAAAAAAAGTTATTTCCAGATTTGGAGAAGCCGTATTTACCAAACAAGGAATCAGTGGTCCGATAATTTTGGATATGAGTAAAAAAATAGGTGAATTGTTAAGGAAGAACGGTAAAGGAGCAACTTTAAGATTAAGGATTGACTTTAAGCCGGCTATGAGTTTTGAAAAATTGGATAAAAGAATTCAAAGAGATTTTCAAAAAGGAAACAATAAACAATTTAAAAATATCTTGAATAAATTATTGCCAAAAAAAATTATACCGGTGTTAATTAAATTATCAGAAATAAATCCTGACAAGCGAGTAAATTTAATAACGAAAGAAGAAAGAAAGAAACTGACGAGACTATTAAAAGAGTTTCCTTTAACGATAAAAGAAGTGGTTGGTTTCGGCAAAGCGATAATTACCACCGGTGGAATTGATGTTACGGAAGTTAATTCCAAAACTATGCAATCACGATTGGTGGATAATTTATTTTTTACGGGAGAAGTGTTGGATTTGGATGGTCCCACCGGTGGCTATAATCTGCAAGTTTGTTGGAGTACGGGATGGACAGCGGGGAGTTCGTCGGCTTATTTTTGATTTGTGAGAGGTATTGATTTTTAAAATAATGAAAAGTAAACTAAAATTAAAACAAAAATATGATAAAAAATAAAAAAATAAAAATTGGAATTTTTCATTATCGCGTTGGCAAAACTGATGGAGTATCTTTGGAAATAGAAAAAAGAAAAGAGATATTGCTTAAAAACAATTGTGAAGTGAAATTAATTGCCGGACCGAATAGTATCGGCGCAGATTATGTAATTAAGGAATTGGAATGGGACAGTAAGGAAATGGCTATTATCAAAGAAAGCAGTTTTAAAATTCCGGCAAAGAAAATTTTATCCGTTTCCGAACTTAAAAAAAGAATTGAAAAAATTTCCAAGAAAATAAAAAAACAACTTGAATGTATTCAAAAAAAAGAAAAGTTTGAATATATTTTAGTGCACAACATATTTTCTTTTGGCGGACATATTCCCGCAAGTAAAGCTTTTTTTGAATGGATTGAAGAAAATCAAATAAGGTGTTTGTCAACAAATCATGATTTTTATTGGGAACGAAAAGATTGTCAGGTTCCGAGAAGCAAATACATTGAAAAATATTTGATAAAATATATGCCTCCAAAGAGCAAAAATATTCAACACATAGTAATAAATTCCATAGCGGAAGAGGATTTAAAAAAAAGAAGAAAAATAAACGACATTAAAACGATTGGAGATATTTTTGACTTTGAGCAAAAAGAATGGATCGCCGACAGCGTAAGTAAAAAACTTTTAGAAATGTTTAGAATTAAAAAAAATGATATTGTTGTTTTACAAGCGACAAGAATTTTGCCGAGAAAAGGAATAGAGATATCAATAGAATATGTTCGCAGACTACAAATGCAAATTAAAAAAATTACCGAAAGCAGTATTTATAACGGAAAAAAGATAAATGGCAATTCAAGGGTAATTTTGGTAATCGCCGGCTATGCGGAAAAGGAAAATAAGAAATATTTAAAGAAAATAAAAAAACTGGCAAACAAAAAAAATATTTCAGTTAGGTTCGTGTCTGATTTTATTTCTGCAAAAAGGAAGTTTGGGAGGTTTGGCAAGATAAAGAAATTTTCTTTATGGGATGCTTATGTTAATGCCGACCTAGTGACATATCCGAGTTTGTGGGAAGGTTGGGGAAATCAATTTATAGAAGCAATTTTTGCCAAAAAACCGGTGGCGGTTTTTGAATATCCCGTCTTTAAAAAAGATATAAAAAAAGAGGGGTATGCAGTGGTGTCATTTGGTGATAAGTTTATTGCGAATAAAAAAACAGGTGAAATTCTTATTCCGGAAAGAGTGATGAATAAAGCTGTTAAAAAAACAATAAAAATTTTATTTAATAAAAACTTTAAAAAAGATATAATTAATAATTTTAAAATCGGCAAAAAACACCATAGTTACAAAGTGTTTGAAAATATCTTTTTGGAAATTATTTACAATCAAATAATAAACAAGGAAAAATATTTCGGCAATTAAAGTTTAATTCATTTTTCTTATCTCGTACCCATTATCTTTATCCAGAACCTCGTATCCTTTGAGTATTATTTGCTCTCTTATTTTGTCGGATTTTACCCAATCTTTATTTTTACGAGCCAAACTTCTTTTTTTTGCAAGATTTTTTATTTCCTTTGGAATAGTCATTTTTGCGGGTTTTTTTATTTTAATGCCAAAAACCGTATTCATTTTATTCCATACGGAAAGCAATTTTTTTGCATCAAAATGTCCCAAGTCATCATTAGAAATTCTTTTATTGGTATCAGATATCATTTTGTATAATATTGTTAGCGCTACCGGAGTGTTTAAATCATCATTCATTGCTTTTTCAAATTCTTTGAGATACCGCTTTAAGTCCGTTTTGTTTATGTTATTTTTGTTGTTATCGTTGATAGAAAAATTTTTTATTTTAGTAACAAAATCGGTTATCTTTTGAATATTTTTTTGCGCTTGTTTTAAAGAATGCCACGAAAAATCAAGTCTTGAGCGGTAATGTGAGGATAAAAACAATAATCTTAAATCCATAGCGGTAAATCCTTTTTCTTTTATGTCTTCTAAAATATAAAGATTTCCTTTTGATTTGCTCATTTTTTCGCCATTAACGAGTAAGTGTCTGGTATGGAGCCAATAATTTACAAATTTCTTCCCGGTCCAACACTCCGTTTGAGCAATTTCCGCTTCATGATGTGGGAATATATTATCTTCTCCGCCGGTATGAATATCAAAAGTTTGACCAAGGTATTCTGTGCTCATGGCGGAACATTCAATATGCCAACCGGGATAACCAATTCCCCACGGACTGTCCCACTTCATTAAGTGATTTTTTGGCGCCTTAAGCCACAAAGCGAAATCCCATGGGTTTTTTTTGTCGGGATGTTTTTCCAATCTGGCTCCGATTTTTAAATTCTTTAAAGTGTTTCCGGAGAGTTTTCCATATTTTTTAAATTTTGAAATGTCAAAAAATACATTGCCGTTTTTCTCATAAGCATAGCCTTTTCTAATTAATTCTTGAATTATTTTAATCATTTGTGGAATGTGTGATGTGGCGCGTGGGAAATATTGCGCCGGCAAGATATTCATATCTTTTTCAATTTGTTTGAAATAATCTTCATAAAAAAGAGCAATTTCTTTGGGACTTTTTTTCTCTTCTTTTGATTTCTTTATGAGTTTATCTTCTCCGCTGTCTCCTTGCGCAATATCATCATCTGTCAAATGACCAACATCAGTAATATTTTTTATATGACGAACTTCATATCCGATGTATTCCAAATAACGGCGAACAATGTCTGCCGTTAAGTATGCGCGAATATTGCCAATGTGAATATTTCCATAAACGGTTGGTCCGCAAGTGTAAATGCCAACTTTTCCTCTGTTAAGGGGAGTGAAAATATCTTTTTGCTTGGTGAGTGTATTATATATTTTTAAAACCATTTTTTTACTTTAAAAACTATGATGGTAAATATTGAAATAATAAACATTATTCCCATATGAATCCAAAAACCGTAAGGATTATCTCCAAAAGGAATGTCCGCGCTCATTGCCAATATATTGGAATAAACTGTCATTGGCAACATCACGGCTGAAAATATGGTCAAAACTTTCATTGTAAAGTTTAATTTGTTTGAGAGCAGAGAGTTATTTGTTTCCTCAAGCGATTCAATGGTTTCTTTGGCACTCTCCAATGAGCTCCACAATCTGATATTGGTTCCGATTAAATCTTGATAATATTCTTTTAAATCATCGGGAATAAAATTCGTATTCATTTTTACTAAAGATTCTAAGATGGATCTTTGTGGTTTTAGCGCGCGACGAAAATTTAAAACATCTCTTTTGGCTATGGAAATTTCCTTAACCATTTCTTTTTCATCGCCATTAAAAACATGTTGCTCAATGTTATCTATATTTTTGTGAATATGATCAAGTTTCGGGAAGCAAGATTCAATTAGAATTTCCAGTAAACGGTAAAGTAAATGTGCCGGAGTTTGGCTCATATAAATTCTTTTTTGTCCATCGCTTGTTTTTAATTTTTTAAAAAAATCAGTTAATTGATAAATATTGTGAGAATGACCGGTTATTAATGTATCTTTGGTCAGGACAATATCCAATTCACCGGGATAAGTTGTTCTTTCTTTGACATCAAACAATGGGATGTGAACAGTCAAGAATACACAATTTTTGTATTCGGTTGCGTTTGGACGGATGGTTGGGGTGACAAACTCTTCAATTGCCAAAGGATGAATTTGATAATTATCTTGAAGATAACGGATGTCTTTTTCGTTTGGTTTTTCAAAATCAAGCCAAGATAAATTATTAAATTTAATTGTTTGCATTTAATTTTTATGTTATTTTTACTTTGTAATTATATAATTTATTTAAATAATTTGCAAAATGGACGAATTTTGGGAGCGAATTTTTGAGGTTAGTATGATTAAATCTTTTGTTTTATTTTTAATCAGATTTTATCAAAAAGTATTTTCTTTAGATCAGGGCATCTTTAGTTTTTTGTTCTCGGAAAGATTTTGTCGATTTCATCCAACTTGTTCAGAATATACTTATCAATCAATACAAAGGTTTGGAGTTTTTAGGGGTAGTTGGATGGGCTTTAAGCGAGTAATCAGATGTCACCCGTGGAATGAAGGTGGCTATGATCCGGTGCCGAAAAAGAAAAAATAATTTAAATCAAATTTAAAAATATCAAGTTAAAACAATAATGAACAAAAAAATTCTAATCACAATTCTAACAATTTTAGGACCGGCTGTTGTAGCCGGTGGTTTTTATCTTTGGTCGCAGAAAAAAGCGGAACTAATGCAGAATAATGCGGAAAAGCAAATTGTGAAACAA
>CAZRUH010000035.1:0-6836 GCA_964603325.1 uncultured Bdellovibrionales bacterium
ATTGTTCGCAATAAGACTAATCTATAAGGTCGGTCATTCCAAATAAATTTGGAATGCCAAAAGTTCTGACAATAAATTTGCTGGGGAACCGCAAAAGGTTGTGAATTTACTTTCAATAAAAAACACCGATAAGGTGTTTTTTTGTTTTTATCAAATTTTATTTTGTGGATAAGTGGTTTTTTTGTTAAAAAATAAAGGGGTTGTAAGAAAATTGACTTGTGGTATAATATTTCTGTAGTATACTATATATGGTGTATAAATAAATTTAAAGGTAATTTTATAAATAAATGTTTTGTCCGTTTTGCAATTATAAAGAAACAAAAGTTATAGATTCCAGAGATACGAATGATGGTAAAATCATTCGGAGGAGGAGAGAGTGCGAAAAATGCAAGCAACGATTTAGTACTTATGAAGAACCGGAAATAATGCGATTGACCGTTATTAAGAGAAATGATGCCAGAGAAGCATATGACAGAGTTAAGATTGTGGCGGGCATTGATCGTGCTTTGGAAAAAAGACCGGTTAATGCTGAAAAAAAAGAAAAATTATTACAAGAGATAGAATTTGATATTTTCAGTAAGGGAAAATCGGAAATTTCCACCAAAGAAATAGGTAGAATAATTTTAGAAAAATTATTAAAATTTGATGAAGTTGCGTATGTTCGTTTTGCGAGTGTTTATAAATCTTTTGGAAGTATCAGAGCTTTTCAAAAAGAGTTAAACAAAATAAATAACAAATAATTTTTTAATATTGTAAAAGATAAAAAGATAAAAATATGACAGCAAAAATTAAAAAAATAATTAAGAGAAGTGGAAGAGTAGTTCCATTTAAACAAGATAAAATTACTAAGGCGGTATTTAAAGCATTTAGAGATACCGGAGAGGGGAATGAAAGAGATGCCGAAAAAGTTAGTAAAAAAGTGGTTCAAATTTTAAACAAAGAATATAAAAAAGGATATGTTCCCGAAATAGAAGAAATTCAGGATGTGGTGGAAAAAGTTTTAATGATTCTTGATTTTGATGAAACTGCCAAAGCATATATTCTTTACAGAGATCAAAGAAGAAAAGTTAGAGAAACGGAGGATGCGTTAAAAGATGCGGTAAGTTTGATAGATGATTATATTAAAGAAATTGACTGGAAGGTAAAAGAAAATTCAAATATGGGGTTCTCTTTGCAAGGATTGAATAATTTTATTTCTTCTGCGGTAAGTTCAAAATATTGGATGAATAAAGTTTATACTTCCGATGTTAGAAATGCTCATAATGAAGGGGATTTGCATGTTCATGATTTGCAGATGGTTGCGGCCTATTGTTGCGGATGGGATTTACATGACTTATTGATTAAAGGATTTGGCGGAGTTCCCGGTAAAGTTCATTCGGCGCCACCAAAGCATTTTAGAAGCGCTTTGGGTCAAATGGTAAATTTTATTTACACTCTTCAGGGAGAGGCAAATGGAGCTCAGGCATTTGCCAACTTTGATACATTATTAGCGCCCTTTGTTCATTATGACAAATTAACTTATAAAGAAGTTAAGCAGGCAATTCAGGAATTTGTTTTCAATATGAATGTTCCGACCAGGGTTGGTTTCCAGACGCCATTTTCAAACATTACTTTGGATATGCAAGTTCCCTCAAACTATAAAAACGAGTCGGCTATTATTGGCGGTAAGCCGATAAAAAAGAAATATGGAAATTTTCAAAAAGAAATGAATATGATTAACAGAGCTTTTGCCGAAGTGATGACTGAAGGAGATGCGCAGAACAGAGTGTTCACTTTTCCAATTCCAACATACAACATAACAAAAGACTTTAATTGGGATGATCCGGCTTTGAGGCCGATTTGGGAAATGACAGCAAAATATGGCATGCCGTATTTTGCCAACTTTATAAATTCAGATATGAGTCCGGATGATGCCAGAAGTATGTGCTGTAGATTGCGATTGGATAACAGAGAGTTGCAAAAAAGAGGGGGTGGATTATTTGGAGCGAATCCAATGACGGGATCAATAGGGGTTGTTACAATCAATTTACCGAGAATAGGATATTTATCCAAAGACAGGGAGGAATTTTTAGAAAGGCTGGATGTTTTAATGGATATTGCCAAAAATAGTTTGGAGTCAAAAAGGGTTTTCATTGAAAGATTGACAGAATTGGGATTGTATCCGTATTCTCGCCATTATTTAAAAGATATTAAAATGCGGAGAGGTTCTTATTGGGGAAATCATTTTTCAACAATCGGTTTGGTTGGAATGAATGAAGCGGTTCTTAATTTGTTGGGGAAAGATATTACCACCAAAGAAGGCAATCGTTTTGCGCAAAGAGTTTTGAATCATATGAGAAAAAAAATGATTAAATACCAGAAAGAAACGGACAATATGTATAATTTGGAAGCCACTCCCGCAGAGGGCACAACATATCGTTTGGCAAAATTGGATCAAAAAAAATATCCCGATATAATTTTTGCCAACGATGAATCTGTAAAAGAAGGAGTTGCTGAGCCATATTACACCAATTCTTCTCAATTGCCTGTGGGATATACGGAAGATATTTTTGAGGCTTTGGATTTGCAGGATAATTTACAAACGAAATATACCGGAGGAACCGTATTACATGGATTTTTGGGAGAAAAAATAAATGAAACGGAGGTTGTTAAAAATTTGGTTCGTTCCATCGCCACAAAATATTCTCTGCCGTATTTTACTTTTACGCCGACATTTAGCATTTGTCCGGAGCATGGATATATAGCTGGCGAGCACCAAACTTGTCCAAAATGTAAGATAAAAATCAAAAAAGTGAAATTTGAAAAAGTATAAAATATTTTTAAGAAGAAAGATATTAATAAAAACAACCAATCACTCAATAGAGTGTTTAAATATAAAATAAAAAAATAAGTTAAAAAATTATAAATTGCTAACAAGCAATTTATAATTCACAAAAACAAATGGAAAAAACAAGTATATCTAATATTGAACAAAAGATAATTTGCCACGATTGTGGTAAGGAGTTAAAAAAAGGTGATGAATTTGTTCGTTTTGAAAAAGAGGGAGATAAAAACCTGATTAAGTGTCGCGCTTGCTATGAAGCAAATCCGATTATGGAGAATTATCAAGAGTGTGATGTATATTCTCGTGTGGTTGGTTTTCATACCCCAATAAATAGATGGAATAAGGGAAAAGCGGAAGAATGGAAAGATAGAAAAACCTTTGTTGTGGAAGCTTCGGGTTGTGCTGGTTGTTAGTTTTTCTTAAAATTGATAGCGGAAGTTTAAAAAGATGGCGAGGCGATTTCGCTTTGCGAAATCGCCTCGGGAAGTTTGCGATGATTATTTTTTTAATTATCTTTCTTTAAATATATTGTTTGGGGGGTTTATAAAAAGGAAAATATATCGGATGAGTGGAGCGTATTTTTTTATTGAGATGATATTTTCTTTATGGGATTAGCAATAAGTTTACCACCAATCTCGGCGTTATAGTTGCAAATACCACAATAGAAAGTATTTTTAAAGCTCTCTCTTTATTTTAAGTTTTTGTGAAAGGCAATAAATTTTTTCATCTTATCTTTTAGATTTTTTGTTTTGCATTCCAAACTTATTTCATGTAGGATGTGCTGATATGAGGGAATAAATATTGAGAGAAAATACCATACTTTGTTACAAAAATAATAAATTTTTAGTCGGGCAAAAATTAAAAGTAATGTATAATATTTGGAAATAATTTTTATGAACATTGCCAGTTTTCAAAAATTTACTTTAGTTGATTATCCGGGAAAAATTGCCACAACGGTTTTTACTGTTGGTTGCAATTTTCGTTGTCCGTTTTGCCATAATCCGGAGTTGGTTGTTGGCGCGCAAATTATATCTGGTGGTTCAAAAATTGAAAAAGAATTTTTTGATTTTTTAAAAAAGAGAGTAGGTAAATTGGAAGCCGTTTGCATTACGGGAGGAGAGCCGACCCTGCAACCTGATATTATTGAGTTTATGAAAAAGATAAAGGAAATCGGTTATCTGGTAAAGCTGGATACCAATGGAACTCGTCCGGATGTAATTAGAAAATCTCTAAAAGAGAAATCTGTTGATTATGTGGCAATGGATATCAAAAACTCTCCAAAGAATTATAATAAGACTGTTAATGCAAATGTTGATATGGATAGAATAAGATTAAGTGTAGATTTAATCAGAAACAGTGAAATAGAATATGAATTCAGAACAACCGTAGTTCCCGGAATACATACATATAAAGATTTTGAGGAAATTGCCAAATGGCTAAGTGGTGTAAAAAAATATTCTTTGCAAGTTTATCGCGATTTTAAAATTTTAAATCCGAAACTTAAAGAGAGAACCATTGGAAAGACTTTAAATTTAAATAAAATAAAAAAAATTATTTCAAAAAAAATTAATGAGGTTGCCATAAAGGGGTAGCTCTAAAATAATTTTATCAGTAGTATTGGATTGAATATGTCGTACTGTGAATAAGTTAATATTTTTCTTGACACAAATAAGTTGATAATACTATAATTAACACAAGAAAGTTGATTTTCAAAAATAAAAAAATAATCACAAGGAGGTAGTCTTGTGGTTTTCTTTTTATGAAAATTAAAAATTAAAAACAAAAATAATAAAATTAAATACGGGTGGAATGTTTTTTTTGAGAATAAAAAATAAATATTTTTTTGAAAGCCAATTATTGTTCGTTAGTTTTTTTAATGAGTGATGATTGGCTTTTTGTTTTGCCAAATTTTTTAAAATCAAAAAGATAGTGGCAAAACAAATCTGTTTGCAAAAATAGATACGCCAAGTCTGACAGGCAATAAAAGTGTCGGTCGGTTGTCGGGCAAACTTAATAAATAACAAATTGGTTTCTATTTGTAAAATTAACTTTCTCCCCCTTTGAGGGGGGATTAAAATTCTCCATCTTGGTTAAACTTAAAAGCGCCAAGGGAGTGAAATAAATTTTGCAACATTGAAACAAATAAAAATATGAAAAAAATATTGATGAGCGTTTTTACCATTGCTACGGTAGCGGCGATTGCCGGTATCGGATCATATGCGATTTTTAGTGATACTGAGTTATCAAACGGCAATGTTGTTGAGGCGGGAACATTGGATCTAAAAGTTAACGGAACAGATGTGGTTTCAGAGCATTTTAGTGTATCTAATGTTGCTCCTGGATATAGTGATAATAGTAATATTATAGCCGTTAAAAATGATGGGACAATAGATGGTAGTAGCTTAATATTATCTTTTCCGAATTTAGATGAATATGAAAATGGTTGCAATGAACCGGAACAAGTTGCAGATGGCACTTGCGATGATCCGGGGAAAGGAGATGGAGAACTGGGCGCAAACACGGATGTGACCATAGAAGAAGTTGACAGTGATGGAAACAATATAAGTGATATCTGGTCGGGAAAATTGAGCGCGTTGGCTTCCGCCGGGCAAAATTTGGGAGCGTTAGATGCCGGTGCCACAAGATACTTTAAAATTTCTATAAGTGTTCCCAGCAGTGTAGGCAATGTTATACAGAGTGACTCTGTAGAAACAGATATACAATTGCTGTTGCAACAGTAATTTGATTGTAGGTGGCGGGAAAACTTCCCGCCTCTTTTTCCATGATTAATCTTTTTAAGATTGATCATGGAAAAAGGAACGGTTTCGCAATATATTTTCCATGTCGTTTATTAAATGAAATATTTAAAAAATAAAATGTTTAAAGGCACAGATATGAAAAAGATAAATAAAATTTTTGAAAATCTGGTGGTTGTTATAAGTATTTTTATAGTGATGTTTTTGTTGGCGACTATGTTTTTACCTCGTTTCGGATATAGTTTGATTGTTGTCAAATCCGGTTCTATGGAGCCAACAATTAAGACGGGAAGTATTTTGTTTGCCAAAAAACAAGGCAATTATAATAATGGAGATATTATCACTTTCGTGAAAATGAGTAATGAAATTATAACTCACAGGATTGTGGGGATCTCAAAAGAAAATGGAAACATATATTACAAAACAAAAGGAGATGCCAATAATGCAACAGATATGTTTTTAACGAGAAAGAGTAGAGTGATCGGCAAAACGATCTTTACCATTCCGTATTTTGGATATATTATTGGATTTTTAAAAAGCAAAATCGGTATTATGTTTTTAATAATTATTCCGGCGGGATATTTTATCGGTCGGGAAATTTTAAAAATTAAAAAAGAATTAAAAAATAGTGCTTAGATAAATAATATGGGCAAATTTTTAACAAAAATAATAAGTGTTTTGGTAATCATTGTTTTATTTCCGATGGTTACTTACGCAATAATTGAAACCGGCGGTTTTAGGGATGCGGAAAATGCGCAACTGACGATTGGTGCCACCGATTTGGACGCAAAACTGGACTTTGACGATCATTGGGATGATGAAAGCTATACCAATAATTTATTGGGCGGACAACAGATTACCCGTTCCGCCACTTTGTCAAATGTGGGAGGTTTGAATTTTAAACATAACATAAGATTCAAAAAAATCGCCGGCAATGATGGTTTATGTTCGTCTTTGCAATTGGAGGCAAAAAGAAACAGTGATGTTGTTTATAATGGGGTGTTAAGCGAGTTTAATTATAACGCCGGAACTTTGAATAGCGGTGATGAGGAGCATTGGAAATTTAAAGTAAGTTTACCTGCAAATATTGCCAATCAATACGGTAGTTTAGATTGTGATTTTGAGTTCGTTTGGACAGCTTGGCAGACCGACTTTGTAAATCCGGATAAAGGTTGGATAGACAATGAAAGTTTTGGCAGTCATATTCATACAGGTATTGGTGCGCCGATACAAACCGGATACAATGTAAATAATGG
>CAZRUH010000036.1:0-6738 GCA_964603325.1 uncultured Bdellovibrionales bacterium
GCAAATATTTCTCGTTGATCCGTTAATCCAAAGTTTTGAAAATAACGAATACAAGTTATAACATCTTTTTCAGCTATAACCTGCGCTATGGTGGATATTTCTCGTTGATCCGTTAATTCAAAGTTTTGAAAATATTTGATGCAAAACCAAGGATTCTCTTTAGCTACAATCTGTGCTATGGCAAATATGTCTCGTTGATCCGTTAATCCAAAGTTTTGAAAATATTTGACGCAAAACTTAGCATTTTTTTCAGCTACAATCTGTGCTATGGCAAATATTTCTCGTTGATCCGTTAATCCAAAGTTTTGAAAGTGTTCTACACATGCCCAAGCATCTTTTTCAGCTATAATCTGTGCTATGGTGAATATGTCTCGTTGATCCGTTAATCCAAAGTTTTGAAAATATTTGATGCAAAGCCAAGAATTCTCTTTAGCTACAAATTGTGCTATAGCAAATATGTCTCGTTGATCCGTTAATCCAAAATCTTTAAAATGTTTGACGCAAAACCATGGATCCTCTTTAGCTATAAACTCTACTACAGCAAATATTTCTTTTTGATTTAGTTTCTTTTTTTTAATTTCATTAAATAACCTATCCGGATCATTTTCTTCCTTATAATTTTCATAAAAATACCTTGCATTAAATTCACCGGTATTCTCTTTCATTAAGTCCATTTTTCCAGACATATCTTTAAAATATTGAATTATCGCCATTTTAATAAAGTAATGATAAAACATTTTAATATTGTAAATGTTTTATCATTACTTTATTCTTTATAAATATTTTATCATAAATACCCCAAATTTCATAAACAATATTTTTTGTTTTTCAATAATTCTTCAGTTTGCCTTTTTGTGTATAATTGTTTTTAAGCCATCTTTTTTATTTACTCCCAATGCTAACCACATCACTCTTCGTTGCTTTCATTTAATTGCGGATAATGCCAATTAACGGATGCGCTTGTTATCCTTTTTGTGAAAATCGTTCTCGGCATAATTTCCATCTAAAAAATTTTCATTATGAACCGGGATTGGCACCGAGTTCTGTTTAAAAATTTCTCCAAAATAAAAACCAAATTGTTGGAATTTGGTTTTTATTGATTTATTATAAAAACACCTGATTAAAAAGATGTGCCTCCATTATTTATAGAATTCTCCACAACCATAACATATCCATAAATATCTTTTTCAAAATTATGATTATAAAAACGAGCGCTTGGAGGAAACATATAATAAATTCCTCCTCCATCCTTGGCAAAAATATGACTTACTGCGGGAGTTGATGATACGTGATAAATCAACCATTGAAAACTCGTTGGATGTTGTTCTCTTAAAACGACCCTATAATAAACCGTTTTATTGGACGGAATTCTTTGTGTCCAAGTATTGGTACTCATCGGAATTTCGTGCCAAATTATTCCCCCATTATGATCCTCTCCCCATTGATAATTTCCAATTTTCTCACCATAATGAAGAGTTAATCTTATCGTTTGTTCTGCATTAGAGTTATTGAAAATTTTTGCAACTCTTCCCGTGCACATATTATTTGGACAAGTTCCGTTTAATTGCCCACTATCCTGATAGGAATAAGTTGTTGTTCCATATTCCCAAGCATTTGTTGCAACTGACAAACCAAAAAATATCACTGCTGACAAGAATGATACTAATAATGTTTTTTTCATAGGATTGTGCTTAGTTAATAATTACTTAATTTGCTAAAACAACAAATTCTTTAGTTAATAATTAAACGTTTTGTATGTTAGGTTTATTGTTCTAGTCGGTTTAAGCATAGCATATTTTTTTGAATTATTCAATGTTTATTTAAAACTAATCCATTTTTTGTTTTGCATTTCTTTTGGCAAAAATATTTGCTCCCTATTTTCTTTTTTTGTCGCTTTCGGCGTATATTTATATTCTTTTCCATATCCCAAATCCTTCATTAGCTTTGTTGAGGAGTTTCTTAAGTGTAACGGGACCGACAAATTTCCGCTTTTTTTAATATCTTTCATAACCTTATCGTATGCTTCATATATAGTGATGGATTTTTTGCTTCTGGCCATGTAAACTGTTGCTTGAGCCAAATTTACTCCACATTCGGGCATTCCGATAAAACGGCAAGCATTGTAGGCGGATATTGCCTGAGGCAATGCGAAACTATTTGCCAAACCAATATCTTCACTGGCAAAACGAATTATTCTTCTAGCAATATATAAAGGATCTTCTCCTCCCATCAACATTCTCCCCAACCAATACAATGCGGCATTGGCATCTCCTCCGCGCATTGACTTGTGAAATGCACTTATAATATTAAAATGTTCATCGCCACTGCGATCATAGAGCAAATTTAACTCTTGGAATGCTTCTTGAATTACATTTCTTTTTAGTATCGTATTATTTTTTTCAAGCAAATTAATTGCTATTTCCAAAGTGTTCAGCAAAATTCTGGCATCGCCGTTACTTAATGATGCTATAAGTTTTTTATTTTTGCGACTGATTTTTATTTTTCTTTTTCCAAAACCACTCTCCTCGTTTTTTAACGCTCTATTCAAAATTGTTAATAATTCATCTATTTTTAATTTTTTTAAAACAAATACTTGACAACGCGACAAAAGCGCATTGTTTATTTTAAAGCTTGGATTTTCAGTTGTCGCACCAATTAAAATTATTGTTCCGCTTTCCACACTTGGCAAAAAAGCATCTTGCTGAGATTTGGAAAATCTATGAATTTCATCAATAAACAAAATAATTTTTTTATCATCATTTTCTTTTCTCGTATTTTTTATTATATTTCTTATATCCCTAACTCCGGAAGAAGTGGCGCTCAGTTGTTTAAAAGTGGCGCTTGCTTCATTGGCAATAATATTCGCTAATGTTGTTTTACCGCTACCGGGAGGTCCCCAAAACAAAAGTGATGGGATCCGATCACTTTTTATCAAGTTTTCCAATATTTTTCCTTTGCCAATTAAGTGTTTTTGACCAAAAAAATCTTGCAATTTTTTCGGCCTCATTCTATCTGCGAGAGGAGGTATATTTTTCGCCATAAAGAATTAAAAATAATAATCCAGTTCCTCAAAAGTAACATTTTCTTTGTCTTTATTTGAAACGATGGGATCTTTGATGTTGTATTTTTCCAGTTGCCAATCAATGTTTATCTTTTTATCGTTCCAAAGAATAGCACCTTCAGACTTGGGATTATAAACATTGGTGCACTTATAGTTAAATATGGTGTCATTCTCCAAAGAAATAAAACCGTGAGCAAAACCTGCCGGCAACCAAAATTGCTTTTTATTTTTTTCAGACAGCTCCACACTGACCCACTCTCCAAATGTTTTGGATTTTTTTCTTATATCAACCGCGACATCCAAAACACTTCCTTTTATTACTTGCACCAGCTTTCCTTGAGCATATGGATTTTTCTGAAAATGCAAACCTCTTAAAACTCCTTTTGCAGATTTTGATAAATTATCCTGCATGAAATCGTCCAATATCCCGATGTTTTCATATTTCTCTTTATTATAGGTTTCCATAAAAAAACCTCTTTCATCTCTAAAAACTTGCGGTTCAATTATTAACAATCCCTCTATTTTAGTTTTAAATATTTTCATTGTATGCATGGTTTTAATTTTTTATTGATTTTATTTTACCACATTTTTTTTATTAACAAAAGACGATTACATTTTCATTGGTTTGTGTTAAAATTAAATGGGTAATTATCTTTTTACATATGTCTATAGACGGAATAAAAAAACCGGTTTCAAAAAACAATAAGACTAATAAAGAGTTTGTAAATTTAAACAAATATCCGGCTTATCCGCAACCAAATAACCGTAATGCAAAAATCACAAAACGCCACCCAAAAAAACGGTTAAAAATTATACCATTCCTAAAAAAATTTTTTTACATATTGTTAGTTTTTTTGATTTTAGTTTTTTTATTTCTTGGAATATATTTTGTGTGGAAAATAAATAAAACCGGTAATAAAATAATTATCCGCTCTTCCAACAAAACTGAAACCGGTTCATCTTTTTCTCAAATTATTTCCAACTTTTCCAATAGTGATGTCAAGTTACGAGGAGAGAAACGAGGGAGAATTAATGTTTTGTTATTGGGTATTGCCGGTAATGGAAATGCCGGAGGAAACCTTACCGATACTATTATGATTGCCAGTATTGACACGAAAAATAATAAAATTGCCCTACTGTCCTTACCCAGAGATCTTTATATTAAAATTCCGAACACCAGTTATCAAACAAAAATAAATGCTGTTTATAAAATTGATTTAAAAAATAATAAAGATATATCTTATCTAAAAAATACCATAAAAAATATTACAGGATTAACTGTTGATTATTATATTGTGGCAAATTTTTCCGGATTTGAAAAATTTGTGGATATAATAGGAGGCATAAACATAGATGTTAAGAGAGATATTTATGATCCTCATTATCCCGGTCCGAATTATAGTTACGAACTGTTTGAAATTAAAAAAGGATTTCACAAAATGGACGGCTCTACCGCTTTAAAATATGCGCGAGAAAGGCATAATGATCCGGAAGGAGATTTTGGAAGAGCCAAAAGACAACAGCAAGTTTTGCAGGCAATAAAAAACAAGCTTTTTTCAACTCAAATAATTTTTAACCCTTTTAAACTAAATGCGCTTCTAAATAATCTTGAAAGAAACATAAAAACTGATGCCAGTTTAGCGGAAATAAAGTCCTTTTTAAATCTTTCTAAGAACATTGACACTCAAAATATAACAAATGTCGTAGTAGATGCGTGGAATGAAGACAGTTTGTTAAAAGTTTCTCATGTTTTTACTGACAGTGGCCGTATGTTTATTTTGGTTCCTCGCATTGGCAATTATAGTGAAATTCGTGATTTGGCAAAGAATATATTCAATCTTGATGTTATCAAAAAAAGGAATGATAAAATCAAACAAGAAAATGCCAATATCGGCATTATGAATATGAGCGACGATAAATCTTTGGGAAATAAAATACAAAATTTACTGCAAAACAAACTTCATTTTAAAAACGCAAACATTATCAAACCTAAAAAGATAGCAAAACTTTCACAAACTATATTGATAGATTTGACGGAAAAGCAAAAACCGATTACTTTAGATGAGTTGATCAAAAAACTTCCCGCAAAATTATCAACAGAATTACAAAAAAATGTTATACTGGATGAGCATGAAAATATCCGAAACTGTGATATTCTTATTATTTTGGGAAATGATTTGATAAACGCATATAAATATAAAGAGGATTCAAAAAGAATAAATGATTTAAGTTAAAAATAATTTATGTTTATTATCTTTGGATTGGGAAATCCGGGAGAAAAATACAAGAAAACACGCCACAATGTCGGATTTGCATTGTTAGACAATATACGGGAATTATTAAATTTTCCAAGTTTTTATTTCAATAAAAAATTCAATGCGGAAATTTCCGAAGAAAAAACTCCCGCTTTTTTTGGAAATATTTTTTCAAAAAAAGATAAAATCGTTTTAGTAAAACCGCAAACTTTTATGAATTATTCCGGCGAGAGCGTTCAGAAAATAATGTCTTTTTTTAAGCTCAATCCAAAAAATATTATGGTTATTCATGATGATTTGGATATTCCTTTTGGCAAATACAAAATATCTGCAAATTCCTCTTCCGGAGGACATAATGGCGTTCAAAGCATAATAGATCATATAAACTCTCAAGATTTTATTCGCATTCGCATTGGAATTGAAAAAAAAGATGGTAGAAAATCCAGAAAAATGTCCGGTAAAAAATTTGTCCTCAGCAATTTTTCTGACGAAGAGTCAAAGAAAATAAATATTATTTCCGAAGAAATTTTATCAGAAATAAAGTCTATAATTAAAAACAGAGCTTGAATGCCCTGTTTTTAATTGAATTTTGTCAATTTTAGAGTTATTCTCTAAAACCACTTCCGGCAGGAATAAGTCTACCGATAATAATATTTTCCTTAAGACCTTTTAATTTGTCTTCTTTTCCTTGAATAGACGCGTTTATCAAAACTTTTGCCGTTTCAATAAACGATGCGGCGCTTAAAAAGGATTCTGTTGATAATGCAACTTTGGTAATTCCCAAAATAACCGGCTCACCAAGAGCCTCTTGCACACCCTTACTTTTGGCTTTTTCATTAACTTCCTCAAAATATTCATTACTTACAACATCTCCCACCAAAAGATTAGTATCACCAGGATCAGTTATCTTAACCCTGCTTAACATCTGTCTGATAATAACTTCTATATGTTTATCATTTATCCCCTCTCCTTGAGTAGCATATATTTCTTGAATTTCTCTGGTAATATATCTATGTACTTCTTCTTGCCCCATAGTTTCATAAAGTTTCTTTAAATCAATATGTCCTTCAGAAAGAACCGTTCCTTTATCTATCAAATCTCCTTTTTTAACATTTAAAGTGATATTGATGGGTATGTGATATTCTTTAACTGTTTTTTTCTTGGTTTTTCCATCTATTCCCTCGATGTAAACTACTGCTTTTTTCCCCTGTTTATCAGATTCAATGGATTTTACTTTTCCGGCAATTTCTGAAATCAACGCTTCTCCTTTTGGAGGTCTGACTTCAAATATTTCTTCAACTCTGGGCAAACCTTGAGTAATATCTGAACCGGCAACTCCTCCAACATGAAAAGTACGCATAGTTAACTGGGTACCAGGCTCTCCGATTGCTTGTGCGGCAACAACACCAACGGCTTCTCCTT
>CAZRUH010000037.1:0-6429 GCA_964603325.1 uncultured Bdellovibrionales bacterium
CAATAAAATAATTATTTTCTTAAGATGATATTTTTCCACTTGAAAAATAGTTGAAAAAGCCGAAAATAACAATGTCAACATAAAAAATAAATTCAAGAAGTCTCTTACCATTGCCCAAGCAATATAAATTGAATGATTGTTACGAACCACTTCATCAAAAAATTTCCGATCAATAACTGAATCAAATATTTTTGCTGATATCAAAACCAGCCAATGAACCACTTGCAAAACACCCCATAAAACTTGCTTAATGGCAGAGTAAAACATATTTTTAAAATCAAAACTGGAATCTTTAACTCCTTGCGCTATTCCAGACTTAGCTTCCTCCCATGTCCTATCAGAATCACCAAATAAAAGCCAATTCTTTACTTGCTCCCAATCGGCATGTGCAACATTTACCTTAATAAAAAAACTGCTATTGCTTTCATTCTTGTTTGTGTATTGAAAACCTGAAATCATCATCACTCCAGCAAAAACTAAAAACAAACCTACTTTCCAGAAGGTTTTTTGAGATGGTTTTTTAAGTTGCAATATTGTATTTTTGAAAAAATTTAACATCTTAAAAACCCTATCTGCAATAGTTTTTGAAATTTGATTAAATTCTTTTTTTGTCGGGATCATTTATTTTTTTATTTTCATTTTTAATATTTTTGAACACTTAAAGTTCTCACCGAAACAAAAAATCTTCAAGAATTCTTATGTTTGCTTCTTTAATTTTTTAGATCTTTTCTCCACTATAAAACAATTTCACTTAACAACTTACACCGACACAAGTATCTTTTTTATTGTCCGGCTTTTACCTATCGCAACAATCCCTTTTCGTTAACAACTTTCGTCCAATCTTTGTTTTGTCTCAAAGTATCTATTTCAAAAATATAACAACACAAACGATTTTATCTCGCTATATTATAACAGAAAAACCAAAATAACCAAAATAAAAATACACTATTTTTTACAAATAATGTATTTTTTTAAGATATAAAAATGAACAAAAAAACGCTTTAGATACTTATTATTTAATAAATATATCCCTTTATCGCTCTACTTTTTGTTGATATGGTTCTACGACTAACTTTCGCCCAACCTTTATAGTTCATTTCCGAAACCGTTATTGTTCCTTTTCCAACCTTTTCAACGATAGCTACATGACCCCACCATGATTCCGAACTAACCATTATAGCCCCTTTGCGCGGAGTTTTTCCCGTTTTATATCCCCTTATCTTGGCATGATAAAGCCATGTTCCGGCATTTCCGCCCCATGGAACATATCTTTTTTGAGCCACATACCAAGTGCAATAACCATAAGGAAATTTGTGCCCTCTTCCCGCTTTACCATCCAATTTCTTCCAACCGGAAATTTTTGGCGTTCCTCCCGTTGGCGTAGCATAACTTCTTCTGGCAACTAAACTATTACTCCTTCTTGTTTCTTGAGTTTCTTTTTGCCCTCCGGGAATAATTATTTCTTGACCTTCTTTGATTTCACCATTGGCGGGTAAATCATTAAAAGAAATTATTTTTTCTTTATCAGCCTTATATTTTTTAGCTATTTTATCCAAACTCTCTCCTTTTTTAACAACATATTTTAATCCGGCAACCGGCAAAATAAAAATCTTGTCTCCGGGCATTATGGAGTCAACATTTTCTATATCATTTGCCCAAAGAATAGTGTTAATCGTAATGTGATGCTTTGCAGCAATTGAACTGATTGTATCTCCTTCTTTTACGGTATAAATTTTAACTCCACCATCTTCCTCAGGATCTCTTAAAACCGGATTTGCAGAAGTGGAAATTATGCCACTGTTATTTCTAACAACACTCCCATTATTCTCTTTGTGACCGGGATCAACCGCTCTATTTGCAAAAAATGATGGCGACAATTCATCTTTGGTGTTTTTTTCCGCCTGAATACTTAAATCAACTTTTTTATTATCATTATCTTTATTCCATTGACCGGTTAAAACATTTCTCGTATTTCCCTCTACGGCCATATTCGTAGCTGTCACTAAAACAGCACTGGATATAACAACGGCAAAAGCCGAATATTTCCTGAACATATGCAGAACTTTAACAGTTCTGTTTTTCTTTATAATATCAGCAATTTTTCGCTGATATTTATAAATTTTAGTTTGAACGCTTTTTAGAAAATTAAAAACCAAATTTAAAAATTTGTTATTTGAGTTGCTATAAATACGTCAAAAGCCCTTTCTCTGATCCAAATTCTATAGACTTTTCCATTATTTTTAAAAAACAATAAACATCGGAAAATCATCAAATTGGGATCCTATTTTTTACACTTGAGGAAGTATAATGTATTGATTTTTTTTGTCAATACATTTATCCACTGTTTAGTTTTTATTTTTTAAAAGATATTTACAACAAATTATTTTCCAAAAATTTATCTAAGTCTTTAACGCTTATTCTATTTTGTTTCATTGTATCTCGCTCACGAATTGTTATGGTGTTTTTTTCCAATGTTTCAAAATCTACCGTTATGCAATAGGGAGTGCCTATTTCATCTTGTCTGCGATACCTTTTTCCAATATTTCCGTTATCATCAAATTCACACATATATCTATCCTTAATTTCATTAAATATATCCTTTGCTTTTTTAACAAGATTGGGTTTGTTTTTTAATAATGGAAAAACCGCCACCTTTATTGGAGCTAGTTTTTTTGGAAATTTTACAACCGTTCTCCAGCTTCCATTTTCCAATTTTTCTTCTACAAAAGCATCGGCAATTACCGCCAGAAAAATTCTATCAACTCCAACAGCGGTTTCTACAATATGCGGAATATATTTTTCATTGGTTTGAGGATCTCTATAAGATAAATCTTTTCCGGAAAACTTACTATGCTGAGTTAAGTCATAATCTGTACGATAATGTACTCCTTCCAGTTCTTTAAAGCCAAAGGGGAACCTATATTCTATATCCCAAGCGTTTTTGGCGTAAAAAACTAAATTTTCGTGCTTATGCCATTTAAGGTTTTTCTCTTTAATTCCAATATCCAAATAATATTGCCATCTTTTTTTTCTCCAATATTCATAACTTTTAACGGCATCCTTGGGATGAACAAAGTATTGAAATTCCATTTGCTCAAATTCTCGTTTACGAAAAATAAATTGGCGAGCTGTAATTTCATTGCGAAAAGCTTTGCCAATTTGCGCAATGCCAAAAGGTATTTTTTGTCTGGTACTATCTAAAACATTTTTAAAATTTATGTAAATGCCCTGACAAGTTTCCCCCCTGAGATAAACCGGGTCTTTTTCCCAATTACCGGTAAAATTTCCCAAATTAGATTTAACTAGAAGATTAAAACTTTTTGCTTTTGAAAATTTTCCTCCGGATCCACATTTTGGGCACTTTATTTTATCTTTATTTTTACTAAGTAATTCATTGATTTCACCATCAGTCATTTTCTCATCGGCAAAAACACCAATATCTTCCAACAAATGATCCACTCTCAAGCGAATATGACACTCTTTACACTCCGCCAAGGGATCGCTAAATCCGTCAATGTGTCCCGATGCTTCCCAAACCTTTGGATGCATAAAAATACTACTGTCCAACCCCACTATATTTTCATTGTCTTGAACCATTACTTTCCACCAAGAATTTTTTATATTTTTTAACAATTCAACTCCATAAGGACCGTAATCATAAACAGCACTAAAACCTCCATAAATTTCACTGGACGGAAAAACAAACCCCCTTCTTTTGGACCAAGCTACAATTTTATCCATTAACTCATTATCGGCACTCATATTTATATATAAATAATATTTACACCATTACTCTACTATTTTTTCTGTTTTTAATCAAATAAACAACCGCACTTATTATAACTTAAGATTTTTTTAAAGAAGTATATTTTGAAGATATTTTTTTAATTCCCTTATTTTTAAAAGCAACCGTAATAATATCATTGTCTGTCGCAATTACAATCCCTTCTCCAAAATCAGGATGCGCCACTCTTTCTCCATCACTAAAAATCACTTTCTTTTTTAGATAATTTTTATCAAAATTGCTTTCATCAAGAATTTTATTCGTCTTTTTTATTTTTTCTGTCAAACTTTTTGGAATTTCATCAATAAACCTGCTAACGGGATTTGCCTGCGTGCTTCCAAAAATAATTCTCATATTGGCATAAGTTAAATAAGCTTCTCTTTCGGCGCGAGTAATTCCAACATACATCAATCTTCTTTCCTCTTCCAGCTCACTGTCGGAAAGTAAACTTCGCGAGTGAGGCAATAAACCCTCTTCCATTCCGGCAATAAACACATAAGGAAATTCCAATCCTTTTGCGCTATGCAATGTCATTAGGTGCGCAACATTTTGTTCCTGATTGATTTTATCAGCGTCTGCCGCAAGCGCTATTTCTTCCAGAAAAAATTGCAAAAATTCATCTGCGCTCCCATCTCTATATTTATCGGCAACACTTAAAAGTTCTTGGATGTTTTCTTTACGAGTTTCCCCATCTTCACCAAGCTTCTCCAATGATTTTTCATAACCGGATTGGGTAAAAACTTCTCTGATAAAATTAGATAGGTTCTTTTTTTTCGTCAATTTTTTCATCTTTTTCACAAAATTGCAAAATTCAGCAATCATTTTAATTTTTCCGGCATTTATTTTCACACCGTTATTTTTTAAAATCAGTCCGGCATCAACAAAGCTTAAATTATTTTCTCTGGCAAATAAGACCCATTTTTCCAAAGTTTTTTCTCCCAATCCTCTTTTCGGTGTATTTATTATCCTTTCCAAGGCAATAAAATCATTGCTATCATAAATAAATCGCAAATAAGAAATAACGTCTTTAATTTCCTTCCTCTGATAAAACTTGATTCCCCCAACAATACGATATGGGATTGAATGTTTCAAAAACAATTCTTCTATAACACGAGATTGAGCGTTAGTGCGATACAAAACGGCAAAATCCGAATATTTGTTTCCTTCGTTTTTAATTTTTTTCTCAATGGTGTTGGTAATAAACTCCGCCTCATCTTTCTCGCTCTCCGCTTCATATATTTTAATAAGCGAACCTCCTTTTTGTTCTGTCCAAATCTTCTTCTTTTTTTGATAAACATTATTGGAAATAATGTTATTGGCGGCATCTAAAATTATTTGCGTAGAACGATAATTTTGCTCCAACTTAATAATTTTTGCGGTCGGATAGTCTTTTTCAAAGCTAAGAATGTTTTTAATATTCGCCCCCCTCCACATATACACCGATTGAAAATCATCTCCAACAACGAATATATTTTGATGCTTTTTTGCGATTAAATTAACAAGCAAATATTGGGCGTGATTGGTGTCTTGATATTCATCAATCATAATATATCGGAATAAATTTTGATATTTTTCAAGAACAGCGTTGTTTTCTTGAAAAATTTTAACAGTTAACATAATCAAATCATCAAAATCCAAGGCATTATTTTTTTTCAATTCCTCTTGGTACCTTTTATAAATTTTAGCAACGATTTTTTCATAATAACTTTCCGCTGAACGCTCAAAATAATCTCTGTCCAACAATTCATTTTTTGCTTTAGATATTGAACTCAAAACTCCCCTGGGATTAACTTGATTTTTATCTATTTCCAGTTCCTTAAAAATTTTTTTTATTAGAGATAACTGGTCTTGATCATCAAAAATATTAAAGGAACTTTGATAACCGAATTTGCCTATTTCTTTTCTTAATATATGCACACAAATACTGTGAAAAGTCCCTATCAACGGCAACTGTTTGTTGTTACTTTGAAGTAAATCATATATTCGCTTTTTCATTTCATTTGCCGCCTTGTTTGTAAAAGTAACCGCTAAAATATTGCTTGGCGAAATTTTTTTTTCTTGAATTAAATAAGCAATTCTGTGAGTTAAAGTTCTGGTTTTGCCAGAGCCGGCTCCGGCTATTACCAAAACGGGACCATCTATCAGCTGAATCGCTTTTTTTTGCTCCTCGTTTAAGTTTTTTAACAAAATAGACATAAGTTTGATTGATTAAATAATCTTTTTTTCTTTGTTTCTTTTTCTGTGAAATCTTTTATGAACATCTTTTAATTGCTTGTTTGTAATATGAGTATAAATTTGAGTTGTGGTAATGGAAGAGTGCCCCAACATTTCTTGAACGTTACGAATATCCGCCCCGTTTGACAACATATCTGTTGCGAATGTATGCCTGAATGTGTGTGGGTGAATATCCTTGACTATGCCGGCTTTTTTGGCGTATTGCTTAACGATTCTTTGTATGGAACGAGGCGTTAATCGCAAATCATCATCTTTTAAAAAGCCAACTTTATTTGTTCTGATAAACAGAGCGGGATCAATATCCGTTCTTTTGTCTAAATATTTTTGTAATGCAAATTTGGCAGTATCGGAAATAAAAACAATTCTTATTTTTCCACCTTTTCCTCTTACGCTAAACTCTTGTTTTTCCA
>CAZRUH010000038.1:0-6230 GCA_964603325.1 uncultured Bdellovibrionales bacterium
CCCGGGGTGGGACTTGAACCCACACGAATTTTACTTCACAGGATTTTAAGTCCTGGAGCAAAGCTCAACCGCTTCACTCCTACCAATTCCACCACGCCTATTCAATATTCAAATATTGATAGAGAAATCAAGATAGATATATAAAAATATAATAGATTGAATTCTGGTGCCCGGGGTGGGACTTGAACCCACACGAATTTTACTTCACAGGATTTTAAGTCCTGCGTGTCTACCAATTCCACCACCCGGGCAGATATGCTGTATTTACATTTTAACTATTTGCCCAAGAACCGGAATAGCAGGACTTAAAAGTCCTGGAACAAAGCTTAATCGCTTCGTTCCTACCAATTCCACCACCCGGGCAGATATGCTGTATTTTTAAAAAACTTTTCCGAGGTCCGAGGCGGAATTGAACCGCCGTACAAGGTTTTGCAGACCTTTGCCTAACCACTCGGCCATCGGACCTTATTTTATCACAATCCTATTCTTTGCAATTATACATATTCAAATTCTTAACGCAAAATAATACCAAATCAACATTTTTGATACTTTTTAAATAACATACTGACAAAACAATATTATCAAAACAAAATGCAAAATGCAAATTGTTTCAAACAAAAACGGCACATGATGCACCGTTTAATTTGGCTCCGCGAGTAGGATTCGAACCTACGACCAATTGGTTAACAGCCAACTGCTCTACCACTGAGCTATCGCGGAATAGCAAAAAAACTCAATAATTTAAAATATATCTCAACAAAAAAACTATACACTATTTCAAAAAAATAATCAATACTCCATAACAAATTATCAAATTAACCTTACAAGATATATTAGTATGTTATACAAATAAACAATTAACACTCATCACCTCAGAATTTTAATAGTCCTTCAGTTTTCCCAAGTTTTTTTGATTTCTTATCTTTTCCAGTGCTTTTGCTTCTATTTGTCTAATTCTTTCTCTAGTTACACCGAATTCTTGCCCAACTTCTTCCAATGTATGAGTTACGCCATCTCCCAATCCAAAACGAATTTTTAAAATTTTTTGTTCACGAGGACTTAATTCTTTTAATACTTCCGCTACATGATTTTTCAAAAGTGTTCTTGATGCTGTTTGATCCGGCATAATCGTTTCCGTGTCTTCAATAAAATCCCCCAAAACACTATCATCATCACTGTCTCCTATTGTTGTTTCCAACGAAACGGTTTCTTGAGAAATCTTTTGAATGTGTCTTACTTTTTCAACGGGAATACCCATTTCTGCCGATATTTCTTCCGTCAACGGTTCTCTTCCCAATTCTTGCACCAATTGACGTATTACTTGAACATATTTATTTATAGTTTCAACCATATGGACCGGAATACGAATCGTTCTGGATTGATCAGCCAATGCTCTTGTAATCGCTTGCCTAATCCACCAAGTGGCATAAGTTGAAAATTTATATCCCTTATGATAATCAAATTTTTCAACAGCGCGGAAAAGACCTATATTTCCTTCTTGAATTAAATCCAAAAGAGAAAGATTGTTTGATCTTCCAACATATTTTTTAGCAATACTCACAACTAAACGCAGATTGGCTTCCGTTAATTTTTGCTTGGCGACAGGATCACCCTTCTCTATCAATTTGGCTAATCTGACTTCCTCTTCCGCTTTAATAAGAGGAACCTTTCCAATTTCTCTCAAATACATTTGAATAGAGTCATTATAGTTAGGCTCTATATTATCCTGCTCAATTTCATTTTTCTTATTGCTGTTGTTTGCTTTTTTCTTATCAAAATCTTTGGCTATTTTCTCGGTTTCTTTTTTAATAACCTCTCCGGAACTCATAACTTTTACGCCACTTTCTTCAAGTTTTTCATACAAACTTTCCAGACTTTCCAAATTTTTTTCAATATTTGGTATCGTATGGATAATCTCATCCTCAGTTATAAATCCTCTCTGCTTTCCTTTTTTAGTTAACTCATCAACAATGTCTAGCATTTGTTCTTTTTTTGTTTTTCTTTTGGACGTTTTTACAGGTACTACCCTCGCTCTTTTTTTTCTTACACTTTTTTTGCTTAATCTTTTTTTAGCATTAGGCGTTTTTGCAACTATTCTCGTTAACTTTTTTTTGCGACAAGTATTTTTTTTGACTTTCTTTGCCGAAGGAGTTTTCTTTGCACATTTTCTTTTGCTATTCTTTTTGTTTTTAGAAGTCTTTGTTTTGTTTGTAGCCATCTTTTTTTTCTTAACTCTAGCCATTTTATAAAAAAACCTCAAACACTTCCAAAAGAAATGTTTTCGGCAAATTAATTATTAGAAAGTTCCGAGAAATAATTCATAAAAAGTTTACCGTATTTTTCAATCAAAAGCAACCGTTATATTTCTTGCCTTGCAAACAATGTTAACTATTCTGAAATTTTGTCAATCTTTGCATCAATTTTTTTATTGATTTTTTATCACCATTTTTTTCAGCGGTTTTTATTTTTTTGATTATTTTTTTTAATTTTTCTCTTCTCTTTTCCTTTTCCAATTCAGCAATGTAACGATCCAATTCCGCTTTTTTATCTTCTGTGCTATCGTGCTTGTTTCTTTCCAAGCTTTCCAAAAACAGTTCTCTAAGAAATTTTTTTTGCCTTTCATCTTCTAAAATTTCCAATAATTTTTCAAAATCAAAATTCACTTGCTCTCCAAGTTTAATAACCTTGACGATTTTTTCGCTGGAAAACAATTTCTCCATTTCCTTCTTTTTTTTTCTTGTAAAATCTTTCCAAATATGAGAATTTGCCAACAATAAACCCATTATTTCCAATTGAATATTTTTTGCTCTATCTTGAATAACAAAATTTTCATACTTTTGATCGCTTGCCACTTCTGTTCTATTGAAATTATTTTGATTTCTCTGTTTATCAAAAGTCTTAAACAATACCTCTTCTGAAATGTCCAATTTTTCGGCAATATTTTTTATCCAATACTCTCTTTCTATTTCATTTAGAAAACTGTTTACCAACTCACCCAGGTCAAAAATAATATTTTTTTTAGCAATTATATTGTCCTTGTTGTTTTTTTTTAGCATCTGTTCCAAAAAATATTCCATTGCCGGTAACGCATTTTGAATTTCCAAAAGAAATTCATTTAGGTTACTGACTACGATCTCCGCCGCATCCTTTGCTCCCGAAACTTTAACAATAAAAACATTCATATCTTCTTTAAATGCCAATTTACTGCTTTTTTTTGATGCCATTTGCCCAGCATCATCCATATCAAAAAACATTTTGATATTATTGGTATATCTCTTGATAAGTTTTAATTGTTCCGTCGTTAAAGCTGTTCCGGAAACCGCTACCACATTTTTTATTCCCGCTTGATATGATGCTATAACATCCATATTTCCCTCAACTAAAAGAACTTCGTCTTTATTTCTGATTTCCGTTTTTGCTTTATGCATTCCATATAGAATATTGCTTTTGTGATAAACTTCCGTTTCCGGGGTATTTATATACTTCGCTTGAGTTTCATTATCTCCCGGCACAATCCTAGCTGAATACCCCACAACCCTTCCGGAAATATCACTTATTGGAAAAATTATTCTATTTCTAAAGCGATCATAAAAACTTCCTTTATTTTCTTTTTCAACAACAATACCACTTTTTAATATTTTTTCTCTGAAAAATTTTTGTTTTACTAAAAAATCTAAAATATTACTCCATCCGGACGGAGCATAACCTATTCTAAACTCGCGAATCGTTTCCTCTTTTAGCCCTCTCCTTTTTAAATAATTAAGAGCCTCTTTTCCAACAGGAGACCACAACTGCTTCTCGTAAAATTTGGTGCTTAGTTCCAGTATTTTCAAAATATCATCTTTTGCGTTTGGCTCTTTGGTATTTTTGTAGCTTTCTATCTTGACTCCCGTTTTTTCCGCCAAATTTTCCAATGCCTCTCTAAATTGAAAACCCTCTATTTCCATCAGAAAAGTAAATATATCTCCTCCCTTACCACAACCAAAACAATGCCAAAATTGTTTTTCTTCGTTAACAATAAAAGATGGGGTTTTTTCATTATGAAAAGGACAACAAGCTTTCCAGTTTGCGCCGGCTTTTTGTAATCTAACATATTCATTAACCAAGTCTACGATATTTATTTTTGACTTAATCTCATCCGTTATTGAATTCATAAGTTGTTGAAAATTCTTTTTTAAACCAATTTCAAGATAAGACTATCTAATCATCTACAATATTAATTGTTACTCTGGAATAATATTTCGGAATTTTATTTGCAAGTACAGAAGGCGTTATCTCCGCTTCCAGCTCCTTTATTTCCGGATGCCTGCCAACAACCGCGTCAATTTGACGTTGCCCTTTACCCAGCAATTCTCTTTTTATTTCCTCTTTATTGATTTCCGATCTTAATAGAATATCCAACTTCAAAGATATTTTCAGTGTTTTGTTTTTAAAATCAGAATATACTTCTCCATAATTCTTATTTATGTCAACAATTTTAACTTGATAATCTTTTGGGTAAAAATTGTTTTCAATATATTCTTTTAGTTTTTGATTAAGTTCATTCTCCGAAAAATATAGAGCTGTAGAATTGACTTTTATTTGATATTCAAAACTATCAGCTATAGAACCCTCTTCAGGAAATACTGCCGAATCAACAACTTCAAAATCAATGGCATCATCCAAAACAATATTATCACTACCTATACTATCCTCTATTTCTTTTTTTATTTTGGCTTTTAGTTTTTCTTCCGCATCTTTTTTGGCCATTTCAATATCACTTTTTGACACTATCTTCAATTCCCCTTCTCCATTTCCACCACCTTTCATAACGCTTTCCGATTTAGCATAAAATTTATCATATTTCGGACTACCCTCAAATCCGGGAATTTTAAATGTCGTTGGGTTAATATTAAAATCTTCCCCGGATTGATCGGCTATAACTTCAGCCTTCACTTCTCCCGGCTTATTCTCGCCATTTTCCGTGCTCATGCCCGGAACCACCACACTTTTTACCAATCTAAACAATTTTCCGTTCTCCGACAAAAATCTGGTTGTGGCTACCAATATTTGGCTGGCCTCACTATAATTATTGTAAATAGTTATAATACCTCTGGCTTTTTGATTGGAAGAATTTTTGCTTCCGGTAGCTTTATAAGTCAATGATATAAAATCACTTTTCTTCACTGAATTAATTTTTACAGCAATTTCATTGCTATTCTCGACATTATATTCTTGCGATACATCTTCTTTTGCCAATACCGACAAGGTCGTTTCCTTTTGAATATTTTGAGGCTTTATTTTTATGTTGGCCTTCGGAAAAAACAAATAACCAACAAACCCCAACGATATCAATAAAACAATCAGAATCATCGTTAATGTTTTACTTCGTTTTCGGTTCCTTTGTTTTTTTTCATTTTCATTGTTATTTTTATTATTATTTACATTGGCAAACAAGTCATTAAAATCATTTTCTCTAACTTTATCATTCTCAAATAAAAACTTACGGTCGCCCGAGCTATTCTCTTTTTTTGCGCTATGTTTATCACCGAAATATTTTTTCTTTTTTGTTTCATTTTTATCATCAACGTTTGGTCTCTTTATTATTCCACTAACAGAAACAAAATTGTCCGATCCGAGTTTTTGCAACCTGTTTTTTTTGTCGGCGATATTTTCTAAATTATTATCATTATTTAAATTGTCATTCACATATTCACTTTTCTTATTTATTTTTTGTTGGGTATAATCAACACTGCGCTCAACATTTTCCATAGTTTTTTTAACAATAAACCCGATTCTCTTAGCCACAGCAAGACCTTCTTCATCCTTTGTTACAATCATTATTTTTTTCTTTAATTTATCCGCCTCACTTTTAATCAATTGCAAACTGATGGAACTTTGCAATATTAAAGCCCGCTGAGCCACGATTAACGCGATTCTCGTTGCAGTTGTTTTTCTAATTTTGCCAATAACGGAATTTACTTCCTCATCAATGCCAACACTAAAAACTTGAGGCATATTTTTTCTTTAAAAATTCTAAAATTACACCTAAATTTTATCATAATATCAAGTAAACAACAAATATTTATATTAAACAACTCAAAACCTCCAAATTTCCATCCTTTCATTACCATATTATATAATATGGTAATATTTTGTTTTTAATTTCTTTCTTGTTTTTCTTATTTTCTTTTTATTTCTCTTTCTTTTCCTAATTCCAATTACTCATAACTATTCCCAAGTCTCTGGTG
>CAZRUH010000039.1:0-6122 GCA_964603325.1 uncultured Bdellovibrionales bacterium
GTCTTGCCGTAGGTAGACGGCATCTTTACCGTCATTGCAATTTCACCGGGTCCTTTGCTGAGACAGTTCCCCAGTCGTTACACCTTTCATGCGGGTCGGTAATTAGCCGACAAGGAATTTCGCTACCTTAGGACGATTATAGTTATCGCCGACGTTCACTGGCGCTTCGGGGATTAGCGTGAACCTCTCCCGTTAACGTTCCAGCACTGGTCAGGTGTCAGCCCCTATACTTCCCCTTGCGGGTTTGCAGAGACCTGTGTTTTTGATAAACAGTCGCCAGGGATTCTTTAGCTGCGCCCAACTTACCGAAATAAGTCGGGAAGACATCTCGCGAACTTACGTCTAGATTTTTTGCCGAGTTCCTTAGCAAAGGTTCTCCCGTTCCCCTTGGGCTACTCGCCCTGTTCACCTGTGTCGGTTTGCGGTACGGATACGATAATACTAATTTTAGAAGCTTTTCCCGGCACTCTGCTCATCATCGTTCGTCACTCCGAAAAGCGACTTCCAGAATATTCTTGGATTTAATGTATAGCGGATTTACCTGCTATACATCCTTAAATACCCTACACAAATCCAGTAATGTGCGATGACTACTAAAATGCGTCACTCCATCAAATATTATCATAGTCACGGAATATTAACCGTGTGTCCATCGACTACGCTTTTCAGCCTCGCCTTAGGACCGACTAACCCTGGGATGATTGCCATTGCCCAGGAAACCTTGAACTTTCGGGGTACGAGGATCTCACTCGTATTGCGGTTACTCATGCCAACATTCTCACTTCTATAAACTCCACCATGGCTCACACCTTTGGCTTCAACGCATATAGAACGCTCTCCTACCACTTTATCAAATAAATGACAAAGTCCATATCTTCGGTATCATGTTTAGCCCCGTTACATCTTCGGCGCAAAGTCTCTAAGCTAGTGAGCTGTTACGCACTCTTTAAAGGATGGCTGCTTCTAAGCCAACCTCCTAGGTGTTTGAGAAACTTTACTTCCTTTCCCACTTAACATGAATTTAGGGACCTTAGATTATGATCTGGGCTTTTTCCCTTTTGAGCCTCGACCTTAGAGCCGAAGTTCTAACTGCCCGGATAAGAAACACAAGAATTCGGAGTTTGGTTGAGTACCCTACGGCGAACCGCGAATACTCATTCAGTAGCTCTACCTCCCGTGCTCATTTACCGAACGCTAGCCCTAAAGCTATTTCGGAGAGAACCAGCTATTGCCAAGCTCGATTGGAATTTCTCCTCTACGCACAAGTCATCCCCTGATGTTGAACGATCAGTGGGTTCGGGCCTCCTCAGCCATTTACGGCTGATTCACCCTGCTCATGCGTAGCTCGCCTGGATTCGGGTCTAGTCCATACGACAAGACGGCGGTTAAACCTCGCTTTCACTATGCATATCTTACAAAGTAATTTATGCAAGCCGTATAGAACTAACTCGTTGGCCCGTTCTGCAAAAAGTACGCCATCGTCGTGCAAGCACGACTTTGACTCTTTGTTAACATATGGTTTCAGATACTATTTCATCTCCCTCTCGGGATGCTTTTCACCTTTCCCTCACGGTACTTGTTCACTATCGATCTCGTATAATATTTAGCCTTGGAAGTTAGTGCTCCCATATTCAGACAGGATTTCTCCGGTCCCGCCCTACTTATTACACACTTAGTTCCACAAAAAACTTTTCGTGTACGGGATTATTACCCTCTATGATTGGACTTTCCAGACCATTCCACTAAGTTTAATGCTAAAGAGTGTTGGCTGTTCCGCTTTCGCTCGCCACTACTTACGGAATCTCTGTTGATTTCTTTTCCTCCAGCTACTAAGATGTTTCAGTTCGCTGGGTACGCTCCATAAACCTATGAATTCAGTTTACGGCAATAGTCAAAGACTATTGGGTTTCCCCATTCGGAAATCCCCGGATCAAAGTTTGCTTGGCAACTCCCCGAGGCTTATCGCAACCTGCTACGTCCTTCATCGCTTATACGAGTCAAGGCATCCACCATATGCTTAAGTAACCTTTTTTTGTTTGAATTGTCTGCTAAAAATAATTTAACAAACTCAAGTTAACAGTTAATAATCATCTATTGAAAATTAACTGCAATTGCAAATTACATAAACATTAAATGTTTACATACCTACGCCTATTCCTTCACATCATCTCGGTTATCCGCTTGCAAACCGAAAAACAAAGCTACTAAAATAGGTCTATTTTGTTTTTAAGGTTCATTTTATGCGGAAATATTTTTAGATAAAAATTTTTATCTAAAAATATTTCCGCCCAAAACAAAAAACTCGTATCCAACGAGCTTTGCGCGACCAATGTTATACGCAACAAATCACCCGTCTATTTTCCTGATTTTGATTTTATGTTTCTGTTCTTTCAAAGTTGTTATTTTTAACAGATTAATATATATCAAAAATTCCAACGCCCTTTGATGATAACAAAGATAAAAAAACTTGTCAAGCGAACACATCAAGTAATCTAAAAAGACATCACTTACTATGCGGGAACACTGACCTTTTTAAAGTTTCCGCCAAGAGAGTTGGCAATTGATATTAAATAATTAAACTTCTTTATGAATACGGGTAAGTGGTAATTGTCATTTTGCGCATTCTTTATTTCATGAGCATCAAGCAATTTCAGCTCAAGAGAACTATCATTTTGCGCCAGTATCAAATTCCCATATCCCAAAATATCAACCATTATACCCCAAGCATTATAAAGCTCTAAGGTTTTTTCAATAAACAATAAAAAATTTTTTCTTAACTCCTCGCTTTCCGATAAAGTTTTCAACAACTCTTCTTTGGACAAATCATTAAATATATCTCTATTGTTGAATCCGGCGAAACGTTGCACCGTAATTATGGCCATTTGTTCCGGGTTATGACTTGGACTACAAACCGCTATTAACTCTTCCTCTATAAGACCATCAATTTGATCAAAATAACCCTGCAAAAACAAAAAATCATCTTTTTTGCTCTTAGCTATTTTTTGAACTTCACTTACACTCGTTGTCTTGTTTGCAAACTCTATTTTAAATACATATGATCGTTCTTTTTCGTTTTTCATTTCCAAAAGATAAACATCGGTATGGGATCCGGAAGCAATTCTGCTTACTTCAGAAAAACACTTAATGTTCAGTGGCGCTTTCTCAAAATCAAACATATTTATTTTGTCCAAATAACTATACGCCGTTTTTTTGGGCAACAAGGATATAATAAAATCTCTCAAATTATGCTTCAGCGTATTGTAATTATTATCACCAATCATTCTTTGAACTATTTCCCATGTTGAATCATTTAATGAAACTTTGCTCCTCAGTACGGGGATTATTTTTTTGTCTACTATATTTTTAAAATTATCAAATCTTTCATTCATAATCAAAAATAAATCAATATTAATTTACTAATTATTATTTTTTAACATTTTTAAATTTCTGATAGTACAAATGATTCAAGATTCCAATCAACACCACGATCACGAGAAACCATTTATGGTAATGGCATCTATCAAAGAAATACCAAATTAACCCCATTCCAACGACTCCCGCCAATTGCCAAGAAAAATGTTGCTTAATTTTTTGCAACTTGGTTTTGTTGGTTGATAATAATGATAATCCGGCGAACAAAACACTTATTGTCACCCATACCCACAAAGACCAACTATGACATTGATTCTCATTCTCAGCACCTAATGCTTGTTCATTATTATCCTCTTTTTTTGTTTCTTTTCCCAATTTGTTTGGAGGATTTCCTGTTAATTTATCTCTATTCTGATTTTTCAATATCTGTCGCGCACTTTGACTTTCTGAAACCTGACCGCCGGCTATTTGTGTTTCCACTTTAAAAGATGCATCAAACTTTACCTCCGACCCCTGATATTCATTGCCTGCATCTTTGTCAAATTTAATTTTAATCTCATATTGAACTGATTCTTTTGGATCTAATCTATCCACATACAAATTTTTGCCATCAGCTTCATCCAGTGTCCAACGATCATTTTCTCCACCAATTCTATAACTTGCATCTTTTTTTCTAATTACATATATTTTTATTTTTTTTCCCAATTTATTTCCACTAACATCAAAATTAAAATAGACATTAAGATAGTCAGTGGCGCTTTTGTTGCGAATTCTTAATATTTTTGTTTCACTCCATCCGGGATAAACATTTTTAGCGTTAAAAATTTTATTACCATTTATATTCTTATTTAATGGATATTCTATATCAATAATATTATTGGCCCGTGCTCCAAAACCAAATACAAAAAATAAAGACAACATTGAAACAATCAAATATTTTTTTAAATTTTTTTTCATATGAATTTTTTAAAACATTAAAAACAAAAAATTAAATTATTTTTCTGTTTTATCTATCTTAATATTATTTTCCGATTTTTTTTCACTATTTAAATTTTTATTTTTAAATATTTTATTATCATTTTTATTTCCGTTATCACCTTGTTTTTTGTTTTTAATAATATTATCATCAACAGTTTCTTTTTTCTTTTTTACCGCTCTTTTGTTTTCTGATGATTTGTTCTCCACATTTCTTTTTTTGACATTGTCAATTCCGCTTTTGGTTTCACTCTTTATGATTTCAGTCGGAATATTTTTTTTATCTTTGTTTAATTTCTTTTGAAGTTTTTTGCCATTATTTATCTGATATTTTTTATAAAGTTTTTTACCATTTTCTTTTTTTAACAACCCAAGATAAATAAGAAAGTCTGAGTTACACAATTTATCCTTGGTCTTTTTTATTTTTCCATCCTTGAAGCACTTTTTTAAAGCGCTTTTTCTAAATTTTTTTAATTCTGTTGAGGTTAACTGATTGTCTTTTCCGGGCGTAGCTTTGGGATCTATCCAATAACCGCCACCATCGGGAAAACGAGCAATTGATTTTCCTTCAACAACATCTTTTCCTTTATAGCTATAACTATCTTTAAGATAATAAAATGTTTTATACCAACTACAGTATTTTATTCCATGATAATAATGATACTTTACGCATCTGGTTTTTTTATTTATTAGCATAATTCTATCTCCTCCGTTATTTAAACCAAATTCTCCTCTAACAGATTTTCTTCCTCTGTTCACATAAACAACCAGATGTTCTTTTGGAGCGATAGTTATCTTTCCGGTATTGGTGTTCTGAGATGTAATTTTCAAAACATGCCGACTCCTATTGTAATTATTGGAACTCCACCCCTCATCGGCCAAAAACCAATCATTCAGAGTTATTGTTGCGTCACCTCTGTTGTATAACTCAATCCATTCCCCTCTTGGTTTTTTAGCTCCATCTTCCCCCGCAGGATTAGCCATAAACTCGTTAATAACAATATCTCCGGAAGGATTTGAAAAACCGATTACATTCTTAGTGCTTACTTTTTTGTCTTCGCCGTAAGAAATATTTCCCGCTTGATCTCTCACTTTAACTCTAAAATGATAAGTGTTTTTATTTTTGGCGGGAATATTCTTGATAATCGCATGATGTTTGGTTTCTCCATCTTCAAAATCAGCACTAGCACTAACCATATGCCCATAATGTTTATCCTTTCCCCATTCCAGCCAACCATCAGTTTTTTCGTCAGTTTTCCAATCAACAATGATGTTCAAAGTATTTTTATTCTTGGACGGATTTTCACCTTTTTTGGTCGCCATTTCAAAAAAGATATCATTGATTTCCGCCCCTCTGATATCTGCCGGGGTATTATCCACTTCCACATTTACCCAATCCACTGAATCATTAGGATTTTCAGGATCACTACTAACCGGAGATTGATTAGGATCTTTGTTGCCTAAAACATCTCTAGCCTCTAGTTTAATCACATATTTTCCATCAGCAACTTTAGTTGTGTCCCAAGTAGTTAATTTTTTATCAGTAAAAGAATTCCTGTCTGAAACAACTCCCGGACCAGCCACCTGATGTCCGTTCTCATCTTGCACCACTAACCAGTAATGATCCGGATGTGCATCTTTTACTGTTCCTTTAATATCAATCGTTCCCGAAACTACATCATTATCTTCTAAGTTGGTTATTTTAACCACAGGAGCGGTACTATCATAAGTTATTTGGCAACTATCTTCTAAAGTTTTAGCTCCTCCTAACGCCC
>CAZRUH010000040.1:0-5827 GCA_964603325.1 uncultured Bdellovibrionales bacterium
TTTCCGAATCCGGATAATAAAAAATCTTATTTTTATTATCCACATCTACCAAACACTTCCCCCTTAAACTCGCGCCCTGTTGTTTCAACTCTATTAAATCTACAGTTTTTACGCCTTCTAAATCAACTCTTGTTATATCCTTTTCCGCATTAGTCCGCGTTAAATCTGCATTAGTCCGCGACTGCAAAACAGTATTAAATTGCTCCTGCCAAATTTCAACCGCCCCCTCTTCTCTTGGTAGCCCCAACTTTTCATTTCCGCGATAGACAGAGACATAAAGTCGTTTTGGGTCTAATCCCAACTCTTTTGTTAAAAGTTCAAAAATCCATTTAATTTGTTCCTGTTTAAAATAATCGCCCAAAGACCAATTGCCTAACATCTCAAAAAAAGTGGTATGCCGATTATCTCCCACTTCTTCAATATCTCCACCACGAAAACATTTTTGTGAATTAACAATTCTTTTTTCTCCTCCCGGATATTCTTCCCCCAATAAATACCGCACCATTGGTTGCATTCCCGAACCGGTAAATAAAGTAGTCGGATCATTCTCCGGTAACAAAGAAGCCGACGGCACAATCTTATGCCCCCGCTCTTCCATAAACTCTAAATATTTTTTTCTAATTTCTGATGATTTCATAGTTTTGTTGCGCAAATCGTAATCAATGCTAAAAAGTCTATTCAAAACTTATCTCAATATTATCATTTCTCCGATTAAAAAAGTCTTCCTCCAAGTTTGCTTAATGAATTAGCATCTTTCGCATTATTAGTCTTTTTTATTTCATCTACAACCAATCTCATTGCTTCTTCACTTGTTAATTTTCCACCCCTAAAGCGTCTCTCAATTTTTTGCAAATTACTCATTTGCCAATCTTTTAATGTCAATCCTCTTTTTTCGACAATTTGCTTGATATTATCTTTTAATCCCATATTATTATTTTTGTTAAATAATTATTATCGCAAACTTTTTATTTCATTTTCAACCTCTTTTATTTCATTTGCCAACTGTATAAGTTCCTCGTTTTTTTTATCAATTTCATCATCAACTTTCCTTACCTCCATCTCCGCCGAAGATACTTTTCTCTCAAGTTGTCTTATGTTTTCCGATGATTTTTTTTGCATACTAATCTTGGTTTTTATCTCATCATTCATCCTTCTAATATCTTCCTCCAACACTTTTATATTCTGCTCCTCCTTCAAAATATCAGCGCGAATTTGCTCCAACCTTCTCATTGCGTTTCTGTTGTCATTTTTTAATCTTTCCAGCGCCACGTTACTCCTTCTATACATTCCTTTTTTTGTAAGAAGATTTCTTTGCAGTTTATTTTTTATTTTTCGCAATTCTCTTATATCATCATTATTATTAGACATAATTTTGTAATTAAACAATTATACCGCCACCTATGACTTCGTTTTTTAAATAAAATACCGCCGATTGGCCGGTAGTTATCGCTTTTTGGCGTTTTTCCAGATCTACCAAATAACCGCCACTCTCTTGTTCCTTAATTATACCATAAACAAAATCGCTATGATAACGAATTTTCAATTTGACACGCAAAGGAAGTTTCAAATTTTTATTTATCCAATTGATTTTCTTAATTAAAAATTTATCAGAATATAAATTATTTCTATCATTGGAAACTATCAAATAATTTTTTTTACTGTTTTTGTCAATCACATAATAGGGCCCCTTTCCACCAATGTTTATCCCTTTGCGTTGTCCTATCGTGTAAAAATGCAAGCCATAATGCCTTCCCAAAATATTTCCATCCATATCAATTATATCTCCCTTGTTGTTTTTTATATACATTTTCAAAAAATCAGAAAAATTGGCATCTGAAATAAAACAAATATCCTGCGATTCTTTCCTTTTTGCAGTGGATAAACCAATTTTACGCGCTATTTTCCGCACATCACTTTTTAAATAACTTCCCAAAGGAAAGATAATTTTCTTTAATTGCTTCTGTTTAAGTCCATACAAAAAATAACTTTGATCTTTTGTTTTGTCTTTCGCCCTGAGTAATTTAAAATTTTCACCGTTTTTTTTTAATCTTGCATAGTGTCCCGTAGCCACAAAATCTCCTCCAATTTTTGTCATTTCGTTTATTAAAATTTTAAACTTCATATTGGGATTACACCAAACGCACGGATTTGGAGTTTCTCCTCTTTTATAATCTCTAATAAAATTATTCACAATCACTTTTTTAAACTCCTTGCGCGCATCAACTTTTAATAATGGAATATTTAAAAATTTTGACACTTTTTTCGCCGACCTAAAACCGCTATTGCTTTTTTCATTTTCCCAAAAATCCAAAAAAACGCCGACAACCTCAAAACCTTCATTCTGAAGTAAGTTTGCCGCTACCGAGGAATCAACTCCACCGGATATTCCAATAACTACTTTTTTGTTATTTTCTTCCATATTTTCCAGTATACTAAATACCACAAACAAATCAATTGCTTTTTAATGTTGTTTTGTATAAAATTAAATTGATAACTCGTAAAAAAAAGAAATGTTTCATTTGCTAAAAAATTTAATTTGGCTCATTGGCTTTATTGTTGTTGCCGGTTTTGTTTTAAATTACTTCGGATATGAAATAAACCGCAATTATTTTCAAGAAAGAAAAGCGGATTGCGCAGAAAAAGCTCTTCAGTGTCAAAAAAATCTCATTCATCAAGGAATTGACAATGTTAAGTGCGACTTAAACTGTTTAAATCCAAAATTAATTATAAAATCAAAATGAAACCATTGTCTCCAAATGCTAATAATGAAATTATGTTTTCTTTTTTAGTGCCACTTGACAACTACATTCTTGTCTTAAGTCGCTATAATTTTAACAAACAACTTTTTACTGTTTTACGGTTAACATATAATCAAACTCTGTTTTTCTCAATAATTACTTTCGCAACACTTTTAAAAACGCTTCCGGTGGAATTTCCACTTTTCCACTTTTAGCCATTCTCTTTTTCCCTTTCTTTTGTTTTTCCAGCAACTTTCTTTTGCGAGTCACATCACCACCATACAATTTCGCTGTCACATCTTTACGAAAAGCGCTAAGAGTTGCGCGTGCAATTACCTTACTTCCTACGGTTGCCTGAATAGCCACTACGAAATTTTGTCTTGGCAAAACTTCTTTTAATTTTTCCACAACCGCTTTACCTTCTTTGTAAGCTTTATCCTTGGGAATAATTCTGGAAAAAGCTTCTATTTTTTCACCTGATACCAAAATATCCATCTTAACCAAATCACCAACCCGATAATCAATTGGGTCATAGTTCATTGAAGCATACCCGCTGGAAACACTTTTCAATTGATCGTAAAAATCAACAATCACATCCATCAACGGTGATTCAAAAGTTAGTTGTATCCGCTCAGAATCAATATAATCCGTTGATTTATATTCGGAGCGAGTATTCCCCATCAACTCCATTATATTCCCAAGATATTCTGCCGGCGTCACAATTTCCAATTTTACGAAAGGCTCTTCAATTTTTTCAATTTGCGACGGATCGGAAAGTTCTGTCGGAGAGTATATTTTTATAAATTCATTTGTATTTTTTTTATACATTCTGTAAACAACGCTTGGAGTTGTAATAGTCGGTACAATATTAAATTCTCGCTCTAATCTGGCTTGAATAATCTCTAAATGTAGCAACCCTAAAAAACCGCAACGAAACCCTCGTCCCAATGCTTGATTGCTTTCCGGTTCAAAAGTAAAAGCTCCGTCATTTAAAGTTAATTTATCCAAAGCATCACGCATTACATTATAATCACCGCCGTCAACAGGATAAAAACTAGCGTAGACCATCGGTTGCGCTTCTTTGTAACCCTTAAGGGGTTTGATGTTATTGTAAAAATCACCCGCTTTTTTCTCTTCTTTTTGATTATTGGTTATATTGTTTTTAATATCAACTTGAGCAACGTTTAGTCTTTGTGATTTTGACACGCATAAGGTAACAGTATCTCCGACTTTGCATTCCTTCACACTCTTAAATCCGGTAGCTATATAACCGGTATCTCCCGTTGTCAACTTATCACAAGATTCATACTGCGGACGAAAGTGCCCCAATTCCACCACGCTACTCTCTCCGCCGGTCGCTAACATTCTTATCTTGTCAGTTTTATAAATTTTACCATCAACAATCCTCACATAAGCCAATACTCCTTTAAACTCATCATAAACACTGTCAAAAATCAATGCGCGCAAAGTTTTTTCCGACTCACCTTTTGGCGCCGGAATTTTTTCCACAATTTTTTTTAAAAGAACATCTACGCCCTCACCCGTCTTCCCACTCACCTCCAAAATATCACCCTCATCGCAATCTAAAATATGCACAATTTCTTTTTTGACCTTTTTCACATTGGCGTTGGGCAAATCAATTTTATTTATCACAGGTATAATTTCCAAATCTTGCTCAATCGCCAAATATAAATTGGAAATTGTCTGCGCCTGCACACCTTGAGTTGCATCAACCAAAAGGATTGCTCCTTCAACCGCCGCCAAAGAACGTGAAACCTCGTAAGCAAAATCAACATGTCCCGGAGTGTCAATTAAATTTAAAATGTAATTTTGATAGCGCATTTGCACCGGTTGCAATTTAATGGTAATTCCTCTTTCCCTCTCCAAATCCATTGTATCCAAAAGCTGTTCTTTCATTTTTCTTTTTTCCACTGTACCCGTCATCTCTAAAAGTCTGTCTGACAAAGTGGACTTACCATGATCAATATGCGCAATAATACAAAAATTTCTAATGTTTTTCATAAATATTTATTGTTAATAAAATTTGTTTCTTCACCTCTCTTCTGCTTTTGTTTAAGTCAATCAATCATCAAAAAAAGTGTTTCAAAGAAATTATAAAAATTATAACGGACTCTTAATGTTCTTCAACTTTGGATTGGTAACTTGCGTGTAAATTTGCGTCGTTCTTATATTAGCATGACCTAATAATTCCTGCACATATTTTACATCAGTTCCATTTTCCAGCAAATGCGTAGCGAAACTATGTCGCAAAGAATGAAAAGTCGCCTCCTTTTTTATATTAGCTTTTATAAGAGCTTTGTGAAATACTGCTTGAAATGACCTTGTCGTAAGCTTTCCTCCGTGGCTAGAATTAAAAACAAATTCATCTTTGTTTTTTCCAGCTATTAAGTTTTGAAAATCTGTTTTTAATTTTTCCGGAAAAACAGTGATTCTATCTTTCTTTCCCTTTGCATTTTTAATATGCACAGTCAATTCCTCCAAATCAATATCTTTAACCTTTAAATCACGAATTTCACTAATTCTTAATCCACCAGCATAAGATAGAGCTACCGCTAACTTATATTTTTGATTGGTAATATTTTCCAAAATTTGATTAATTTCCTCTCTACTCAAAACTACCGGCAATTTTTTGCTTCGTTTGGCAAATTTTAGGTTAATTTTAGTATTGTCTTTCAGGACTTCTTTATATAAAAATTTTACAGCATTTAAAGCTAAATTGATTGTCTGCGGAGATTTTTGGAACGTAAATTTTTCCAATAAAAATTTTTCCACCGCTTCTTGCTTGTTTTTAAAGTTTTTACTTTTTACAAAATTTAAATATTGCCTGATGTAAAATAAGTAAGATTTTCTTGTTTTTGGAGAATAATTTCGTAATTTTAATAAATTTTCTGTTTGCACGAGCAATTTATTCATGATATTATAGCATTAAATATAAGCATAAAACATAATATCAAATATTCGTATTTTATGCAAATTAAAGTTTTTATCCGAAATTAACTTCGGATAAAAATCAGTTGTCTAAAATTCCCTCGCTTGCTTCACTCGGCATTCGCCTTCGTTTAGCTACG
>CAZRUH010000041.1:0-5695 GCA_964603325.1 uncultured Bdellovibrionales bacterium
TATTGTCTCTAAGATAATCAAAGCCAAACTCATTGTTTGTTCCATAGGTTATATCCGCATTATATGCCTCTCTGCGAGAAATTTTCTTTAAATTTTCCATCTCAACACTCACCTCATCATCGTCAATATTTTCCGGATTATAGATATAGGAGGCATCATGCATAATGCAAGCGGAACTTATTCCCAAAAAACTAAAAACCGCTCCCATCCAATTACAATCTCTTTTTGCCAAATAATCATTAACTGTCACCACATGAACGCCCTTTCCCTCCAATGCATTTAAATAGATTGGCAAAGTTGAAGTTAAGGTTTTTCCCTCACCGGTTTTCATTTCAGCTATTTTTCCTTGATGCAAAACTATTCCTCCCAATAGTTGCTCATTGTAAGGCCTTTCTCCCAAAATTCTTTTTGCCGTTTCGCGAATGACGGCAAAAGCTTCCGGCAATATGTCATCCAACGTTTCTCCCTTCTCAATTCTCTCTTTGAATTCTTTGGTTTTTTCTTTAAGTTTCTGATCCGGCAAATCGGTTATTTTTGTTTCCCATGCGTTAATTTTGTCAACAATAGGTTGAAGCTTCTTTATTTCTCTCTCATTTGAACCAAAAATTTTTTTGAAAATTTTCATACAAAAAATTATATTCTAAACAATAAACATACTTTATTTAAAAACACTCAATTAAGTATATAAAATAAAGAATGCTTAGTCAAAGGAAATCAATATTTAAAAATATCAATTTGTTTCGTTTATTATTTCTTGAGTGTTTTTTACGGAAGTGTTGATTATTTTTATAGATTTGTTTAGTTTACTCTGTTGCACAGTAATTACCACCAAAACAAACACAAAAATTACCAATAAAATACTAATTCCCGCTTCTGTGGTTATTTGAACTTGCCTCATTTTAAAATTACAAATTTAATTATCTTTTTATTTTTACCCCTATTTTTTTTTCAAGAAAATTGATAATTTTATTGATTTTCCTATCAACTTCTTGCGATGTCAACGTCTTCTCGGGATGAGAAAAGACTATTCTAAATGTCATTGATCTTTCTCCTTCCGGACTGATATATAAATCTATCATTTCCACCCCGCTAACCGCATCGCCTCCGCTTAAATAAATTATTTTTTCCACTTCTGAAACCTTTGTTCTTTCACCGACAATAACCGACAAATCTCTTTCTATTGATGGAAATTTAGCTAAAGAACTATAAATATAGCCATTGGACAATTCTTTTAACAAAACATCTATATTAAGCTCCGACACGGAAACTCTCGCTTTCTTAATTCCGAAATGTTTTAAAATTTTTCCATCTACCTCACCGATAATTCCGATAACTTGATTGTCTACCTTTATTAAAGCTCTTCTTGTTGGATGAAAGTAAGATATGTTTTGATATTCGGCGAAATCGTCATCATAGTGCCATTTTTTTAAATTTATTTTTTTAAATAAATTTTCCAAAGACTCCTTTAGCAAGAAAAATTGTTCTCCGTCACTTTTCGAGCTTGCCACCGCTAAATTGAGCAATAACTCTTCTTTCATCCGATTGTTCTCTTTTTTGGGGATATAAATTTTGCCAATATCAAAAATAAAAATTTCTTTATAATAACTCAAGCTCTTTTTGCAAGAATCCAAAACTCCGCTCAACAAAGTCTGTCTAATCAATTCTTGGTTTGGATTTAAGGGATTAATTAATGACAGATGATTTTCTTTATCCAGACCCATTGCTTGCGCATTGTTCTTGGAGTAAAACGAATATGTTTTTACTTCATCAAATCCACTTCCAACCAAAATATCTTTTATTGATCTTTCAAAAAATCTTTGCTTGTTTTTATGTGGAACTTGAATGGCTTCCAATAAAGGCTTCGGCTTGATTTTATCATAACCATATATCCTTCCGATTTCTTCAATTAAATCTTCTTGGCTTTTTAAATCAATCCTTTTTGTTGGAATTTCACAAATCAGATTATTCCTATCATCCCTTGTAATGGAAATTTTTAAAACTTCCAAAATTTTTATAATTGCACTTTGAGAAATTTTTAATCCTAAAAGTTTTTTAACATAATCGGTATTTAATTTTATTTTCCATTTTTCCACAGTATTTGGATAAATGTCATTATAAGATGCGAGCGCTCCTTCACAGCCAATATCAAATAACAAACCTATGGCTTTGTTAATGGCATTCTTGGCGATATTGGGATCAATATTCCTCTCAAATCTATAAGCCGATTCCGTTTGCAGATTATATAAACTCTTCGTTTTGCGAATAACCGATGAATTGAAATTAGCTGATTCCAATATAATATTTTTAGTATTTTTGGTTATGGAGCTATCAAGTCCACCCATTATTCCCGCCAAAGCAATCGGTTTTTTGCCATCGGTTATAACCATATCATTTTCTGTTAAATTTAATTCCGTTTTATCAAGAAGTTTTATATTTTCATCGTGTTTTGCTTGACGAATAACAATTTCAGAAATTTTATCAGCATCAAAAGCGTGCATCGGCTGTCCGGTTAACAACATTATATAATTGGTAATATCAATAATATTATTGATTGAGCCAATTCCTGACGCCAAAAGTCTAGACTTTAACCATTGAGGAGATTCTTTTATTTTAATATTTTCAATTCTGACGCCAATATATCTAAAACAATTTTCCGTATTCACTTTCACGGTAAGTTTTTTTAGTTGTTTTGCAATTAAATAATTTTCTACTTCTTTTTTATTTCCATTACCTTTCTTTAAATCGCCAAAATAATTTTCCAGAGCCATCAATTCATCAGCCACGCCCTCATAACTCAAGCAATCATGAGCGCGATTTGGCAAAATATCAATATCTAAAATCTTATCATCCATCCTCATAAATTTTACAAAAGATTCTCCGATAACCGCATCACCACTCAACACCATAATCCCATTATGATCATTTCCCAGTCCCAACTCATCTTCAGCGCAAATCATACCGCTTGATTCAATACCACGAATTTTGCTCTTTCTAATTTCAAAACCACCTTCACCATTTGGCAGTATAGCTCCAGCCAACGCAACGGGAACCTTTTGTCCGGTTTTTAAGTTTGACGCTCCGCAAACAATCTGCAACTCTCCGCCGTTTTTTTTACCAACATCAACATAAGCAATATTTAGTCTATCCGCATTGGGATGTTTTTTTATTTCCAAAACTTCTCCAATTACCACTTTATCAAGACCCTTAGCCAAGTCATCTATGCTTTCCACCTCAAAACTATGTGTCATAAACAAATCCGCAATTTCTTCAACCTCTTTTTTTGTTCCGCTCAATTCTTTGAGCCAATTATAACTGTATTTCATTTTTGTATATTTACAAGTTGTTTATTATTTTATTGAGCATAAATAATTTATCACCCATACTGCTAAAATTGCCTCGTAAATCTCACATCGCCACTGTGGAATAATCTTATATCATCAATTTTATACTTCATCATTGCCAATCTCTCCAATCCAAATCCCCACGCAAAACCCTGATACCTGTTTCTTTTGTAGCCGGCTGACTCAAATACATTTTGGTGCACCATCCCGGCACCGCCCACCTCTATCCAACCGGTTTGTGAGCAAGTTGAACACCCGGTCCCGGCACAGTTTGCGCAAGATATATCAAATTCAAATCCGGGCTCAACGAAAGGAAAATAACTTGGACGCAATCTGACATCCAGTTTCTTGCCAAAAAATTGAGAAAAGAAAGTTTCGGCAATATATAAAAAATTGGCAACGCTGACATCATCACCGACTACCAGCGCCTCAAATTGATGAAAGGTGTGTTCATGACTGGCATCAGTTGCTTCATTGCGAAATACTCGTCCGGGAACAATTATTCTAAACGGCGGGGTATGTTTTTGCATATATTGAACTTGCACATTGGAAGTTTGTGTTCGCATAACAATCCCTTCCCCTTTTTTTCTTTTCGGATTTTTGCTAATCCAAAAAGTATCTTGCATATCACGAGCAGGATGATCATCCGGAATATTTATTGCATCAAAGTTGTAGTATTCACTATCAACCTCGGGACCATCAGCAATTTCAAATCCCATTGATGTAAATATATCTTCAATATCTCTCTGTACGATACTCAAAGGATGCAAATGTCCTTGTCTGATTTTTTTTCCGGGAGCTGTCACATCAATCCATTCTTTATCAAGATTATCTTTTTTGCTAAACTCATTTTTCTTATCGGTAATTTTATTTTGAATTCTTTTCTTTACTTTGTTGGCAACTGTTCCGATGTGCCTTTTATCTTCTGATGACAAATCCTTTATACTTCTTAAAATTTGATTAAAATCACTTTTTTTACCAAGATATTTTATACGCAAATCTTCAAGCTCTTTTTCGGAAGATATTTTTTTAAAATCGGAAAAAAATTTTTTTTCAACCGCTTCTATTTTTTTATCTAACATAAAATGACTTATTAAAAAAATTAGCAACCCTAACATTTCTCATTCCTTCTCAAATATTCTACAATTATTCTTTTTTAAAGTCAAAAACAATTAAAGTTACGACTTTCTCACCAACACTTGAAAAATAAATACCATCTTTCCGAATGGCATTTTTACATTAATTATTCAACAAACAAACGCTGTTTAATTAAATCAATTTCACAATTTCGCAATAGACAAAAAACAATCTACCGATCCAAAAATCTAATGGCTGTATAAGCGTTATTTTTTAAGGCAATTCTCCAGTTTGGGAACTATTTGCTTCTTTCTTGAAACAAGTTTATCTACAAATAAAGATTTCCCCTCTTCTTTGGCATTAAATACTTTTTTAAACAAGTTCTTGCAAAACTGATCGGGATAAAATGTCCAACTTTTTTCGCTTAAAATATCAATTACCACAAAGAAAATTCCTTCCAAATTTTCATTGTTTTTTATTTCCTTTAATTTGGATATTATTTCTTCTTTTCTTTTAAAAGCAAACTCCTTATTAGTTGTTTCCATAACACCTATCCCATAATCCCTTCCACCAAAATTGAAAACTTTATAATCTAACTTAATCAACTCTTCCGTTTCAATATCGCCTAAATCACTTTTAGCATCAAACATTCTTAAACTAAAGTTCTCTAAATCATCAATTTTGGCAATTTTATTTAATTCATATACCAACTTTTTATCAATATCCGTAGTTGTAGGCGAACGAAAAAATAAAGTATCCGATATTATTCCCGCTATTAAAATAGAGGCGATTTTTTTAGAAATGTTAATGTTACTATCAAAATATTTTTCAGCAATAATTGAACAAGAAGATCCCAGTGGTTTTATATAAATTGAAATAGGTTTATCGGTTGCCAACTTTATTTTGTGATGATCAATTATTTCAACTATATCCAGATCATTTATGTTGTCAATGCTTTGACTTTCCTCATTATGATCAAGTAATATGATTTCCGCTCCGCGAGGCAATTTGTTGACTTTTTCCGGATAAGCAACCTCAAAAATATCTAAAACAAATTTGGTTTCATTATTTAAATCGCCCAAAGCGAGAGCTTTAGACTTAACACCATTTTTTTCCAAAAATTTTTGATAGGCAATAGCGCTACAAATGGTATCCGTATCGGGATTTTTGTGTCCAATTATATATTTCATACCTTTTTAAAATTGTGGACCAGACAGGACTTGAACCCGCCACCTCCTCAGTGCAAATGAGGTGCTCTACCAGATGAGCTACTGGCC
>CAZRUH010000042.1:0-5353 GCA_964603325.1 uncultured Bdellovibrionales bacterium
TTTTATTATTTGCTTTAATTTTTTCCTTTCTTTGCCTGATAAACCTCAATTTTTCCTCTAGCCAATTATGAGTTTTTAACGAAAAAATTTTAAATAGATGGGCTATCTTTTCCAGAAAAGACAAACCTCTACTTTTGACTTCCCTACTCAGCAGACTACCCACTTCTCTACCGTTACTTTCAGTTATTTTTTTCTCAATATCCAACGATTTTCTAGACACTAAAAATATTATCAATGCCAAACTTATAACAATTATTACCGGTGGTAGCACAAAATACAAATAAAACATTTTGTTAAATCTCTTCCTTTTTAATGATTATATACTCATTGTTCAAATTATCAATTTTAACCTTTATCTCTCTCTTGAGTGGATTAATCTCTACAATCTCCCCTTGTCCCTTTTCCGTTTTTACTTTACTGCCAATTTCCGGCATACCCTTCATCATTTCACGATATTGATCCGCTTCATATGATAGACAGCAAAGCAATCTCCCGCAAACTCCGGAAATTCTATCCGATCCCCTCTGAGCAACCTGTTGAATTTTTGCCATTTCAGTGGAAATACTTGGTATATTGCCCAAAAACTTAGAACAACATAACTCTTTACCGCAAACCCCACATCCTCCCAGTTTTCTAGCTTCATCTCTAGAGCCAATTTGATGCATTTTTATAGAACAATGAAACGTTCCGGATAAATTTTTTACCAATTGCCGAAAATCAATCCTTCCATCAGAAATAAATGAAACCACAATAGTCCCTTTTCCCAATGTAATACAAATATCAACAAATTTCATATCCAACCCCAATTTCTTTGCTTCTTTTCTGCATTTTTTCAAAATACTTTTCCTTTTCTCAGAGTTGTTTCTAAACACAATCATGTCCTTTTTTGTCGCAATCCTAACTATATTCATTCTGTTGTATCTTCCGTATTCTTCGTCTTCCTCGCTTACTCTTTTAACTTTCCCCAATATTTTACCAATTTCACTTTCCACAATAACTTCCGGATTATTATTAATTTCCGTTTCACTCAAACAAACACTTTCTTCTCCCCATCCATATAAACTAACTAAATATTTAAACATAATATTTATCGCTAATCTCCATTATCGGTTCGCATCAAAATTATAATTCAAACCTGATGAATTCACCAATTTTTATGTTTTCTCCAATTTTTCCTATTTTCTCACTAATCAAATCTTTAATGGTAATATCCGGATTTTTAACAAACTGTTGCGTCATTAAAGATATTTCTTCTCTGAATTTCTTTTCCTTTCCTTCCATAATCTTGCGCATAATTTCCTCAGGTTTCTTTTCATCCTTAAGTTGTTCCATCCAAATTTCTTTTTCTTTTTCCACAAGAGAATCTTCTACATCTTCAGGATTTAAAACAAGGGGGCTTGTTGCGCTAATATGCATCGCTATATCTTTTGCCAATTCTTTAAACTCTTCATTTCTTGCCACAAAATCAGTTTCGCAATAAACTTTCACCATTGCTCCTATTTTTTCGTTGGAATGTATATAGGAACCGATTATGCCTTCTTTAGCAACTCTATCCGCTTTCTTTACGGCCTTACTTTGTCCCCTTTTTCGCAAAATTTCAATTGCTTTTTTTTCATCATTATCAGATTCTTCAAGCGCTTTTTTAACATCAACCATACCGGCTCCCGTTTGTTGTCTTATTTTTTTTATTAATTCTAACATAATAACCGCCAATTAAACTTTAATAATTATTTTTCAAAAATAACCGTTCCCACATATTCCAATATTAACTTGACTGAAGATACCGCATCATCATTTGCAGGGATTGGATAATCAACTTGCTCCGGATTTACATTTGTATCCACAAGAGCAATTATCGGAATGTTCGCTTTCAAAGCCTCTTTCAAAGCTATACTGTCAGCTTTAATATCTACGATAAACACCGCTCCCGGCAATTCTTTCATGTTTTTAATCCCTCCCATTTTCTTTTCCAGTTTTTCCAACTCTTCACTCTTTTTCAGTTTTTCAAGTTTAGTATATTTATCAAACTCTCCCTTATCCATTTTATCCTGAGAGTTTCTTAAGTACTCCGCTCTTTTCTTGATAACTGAAAAATTTGTAAACGTGCCTCCCAACCAACGCTCCTCCACATATGGCATTTCACACTTTTCAGCCACAGCTTTGACTAAAAACTTTGACTGCTTTTTCGTTCCCACAAAAAGAATTTTTTTACCTTCTTTCCGAATCTTTTTCACAAAATCCAAAGCATTATTCAACATTTCTTCAGTTTTTTGCAGATCAATAATATTTATACCTTTTTTGGTAGTGAAAATGTACTTCTCCATTCTCGGATCTTTACGAGATTTACTATGTCCAAAATGAACTCCACTTTTTAACATCTCTTGCGCGCTCACTTTATTTTTAGTCAAATCAACTTTAACCGAAGCGCCGACAAATTTCTTTTTTGTCGCCACTCTTTTTTTACTTTTCTTTTTTATGCTCATATTTTTTCCTTATTAAATTAACACCTGTTCTTTTGATTTTTGGTTTTATCACCAAAACAAAAACTTTCAAATTCAGATTAAAATCCGAACAGGAAAAAGTTTCAAAAAAACATGTTCTTTAAAATGCTAACCATTTTAGCACATAGTCCAGTATAACAAAAAACCGACTCTTGTCAATTATTTTTTTATGTGCTAGTATTTCTTCGTTGCAAATAAGAAAGAATATTTAGAAGCTTTTAATGTTTGATATTAACTAAATAAGACTATGAAAAAAGATACTCACCCAGATTATTATCCTGACGCAAAAATAAAGTGTGTTTGTGGCGCTATCCTTGAGACCGGATCAACGCAAAAGGAAATTGAAGTAGAAATTTGCTCAATGTGCCATCCTTTTTTTACCGGAGATAAAAAAGTTGTTGATACTGCCGGAAGAATGGAAAGATTTCAAAAGATTACGGAGAAATCGACTAAATTAAAAGAAAAATTATCAAAGAAAGCCCCTAAAAAAACCTCTTTAAAAAAATCAAAAGCAAAAAAGAATTTAAAAACAATCAAAAAATAGTCTTAAAAAAAGACTATTTTTTAAACCTTGCAAAAGACTTGTTTAAAACAAGTCTTTTGTGTGTTTGTTTAATCAATTTTTTAACCAAACAATTTTCAACATTAAAACTATATTTTAAAAATATTGCCACAACCTTTTGTTTCAACAAATATCTTTTTCGATTTCAAAATAATTATTATACATTACTAATTTGGCAACACAAAAAATTAACAAAAAAATCTTTTCAAATAAACAATTAGGTAAATTAATTTCTTTGATTCAAACAACTTGCCCTATCCCAATCTATTATCCCTACCAGTCATTAATTACACATAGTCTTTCAATGTTTTTCAAAAAGTGTATTTTTTCTTTATTTATTAAACTAATTTCTTTACAAAAAGCAAAAAATAAATCATTATGAAGATATGAACACTTCAAAAAAAATATATATTATAATTCCCGTATACAATGAAAGTGCTGTTATTAAAGATGTCATTGAAGAAATTAAAAAAAATGGTTACCAAAATATAATTGTGGTTGATGATGGCAGTAAAGATGATACCTATGCAAAAACAAATTCTCTAGAAGGTGTTACCGCTTTGAAATTATCTATCAATAGAGGAAAAGGCGCCGCCGTTAAAACCGGAATTGAAGCAACAAAAATTTTAAACGCCGACATTGTTATTACCATGGATGGAGATGGACAACATAATCCAAAAAATATAGAAAAAATGATAGAGAATATAAACAAGGGATACGATGTTGTTCTTGGAACCAGATTAAAAAATCCCAAAGGAATGCCTTTTTACAAAATAGTGGCAAATCATATTGGCAATTTCTTTACTTGGATAATTTATGGATTATGGGTGACAGACAGTCAATCCGGCTTCCGCGCTTATTCTAAAAAAGCTATCCTCCTTATTGATACCCAAACTGATCACTACGAATATGACAGCGAAGTAATTAGAGAAATAAAAAGACATAAATTAAAATACAAAGAAATTCCCATTGAAGTTCGTTATACAAACTATTCAATGAATAAAGCAAATAAACAGGGTTTTGTAAATGGAATTAAAACTTTAATTAAAATGATACTTTCTGAATAAATATGTTAAATCTATCAATATACCAAATATTTTTAGTTATTATTTCCTCATTATTTCTCTGGAGTGCTTTTTCAAAGTTTATTAAGAAAGAAAAAGGATATACTTTTTTAAAGTTTTTAATTACAATTGTGATTTGGGGTGGAATTTTATTTTTCTCCCTGTTTCCCGACACAGCCCGACTCCTATCTCAAAAACTCGGAATGGGAGAAAGTTTGAACACTTTTATATTTCTCGGTTTTGTTATCGTATTTTTAATAATATTTAAGCTAATAAATATTATTCAACGAATAGAAAGAAATATTTCTGAAATCGTCAGAAAAGAGGCCTTAAAAAAAATAGAAAAAAAATAATATGAATAATAAAAATCCTTCTATTGCCGTTATAATTTTAGGATATAATGATGAGAAAAATTTAAAAGATACTTTTAACTCAGTTTTAAATCAATCTTACCAAAACTACGAAACAATTTATATAGATAATAATTCAAAAGATAATTCTTTTGAATTTGTTAAAAAAAATTATCCGCAAGTAAAATTATTTAAAAATAAGAAAAATCTCGGCTATGCCGGAGCCTATAAAAAAATACTTGATGAAATGTTTGTAAACAATGCCATGGGGGAACACTTTGATGCTGTCATTCTTTTAAACTCTGATGTTATTGTAGATTATAGTTGGCTAAAGGAATTAATTAAATCATCTTTCGCCGATAAAAAAATAGCTTTGGCGCAACCAAAAATATTTTTACACCAAAATAGCAACAAAACCGAGCTAATAAATACTTTTGGAAATGAAATAAATTATCTTGGTTTTGGTTTCTGCGGAAACTATAAACAAAAAGATTTTTCAAAAATTAAAGAAGATAAAGAAATCACTTGTGCCAGCGGTTGCAGTTTGCTAATCAAAAAAAATGCCTATTTAAATTCTCTTGACGGATTAGATGACAAATTTTTTGCTTACTTGGAAGACCAAGACCTAAGTTGGCGATTGAAAATGCAAGGCTATAAAATTGTTCTTTCCGCAAAATCAATTATGTGGCACAAATATATTTTTCAAAAAAACGAACGCAACAAATGGAAGTTTTATATGTTGGAAAGAAATCGTTTATTTTTCATTTTCAAAAACTATCAAACAAAAACCATTATTTTAATACTACCAATATTCTTATTTATGGAAATTGGTATTCTTCTGGATTCTATAGTAAAAAGATATTTTATAGACAAAAT
>CAZRUH010000043.1:0-5313 GCA_964603325.1 uncultured Bdellovibrionales bacterium
CTTGGGAGTTTTGAGAGTTGTGGTGGGATATATAAACAGAAAATTTTGGATAATAACATCTCTTTTGGAATTAATGGTGGCTTCCCATTATATTTAGCGCAATTTGTTGCTCCGTTTAATAATGGAATTGGCAATATGGATATTGTTTTAAGGAAAAATTCATCCGAATATCATATTTGTTTAACAAAAACGGGTTTAATAACTACACAAAAAGATCCTTGTGTTTTTTAGTTTTTATATACCGCTTTAGGGATATTTTAAAATATGAATAATATAAGATTAAAATTAGGATTATTGAAAATTAAAAGAAAGAAGCGAAAAGCTTTTTCTTTGGGAGAAGTTTTGTTATCTGTTTTTATTTTGGGCGTAACAATGGTGACAATTTCTCAATTATTTGTGGTTGGCTTAAAAAATTTTGCGGACACTAGGGATAGCATAATTGCTTCAATGTTGGCACAGGAAGGAGTGGAGTTGGCCAGAAATATAAGAGATAACAATTGGGCAAAAGGTAATGACAGTTTTGATAATTTAGAAGCTACAAGTGCCGCCGGATCATGTCTTCTTGACACAGACAATAAATATTGTAATTCCAATGTTGAAAATTGTTTCAACACCGGCTGTCGTCTATATTATAAGAATGGAAAATATTCTCACGATGCCAGTGGAAGCAGGACTAAGTTTAGACGATCAGTTAAAATTAATTATGTTGGCGGAAGCGATTATCGTTCGGCTATTGTATCTGTTAGAGTGAAATGGGGTGATGGTTATTTTGGGCCGTTTTCCAATTGTACCATCAATAATAAATGCGTTTTTTCAATGATAAATTTAACTCAGTGGGGAAAATAAATATATGCTAAACAGAAAGGTGCAACAAAATAACAAAAAAGCGTTTACATTAACAGAGGTAATTGTGGCTATGTTTATTTTTGTTTTGATTGTTTCCGGCTCAACAGTTGCTTTTGGCAAAATGTTTAAAGCATATAAAGAAAATAAAGCTCTTCAACAAAATTTAGACAATGCTCAATATTCTTTAAATTTAATGGCAAAAAGTATCAGGACGAGTTCAGTAGTGGATATTTCCGTAGATGGTCAAAGGCTGGTTATTTTTGACTATTCTCAAATGAATTGTATAAAATATGAATTTATTGACAACAAGTTAACAAAAAATGTCAATGGTGCAACCGGAATTTCTTCTTGTGAGACGGTTCCTTTTGATGCTGGCAATGATGAAGAGATTGTTACCGGTAATGTGAGTGGGAAATTTATAGCCAATAAAAGTGATAGTAACAATGTTGGCTTGGTTACGATAGTATTGAGTATGCAAAATGGAAGTAGCACCGCCAATATTCAGACCAGTGTTTCCTTACGAGATTATAATATTTCCGGGATAAGTTTAAATTGATAATTTTGATGTTTATGTTGCCAAACAAAACAAAATGGAACAAGAGAGGGTCAGTATTGGTTTTTACATTGTTTATAATGATGCTTTCTTTAATTGTTGGTATGAGTGTTATCAATGTTACAAGTATAGATAGAAAAAGTTCCTTTGCCACGACCAGATCGGTTTTTGCTTTTCAGGTTGCAGATTATGGCTTGGAATGGATGTTGCAGAGAATAAAATTTAATACTGATCCGAGCGGAATTATAAATAATATCACATTTTTCGGAAGTTGTAATGCGGACAATGAAAAAGAAGTGAATACATTTGGTGGTTCGGGAGGTGTTGCGGTTGTAACATTTTATGACTCTGATGATAACCAATTAACTTGCAATGATCAAGTTTCGGACATAAAAACCATAAAATCTGTTGGAAAATATAGAGAGACCAGTCGGGCGGTAAGAATGACATTTCCGTAATTTTTTAAAAATAATATTTTTTTTAAGGTCTCTCTTATTGAGAGATTTTTTATGCTATAATAAAAATTATGAATAAAATTAAAGAGATAAAAAGCAGAATAGAAAAACTTAGAAAAGAAATTGATAAATATAGTTATGCTTATCATGTTTTAGACAAGCCATTAATTGCTGATGAAGTATATGACTCTTTAATGGAAGAATTGATAGGGCTGGAGAATAAATATCCGAAACTTAAATCGGCAACAAGTCCATCTCAGAGGGTGGGCGGAGAAGTTTTGGATAAATTTAAAAAAGTTAAACATAAAATCAAGCAGTGGTCGTTTGATGATGTTTTTGATTTTAACGAATTAAAAAAATGGGAAGAAAAAATCAAGAAAATAATAGTGAAAAAAGTTAAAAACGGCAAAGATTTAATAAGGAATTTGGACTATGTTTGTGAGCTTAAAATAGATGGTCTAAAGATAATTTTAACTTATAAAAATGGAGAATTATTTCAGGCGGCGACAAGAGGTGGTGGAATTATTGGTGAAGATGTTACAGCTAACATAAAAACAATTCGCAGTATTCCCTTAAAACTAAATATGAAACCGGATTTGATAGCTGTTGGAGAGATTTGGCTGGGAAAAGATGAATTGAAAAAAATAAACAGTGAGCGAAAGAAAAAGGGGGAGACCGAATTCGCCAATACCAGAAATGCGGCTGCCGGCTCCATTCGTCAACTAGATTCAAGAATTGTTGCTAAGCGTCATCTGGATTCTTTTATATATGATATTGATAAGATTGATAAAAAAGATGGAGTTCAAAATCCAAAAACTCAAATGGATGAGTTGAATTTATTGAAAGAGCTGGGTTTCAAAGTTAATCCTAATTATATGAAATGTAGAAACATTATAGAGGTGGAAAATTTTTATCAAGAATGGATAAAAAAAAGAAAAAAAGAAAACTATGGAATTGACGGAGTAGTAATAAAAATAAACTCTGGAAAAATACAAAAAATTTTGGGATATACGGGAAAATCTCCTCGTTGGGGTATTGCATATAAATTTCCCGCAGAAAAAACAACTACGATTGTGAAAGATATTGTTGTGCAAGTAGGCAGGACGGGGGCATTAACTCCTGTCGCTCACTTGCGTCCGGTGCGTGTCGCCGGTTCAGTTGTTAGTAGGGCGACACTGCATAATGAAAATGAAATAAAAAGACTGGATGTTAGAATAGGAGATACTGTCATCATTCAAAAAGCCGGAGATATCATTCCGGAGGTGATTGAGGTGATTAAAAAATTAAGAACCGGAAAAGAGAAAATATGGAGAATGCCAAATAGATGTCCAATTTGTGGAGGAAAAGTCTCCAAAAAGAAAATCTTGAATTCCAGAAAAACAAAAAACAGTAAGGGGGCTGTTCATTATTGTTTGAATTCAAATTGTTTCGCCATGGAAGTCAGAAAGATTATTCATTTTGTTGGCAAAAAAGGATTTAATATTATTGGACTGGGAGAGAAGATTGTTGAGCAACTTGTACAACGGGGAATTGTTACTGAAATATCAGACATTTTTGAAATTAAAAAGGGAGATTTGATGTTATTGGATGGATTTGCTGATAAATCAGCTGATAACTTAATTCAAGCGATTAAAGAAAGTAAAAAAGTTTCTTTCGCAAATTTCTTGTTCGCGCTTGGAATTCGCTATGTTGGTGAAGAAACGGCAATTTTAATTGCTAATAATTTATCCAAAATAACCGATAACAAAAAAACAAAAAATTTAAATGATATAATAAAAAACTTTCCTCAAATAACAGTTGAGGATTGGGAAAAAATTGATGGCATTGGAGAAAAAGCGGCTCAAAGTTTGTGGTATTGGTTTAATGCCAAAAAAAATATCCAATCATTAAAAAGAATGAATGAGCTTGGTGTTCATGTTATTATCTCGGAAGATAAGAATATTGTTTCAAAGATCAAAGGAAAGGTTTTTGTAATTACGGGGAAGCTGGATAACTTTACAAGAGAAGAAATAAAGGATATGATTAGAAAGGCTGGCGGAAAAATATCATCATCTGTTAGTTCTAAGACGGATTATTTAATTTCCGGAAAATCTGTCGGATCAAAATATGATAAAGCAAAAAAAATAAATGTTAAAATAATTGGAGAAAAAGAGTTTTTAAAACTTATTTCATAATTTTTTATATGTTAACCAAAGAAGATATAAAGCACATTGCCGGTCTAGCGAGAATCGGTTTAAGTAAATCGGAAATTTCAAAATATCAAAAAGAACTTTCCGTGATTTTGGATTATTTTAAGAAATTAAGCAAAGCAAATACCGATAAAATTGAATCAATAGGACATATTACAGAAATAGATAATGTTTACAGAGAAGATGTTATTTGTGATGCAGATAAAAATAAACAAAAAATAATAATTCAAAATGTCCCGCAAAAAAAAGATAATCAAATTAAAGTAAGATCGGTATTAAAATAAAATGATTAGAGAAATTCACAAAAAACTTAAAAATGGCGAAACCACGGCTGTCAGGTTGGCTGAGGAATATTTTTCTAAAATAGAAAAAAACGATAAAAACATATTAGCTTATTTGACCCCAACAAAAAATCTGGCAATGAAGCAAGCGGAAATGATTGATAAGAGAATAAAGAACGGTCAAGACATTGATTTATTGGCAGGGATACCTGTGTCAATCAAAGACAATATGTGTATAGTTGGAGAACGTACAACGGCGGGATCAAAAATTTTGGATAATTATATTGCGCCATATGATGCGACGGTGATTAAGAAATTAAAGAAAGAAGGAGCGATTATTTTGGGGAAAACCAATTTAGATGAATTTGCTATGGGCGCATCAACTGAAAATAGCGCTTATCAAAAAACAAAAAATCCCATAGACATCTCAAGAGTTCCCGGAGGATCGTCCGGAGGATCGGCGGCGTCTGTTGCCGGAGATATGGCGGTTTATTCTTTGGGTTCAGACACTGGAGGGTCTATTCGTCAGCCGGCATCATTTTGTGGCGTTGTGGGATTAAAGCCAACTTATGGACGTGTTTCGCGACATGGTTTGTTGGCAATGGCTTCCAGTTTAGATCAAATTGGTCCGATTGCAAAAACAGTTGAAGATACGGCCATTGTTCTTTCACGAATTTCCGGCAGAGACAATATGGATGCAACATCGGCAAAAAGTGGCGGGAAATTCTATGAAAACTTCTTAAATGGAGATATATCCGGAGTAAAAATTGGTATACCGAAAGAGTATTTTGAAAATACTTTAAACAAAAAAATGGAAGAAATTTTTAATAATGCTATAGAAAAATTTGAAAAATTGGGCGCAAAAATCAAAAAAATAAGCATCCCTCATAGCAAATATGCATTACCGGTTTATTATATCATTGTTCCTTCGGAAGTAAGCTCAAATATGGCAAGGTTTGATGGGATAAGATATGGATTAAGTATTGATG
>CAZRUH010000044.1:0-5213 GCA_964603325.1 uncultured Bdellovibrionales bacterium
GTTCCTATTCCCAGTCTATTATTGGTATCGTCCCAGAAAAAGTTAGAGTTGTCTTGAGAATAAACTCCGCTAGTTCCGGCAAAAACTATTGATCCTTGAGTAAAAGTGGTTGACGTCCCTGTTCCACCCAGTGATAAATTCAATGTTGACGAAACGCTCCAAGCCCCACCGGAAATTGTCGGTACTCCGGTTGATGCCGAAGAGTCAATTCCCGTCCCTCCGCGACTACTTGATAATTGATTTTCCCCCGCTAAAGTCGTTGCGTCAGACCAATAAGCAACTTGACCGGTCGTTCCCCCACCACTCAATCCTCCGGCACCGGCACCGGAATAAAATGTAACTGTTGTTGCGCCATCTCCGACAACGATACGATTGTTAGTCGCATCCCATTGAATGGCTCCTTCCGTAGTATCTGTGGTATCTGTTTCCAAGACGATATTTGAAGAAGCAATATTGCCACCGGATATTGTTAAATCATTGGCAACATTTGCATCAGGTAAAACACCCGTAACATCAGCGGTCAAATCCACATAATTAAAAGTAAACGCCTGTGTTGCAGAATCAAAATCAACATAACTTACCGCGTTGGTTTCCGTAACACTTACCGGATTATGCGAATACCCCGTAACATCACTCATCAAAGCTATGGTTCCCGACTGATCGGGTAAAGTGTATGTTTGCGCGGATGTTAAATCTGTTATTGTTAGTTGTCCTCTTCCATCAGCATCATAAAAATATAAACTGGTTCCGGAAGTTCCCGTCGCCGTAAAAGCTTCTCCACTGGTAACATCTCCCACTGCGCTAATATCGCCAACTCCGCCAACTCCGGCTATTTCTTTCCAAGAAAGAACACCCGATCCGTTTGTGGTTAACGCATAATCCGCAGAACCATCCGCCGTTGGCAGTGTATAGGTAATATCTGAGCCCTGATCTCCGCCCTGAAAAATAGTATGATATGTCGGGGAGGTTCCCCCTTCAATAATACCAAGCGTTCCGTTGATTGTTGCGCCACTAAATGTTGGTGATGAAGATGTTGTTAAATTTTGTCCGGTATCATAAGTTAGTTGAGAGTTTCCTATAGAATCTGCAACTATGGATAGTGTTGTTGTGGCGCTTTCCGTGCCTGAGCCGGAAACGGAAATCTGAGAATTTCCCGTTATTGTAGCAATATAATTTCCGGTAGTGTGTGTTCCCAAAGCAATTAAATTATTTAAAGTTCCGGAACCAGTTCCTCCCAGTGCCACCGGGAGTGTTGACGAAACGCTCCAAGCCCCACCGGAAATTGTCGGTACTCCGGTTGATGCCGAAGAGTCAATTCCCGTTCCTCCATAAGATGAACTTATGTTGTTGCCATTCCATGTAACTCCGGTTAATGTTGTATCAAGATTTACTGTTAAAGTATCGGTGGCGGAATCAGTTGTGGTAATATTGTTTCCTCCGGCAATGTTTAATGTATTTCCATCAGAAATCACTTGCCCTCCTCCACTGTCCCCGGCAATAGTAAAAGAAGTAAAACTACCTGTTATTACATCCCACGACAATGTAGGATTTCCGCCATTCCAACTAAATCTTAAAAATTCTCCATCATCGGTAGCATTTCCGGAAAATGAATTCATAGTTCCGGTTGAATCGGCGACAAGTAACGAACCCGCTGATACCGAACCAACTCCGGAAAGTATACCCAAATCGGAAAGAGATGCTCCACCAAAAGTTTGAGATGAATTAAAAACAATATTCCCCGTCATTGTTCCGCCACCCAAAGACAAAAAACTTCCGCTGGCATCAATATTTGAAAAGTTAACCCCATCATTTGAATATTGCCAAGACTGACTTAAAGAATTGAAACGAAGTGTTGGCTTATTTGTAGAGCCGGAAACCGTTATGTCAAAGTTTCCACTCAAAGAACTACTATCACCAATATTAAAAGTCGTTGAGTCAGTTCCCGTATCCGTATTTTGTTTATGTAAGCGACTGTCATTACTCAATACCAATTTTTTTCCACTCGTTCCCGTTGGCAATCTTTTTAGGTCAATTTTCCCTTTTTTGCCCAACTGTAAAATATCTCCCTTTTTTGTTCCTATTGTTGCTCCTTGAAGCTGTTTTGCGTTTATAGCATTAAGAGCCAATGGGACATAGGCGATCTTTTTTCTCGGATAGGCTTCCTCATCGTCGCCGATTTTTATTCCCAAATAATAATCACTTTTACTAAAGTCAAGAGAATTTGGCAGAGGAACAACCGACCCTAAAAAAGCATTTAAAATACCGTTTTTTAACTCTATTTCTTGCACTTCTTGCCATAAACTTGTTCCTCCTTTTTCAATGTTATAAATGGCAAACCTAATTTTATATTTACCGTTCGGAATTTCTTTATTGTTTTGATCTAAGATATAGGCCGAAACATCTAAAGTTTTATTGCCCACAGTTTGAGCTTCCGTCATTTGAAAAAAACAAAAAGCACCGCCTACTATCGCAAGTATCATCGCAAGCAAACAATATCTTATAATTTTATTTTTTTCACCCTGCATTTTATTAAAAATTTTTGTTTTTTAAGACAACATTTTACACTCTAAACCCCTCTATTTTAACATATTTTTGTATCTTTTGCTTGTGGATTATTTTTTCATCGCCCAACCAAAAACATCTTGCACCGCATTAAATATTAAATCAAATATTGATTCATTTTTTTCTCCGGTATAAACACTGAAATATTCCGTACTCGTTTTATTTCCCCAGCGATCAACAGATTTGATTTTGTAAACATAAATTGTGGAAAAATCCATATTTTTTATTAAAGCGCTGTGCTCAAATCCGTAACCGTCTTCCGCTACAGATTTACTTTTGTCCCCATTACTTTTGGAGTAAATTATTTTAGAAATAGCGGCTTTGTTTGTTTTCCATGTAACCAAAAATCTAGGCTCGTCGTCCTCCTGAGAAATGGCTATCTCGCTTTTAACATCATATATTTCCAAAGGAGAATCATCATTTTCATTACTCAAAATAACATTCCCGCCAAATCTTATTTGTTTTATTTTATAATTCTTACTGGAACTGGATTCATTATTTTCAGTATCATCGGCAGTATTTACATCACCAACAAAACTGTTCTCATTAACAATTATGTCTTTATTGTTATCCTCAGTTTTATTTTCGGTAATATTTTTTTTTGTAAAAAAATTACCACCTTTAATATAACTCCAAGCAAAAAAACTCACGCCAAAAAACAACGACAAACTAAAACACACCCAAAGAAGACGTGTTAAACCATTCTTTTTTTCTTTTTTTTCTTTTTTGTATTTCTCCAACATCAAAACAACCTAAAAAATTAATCTTTTATCCTGCCCAATAACTTCCCTCACTATCCGTCTAAAATTATAACTTTTTTTTAAAAAAACAACAAGTACTGGTTTTATTTTTTAAATTTTCTACAAAAATTTTCCCGTAGGACTGTTTTTTGCTGTTTTCAGTTTTTCCGGAGTTCCTTCAAAAACAATTTCACCTCCATCCTTTCCTCCTTCCGGTCCGAGTTCAACAACCCAATCGGCACTTCTGATAACATCCGTATTGTGTTCCACAATCAATACCGTGTTCCCTTTGGCAACCAAAGCGTTACAAATTTTTAACAATCTATGAATATCTTCAAAATGCAAACCTACTGTAGGCTCATCTAAGATATACATCGTTTTTCCAGTTGACTTTCTTGCCAATTCTGTTGCCAACTTAATTCTTTGCGCTTCTCCTCCGGAGAGATCTACGGCACTTTGTCCCAATTTAAGATAACCTAACCCCACATCTTCCATTGTTTTTAATTTCTCGTAAATTAGTGGCTGTTTCTTGAAAAATTTTAAAGCGTAACTAACCGTCATTTGTAAAACTTCGGAAATATTAACTCCTTGATATTCAATTTCCAAAGTTTTTTTATTGTAACGAGTCCCGTTGCATGCTTCACATTTTATATACATATTTGGCATTAATTGCATCTCTATTTTTCTTTTTCCATCACCTTGACAAACCTCGCAACGACCACCTCGCATATTGAAACTAAACCTACCGGCGGTATATTTTTTATTTTTAGCTTCTTCAGTTTCTGAAAATAATTTTCTGATATGAGCAAATATTCCGGTATATGTAACCGCATTTGATCTTGGAGTCTTTCCAATGGGAGATTGTGTTATGTTAATCACTTTTTTTATTTCACCTATTCCTTTTATCGCTTTGTGTTTTCCGGGAATATTTTTTGTGTTATAAAAATGATTATTTAGTGATTTTGCTAATATATCATTGACCAGTGTTGATTTCCCCGAACCCGAAACACCGCAAACAACAACCATTTTTTCTAACGGAATTTTTACATTTATTTTTTTTAGGTTATGTTCTTCCGCTTCAATTATTTCAATATACTTTTTGTTTCCTTTTATTTCTTTGGTTTTTTCAAAAACTTTTTTCTCATCCTTTAAATATTTTGCAGTATTGCTTTTTTTGTTCGCCATCATTTGAAAAACAGTACCTTCAAACACAACCTCACCGCCGTACTCCCCGGCACCTTTTCCCATATCAATAATCCAATCGGCCGATTTAATAAAATCACGATCATGTTCAACTACCAAAAGTGAGTTATCTTTTTCGCACAATTTTTTAATTGTTTTTATTAATTTTTGATTGTCTCTGCTGTGTAGTCCTATGGAAGGCTCATCTAAAACATACACGATTCCCGTTAATTTTGATTTTATTTGTGTTGCCAACCTAATTCTTTGCGCCTCTCCCCCGGAAATAGTTTGCGCGCCTCTGGCCAAACTCAAATAGCCAAGACCTATGTCATCCAAAATTTTCAATCTATCCGCTATTTCTTCAATTAAAGTTCTTCCTACTTTATTTAATTTTCTTTTGTTGAAATGTTTTTCAAGATATTCTCTTAATGACACTACATCCATATTCACCCAATCGGCAATAGATTTTTTATCTATAAGCACATTCAGATATTCTTCTTTTAATCTCTGACCATGACACGCCGAGCATATTTCTGTTGTCATATATTTTTCAATTTCATTAATTGTATGATCTGAATTGGTACTTTTGTATTTATCTTCCAATTCCTTAACAATACCCGCGAATCCGTCTTTTTTCTTTTCCCCAAACAAAATAATGTTCATTTTTTCCAAAGCGATTTTTTCCAAGGGAATCTTTGTTGAAAATTTAATCTTTCTGGAAAGATTTTT
>CAZRUH010000045.1:0-4805 GCA_964603325.1 uncultured Bdellovibrionales bacterium
TGAATCTTTTTTCAATTTTATAAAATAAAAATTTTATGGGGGCGATTTTTCACAGCTTGGTATATCAACCACTATATAATGTGCTAATTTTTCTTTATGATTTTATTCCGGGTGGTGATTTTGGGGTTGCCATTGTTGTGGTTACTGTTCTTATAAAAACCGCACTAATACCGTTATCAAAAAAACAGATTGAATCACAGAAAAAAATGCAAGATATTCAGCCAAAATTAAAAGAAATTCAAAACAAATATAAAGATAACAAAGAAAAACAAACCAAAGAAATAATGAGGTTTTATAAAGAGAATAAAGTAAATCCTCTTAGCGGTTGTTTGCCAATGATTTTTCAGATAGTTTTTTTGATAGCCATTTATAGGGTAATTATAAACATATCCAACGCCGGATTAGTTGCGAATAGCGGGGATTTATATTCTTTCGTTAAAAATCCCGGAGAAATAAATAAAATGTTTTTGGGCGTAGTGGATTTATCGTCGCCAAGCCTAATAATAGCCGTTTTGGCCGCCGGAGCCCAGTTTTGGCAAATGAAAATGATGATGAAAAAAAGCGACAAAATGAAATCTTTCAAAAAAGAATCAAAAAAAGACAGAAATTCCAATAAGAATGATGAAAAACCGGACTTCGCTCAAATTATGAACAAGCAAATGATTGTCCTTGGACCAATGATGACATTGTTTATAGGTGTTAAGTTTGCGGCCGGGTTGGCAATTTATTGGCTGGTGTCAACACTATTTGCTGTTTTTCAGCAAATATATATTTTTAAAAAAGAAAAAAAGTAATTTTATAATAGTAAACTGATTTTTGAGCAAAACTTAAATTGTCGCTTGTTAAAAAATATGAAAAAGGAAGAAATAATAAAAAAAGTTGCAAAAGAAATTCTTGAAAAAATTGGAATTAAAGCTGATGTTTCCGTATTTGAAGCCGATGATAATAATAATTTTGTTTGCAATATAGAAGTAGATGATGCCAGTTTGATAATAGGAAAAGAAGGAGAAAGTTTGCAAGCATTGCAACACTTGGCAAGGATGATAGTTAGAAAAAATGTTGAAGAAAAAATAAAATTTATTCTTGATATAAACTCTTACAAAAAAGAAAAGAATGAATCTGTAATTTCCTTTGCGAAAAAGATGGCGCAAAAAGCAGTTGATACTCAAAAACCTGTTGCATTAAGACCAATGTCCGCTTATGAAAGAAGGTTGGTTCATTTGGCTTTGCGTGAAAATGATAAAGTAGAGACGGAAAGTGTCGGAGAGGGAAGTGAGCGAAGGGTGATAATTAAGGCGATTTCACATATTTAGAAAAAATGATTCTTGCCCAAAAAATAGCGTACAATGTTATTTTTAACACGGTTGCAAAAATAGCTTCCACCATTTTGGCGTTAATCAGTATTGGTTTTATCACAAGGTATTTGGGAAGAAGCGGTTTTGGTGATTATGCAACAGTATTGGCGTTTTTTTCCTTTTTTAGCGCTTTTTTTGATTTGGGTCTTTACTCGGTGGCTACAAGGGAAATTTCCAGAAAAAATGCCAACGAAAAAAGAATTATAGGGAATGTTTTTGCATTAAGATTGACATCATCTTTGATTGTTTTGATAGTGGCTCCGATTTTAATTATTTTTTTGCCTTACTCCAATGAAGTAAAGAACGGAATTTTGTTGATATCGGTTGCATATATAATGGCATCTTCATATATGGTTCTCAATGGCGTTTTTCAAAAAAATCTTCGCATGGACAAAGTCGCCACCACTGAATTTTTTGGGAAAGTTTTGCAGGTTGGCTTTATTATTTTGGCGGTTAAAAACAATTGGGGTTTTACAGCAATTATTTCTTCGTTGTTGATTAACATGTTTTTTGCCTTTGCCGTAATTGTATTCTTGAGTCGCAAATATGTTGAATTTAGGCCAATATTTGATATTGATTATTGGAAAAAATTTTTAGAAATGTCTTTTCCTATGGGTGCGTCGGCAATTGTAACTTTTCTCTATTTTAAAATGGATACGATTTTATTGTCCATATTAAAGGGCAGTGAGGCGGTCGGGATTTATAATATGGCCTATAAAATATTGGAAAATATTACTTTTTTTCCGGCAATGATCATTGGTTTGGTTTTACCACTTTTTTCAAAATATATATTTGATGACAAAAAACAATTTTACAGAATTGCAAACAAAACATCAAAAGTGTTTTTTCTTTTAGTTATTCCTTTGGTTGTTGGGGTGATGTTTTTGGCGGAGGATATTATCCGCATAATAGGAGGAAGCGATTTTTTGGTTTCGGCAAATGTTTTGCGGGTTTTGGTTATCGCTTTGGCATTTATTTTTTTTGGAAATTTTTTCAACAACATTTTATTGTCTGCGAATTTGCAAAAGATTTTGATGAAAATTTTAACCGTTTGCGCCGTTTTTAATATAACGCTTAATTTATTGTTAATTCCCCGATATTCTTATTTTGGAGCGGCATTTATTTCTTTAGCAACGGAGGCGCTGGTTGTTGTGTTAACCATGTATTTTTCTTTTAAATTGGTAGACTATAAAGTTTCAATAAAAGGGTGGGGGAGAATGATTTTATCCGGTTTGGTGATGGCGGTATTTTTGTTTGTTATGCAAGACAAAGGATTTTTCTTTTTGGTTTTTGGGAGTGTTTTTATGTATATGATATTTCTTTGGATTACCAAAGCCATTAGCATTGATGAGTTGAAAATAATTTTACCCTCAAAAAATATTAAAAATTAATATAGAAAAATGAAAAAACCTAAAGTTTTTATTATCATTCTTAATTACAATGGAGGTGATGATTTGATAAAATGTTTAGATAGTGTTTATAAACTCAGCTATTTAAACAAAGAGGTGGTTGTTGTTGATAACGATTCCGGAGATGATTCTTTTGAATTTGCTCGTAAAAAGTTTAGGACTTTTAATTTTATAAAAAATAGAAAAAATTTTGGCTTTGCCAAGGGAAATAATGTGGCAATCAGATGGGCGTTGGAGAAAATGGCGGATTTTATTTTTCTATTAAACAATGATGCTCAAATTGAGAAAGATGCTTTGGATAAAATGGTGAGAGTTATGCAAAGAAATAAAGAACTGGGAATAGTTAGCCCGATAATCTATAAAAATAACAAAAAAGAAGTTTGGTTTGCAAAAGGAAAAATAAATTGGTTAAAAATGCGAACGGAGCACATTTCTCCCGGTAAGCATGATTTAAACTTGCCGTTTTATAATACCGACTATATAACCGGTTGCGCTATGTTGATAAAAAGTGAAGTTTTTGCCAAAATAGGTCTTTTTGATGAAAGATTTTTTCTGTATTATGAAGATGCTGATCTTTCATATCGTGCCGAAAAAAAAGGTTTTGCGCTGGGAATTGTTTGTAATGCCAGAGTTTATCATCTTGAAAAAAGCCTGGAGAATCAAAAAAAAATCTATTGGTTGGTTTTATCGGGCATTTTATTTTTTAAAAAAAATACACCCCGATATTTTAAAATATGGACATTTTTTTATTTATTGGCGCGAAAAATTAAAAACATTATTGATGTTCAAGCAAAAAAAACCAAAGAGAGTTTGCAAATCAGAGAAGCATACAAAGATGTTAAAAAATTTTTGCAATCTTAAAATTATGAATTGTAAAATTGTTAGTCTTATAATATTTTTCGTTTTTTTAATAATTCCGACAAAATCTTTTGCCGTGGTGTTGTGGGAGCAAGACTTTAACAATAGTCCTATATGGCAATCCGTATCAACAGAAACACAAGATGTCAGCACTATGACTACACACAGTGAAGCCATTTCCATGTGGAATGTTTCGTCTTACAGGGTTGCAAAACAAAAATACGATAATGGAGGAACAACAATATTGGAGGTTTCAAATGTTGCAGATAGACATGAGAATGGAAGGGGATTGATTTATTATTTTAATGCTGTTGATGATTGGCAGGCGGCCAGTATGGATATTGCATTTAATGATCCTGATATTAACTGGAATGCAACGGTGGATCCCTCCGGATATTCTGAGCTTTGGTTGACGATATGGTACAAAGCTCCTGAAAAAATGATTTGGTATGATGAATCTCTTGGAGAAAACTCTTCTGTTGGTTTTGAATTATGGAAAGGTTGTCGCTTTTGGGCTTATGATTATCAAGATTATATACAGCAATATAATTTGCGACATGGAACAAATTTTCCGTTAACCCCCGATGGGCATTGGCAAACGCTTTTGGATGACAACGCAACTCTTAGCAGTCATTACTTGGATGGGGGTAATTTTTACAAAAAACCTTTTTATATTTTTTCTTGGTACGGACAGACACTGTTTAATCAACCGGCATGGCTCAAGGAGACAGATGCAGATGCCGGGACAAGCGGATTTCCTTCTGTTCAAAATAGAAATGATTTTAATACACATTTGATATCCGGAGTTAATTGGTGGAGTGATTACAACAATGACTCAATACCGGGTATTTTAGGAGATTTAAACTGGCACAAAGTTGAATATCATGCCAAATTAAACGACCTTGGGCAGAGTAATTCTATAGAAGAAGTTTACGTTGATGACTCAGAGATACCACTGCACACCTTGGCAAACAATCAAGAAATGCGGATAACGGATAGAAAGTTTCAACAAGTAATATTGTTTGACAATTATTATAAAAAATTTGGAGGAAAGCAACCGCTTTATATAGATGATATTGTGTTGAGTACTGAAAGACTGCCAAGTGACTATATTATCGGACAAAACAACATCCGCGCCGACGTCAATCAAGACAATCAAATAACTTCCACCGACGCTATGCTA
>CAZRUH010000046.1:0-4632 GCA_964603325.1 uncultured Bdellovibrionales bacterium
TGAATTGAAAAAAACACCGCACCAACAGCGGTCGCTGGAGGCCAATACAATTTTTTTGCGAGCTTTCATTTTTGCAAATGTGATAATGATACTATAATATGAGAAAATTTATTATTTGTCAACCGCTATTTTCTCCAAGCAAGCGGGCAAAAATTGGGGGAGTTTGAGGGAGCAAATTTTTGCCCGCGAGCCGTCCAGGCGTTAACGCCCGTCTTTTTATTGGTTGGTGCCCCCGCCAGGAATCGAACCTAGATCATCGGCTTAGAAGGCCGGTGTTCTATCCGTTGAACTACGGGGGCTTTTATTGACTGGGCACTCGCACCTGCTCGCGCCCTTCAAATCCCTTATACTGTTTTTAATATTCCAAAATTTTCATTTACAATATTGTTTTTTTGAAAATTTTTGTGCATCCAGAGGGATTTGAACCCCCGACCATCGGCTTAAGAGGCCGTTGCTCTACCAACTGAGCTATGGATGCAGATTTTTATTTTTAATTCACCGGAACGCAAAAACTCCTCGTTAACAAATCACATATTAACAACAAACTTCATTGTCGTCAACATATTTCAATCTACACCACTCGGAAAAAACCGCTATACAAAAATCAAAACAATTCAATTTATCCCAATTTAACAGACAATATCTTACTAACACCATCATTTCCCATAGCTACTCCATATAAATAATTTGCTTGACGCATAGTTTCTCTATTGTGAGTAATGGCTATAAATTGAGTATTTTTAGACAATTCTCGTAAAATTCTCCCAAAACGAATTGAATTGGCTTCATCTAAAGCCGCTTCCACTTCATCCAAAATTATAAAGGGTGGCGGATTATAAGAAATAATGGCAAACAACAATGCCAATGCCGTCAAAGAACGCTCCCCTCCGGAAAGCATTGCCAAATCGGATATTTTCTTTTTTGAAGGAAACACTTTTATATCAATTCCAAAATCTTTCTTATTCTCTCCGAGTGCATTGTTTTTCTCCGCCCCCTCATTGTTATTATCATATTCAAGTTCTTTCACTTTTTTAAGTTTAGCGGAACCACCACCAAAAATAATCTCAAAATATCTTGAAAACTCTCTATTTATTTCAAAAAATGCTTTAGAAAAAATTTTTTCTATCTTATCATCCATTTCTTGAGCAACTTTTTTTAAAGACTTAACCGCTCTTGTTAAATCTTCCGACTCTTGTTGCAATGTTTCATATCGTTTCTTCGTTTCCTCATATTCTTCCAAAACCAAAGGATCGATTCCCCCTATTTGTTCCAGCTGTTTTTTAAGTTTGAATATATTGCCCAATGCTTCATTTGGATTAATCTTTTCACCCTTACTTTTAATTTTTTCCGGATCTTTTTTTAGATTGTTTTTTATCTCAACTGCCAAATCTTCTTTTCTTGTTTCCACTTTTGCCAACTGCAATTTAATTTCATTGAATTTGTCCTTCAAGAAACTTAAATTTTTTTGTTCTTTTCTTAATCTATTTTCCGCTTTAAAATAATCTTCTTTTAGAGCTTTATCCCTTCCAATTTCTTTATTTATTTTTTGCTCAATTTGATTTATTTCTTTTTTATGTTTATTCAACACTGTCTGCAATCTCTTTTTTTGGCTTTTTATATCTTCCCGCGATATTTTTAATTCCTTTTCTTTATTAATTTGCTCTGTGGTTTTTTTTCTTTTCACTTGACCCTTCTTAATATCTTTTCTTAATCTGATTAAATATTCTTTTATTTTCCAAGCGAATAATCTGATTTTTTTCAAATCTTCAATTTTTTTAATTTGTTTTATTTCTTCAATAAATCTTTTTTGATTGTTAAAAAGTTGCGTCAATTCATCTTGAATATAATCTTTGTCTACGAGAATGCTTTGAACAACATTTTGCTCTTTTATTTTTTCTTGAATTATTTCCAGTTTACTGTCAAAAATCATCACTTTTCCCTCCAATTCTCGTATATGATTATACATTTTTTCTCTTTTTCTTCTTAATTTATCTAAGTTTTCTTCTTCCCGTAATTCCTTGGATTTGGAAATAACAAAATCATTTAATTTATCAACCTCCCTTTGTTTTCTCATCATTTCATTGCCAACTGTTTCTTTTCTTTCATAAATACTTCTCTCTTTTTCTTGAAAATCATTCCAAAGAAAAAAATAATAATTTTCCTGCAAATTATTCAAAGCACTTTCCAGTTGCTGTCTTTTCTGAATTTTGCCTGCTTGTCTTTTAAGTCTTCTGAGATGAGGTTCTATTTCCATTAAAAGAATATTTACTTGCTCTAAGTTTTCGGAAGTCGTTTTCATTTTCTTTAACGCCCGTGTTTTTTTTATTTGATATTGTTTAACCCCGGCGGCATCTTCCAAAATCATCTTTCTTTCTCCGGGAGATGCATTTAAAATAACATCTGATTTTCCCTGATTAAGAATACTGTAACCATCTTTTCCCACTCCGGCTCCGGCCAATAAATCAACAACATCCATCAAGCGAACCTTGGAGCCGTTGATTATGTATTCCGATTCTCCATTTCTAAAAAGTTTTCTCCTTAAAATAACTTCTGAAAAATCAAGAGGTATTTTTTTGTCGCTATTGTCAAAATGCAAAGACACCATAGCATAATTCAATTTTCCTTTATTTTTGGAACCGGAAAAAATAACATCTTCCATTCTCTTTCCTCGCAAACTTTTCATTGACTGTTCTCCCATTACCCAACGAACCGCATCTGCGATATTTGATTTTCCGGAACCATTCGGTCCGACTATGGCGGTAATTCCCGATATTTTTTTATTGCTATCGGAATGTTTGTTTTTTTTATTCGGCAGAAAATCTATAACTGTTTTTTTGGCAAAAGATTTAAAGCCGACTATTTCTATTTTTTTTAAATACACAATTGTTGTTTACCTTAACTTTTATGTCCATTTTTTAATCGCTAAAGCCGCGCGCGCGGAATCTCTTTGCGCATCCTGTTTGGAAGATCCTTTCCCTGTGGCGACCAATTCATCTCCCAAATACGCTCCCATGGTAAAAGTTCTATTGTGATCGGGGCCGTCTTCTTTTATCAATTTATAACTTGGCGTAATTCCTTCGTATTTTTGCGCCAATTCTTGAAAATGACTTTTGGGATCCAAGTAGAGTTTTTTTTCTAAAACTTCATCAATTTCAACAACAACATTTTTTAAAATAAAATTTTTAGCCACCTCATATCCCTGATCAAGATAAATGGCTCCAATTATTGCTTCCAAGGCATTGGCTAAAAGATATTGCCTGGCTCTTCCCGTGTCCTTAGATTCACCTTTACTCATCAGCAAAAACTCTTCTACTCCGATTTTCTTGGAAATTTTAGCTAATGTTGATCCTTTAACTAATGCCGCTCTCCAACTGGTTAGCTCTCCTTCCGGGTTATTATAGTTGTGAAATAAGAAATCGGTAACCACCAACTCCAAAACAGCATCTCCCAGAAATTCCAATCTTTCATTATGATGCCATTTTGCTTTTTTATTTTCATTCAAATAAGAACGATGCGTTAGCGCTTCTCTCAATAAGTTTAAATTGTTAAATTTAATCCCTATTTTTTTAGCAAATTTTTCAATCATTTTACTTCATCAAACAGTAAATTTCACTCACCAAAAGATATAACAAGTCTTTGATTTTTGAAACTTACAATTTGAAAATTTACAAATTTATTTTTTATTTCTTAATAATTCTCTTCTTAGTTTTTTTGTTATTCTTTTTGTTTTTATCGTCATCTTTTAACGGCTCTCCCATTTCTCTGTAAATAGTGCCCAGAACTCCATTAACAAATTTCGCAGAATTCGGACCACCAAATGTCTTTGCCAATTCAATAGCCTCATTAATCGCAACCTTGGGAGGAACCTTATTGTAATCTCCATAAAGAAGTTCGCAAATACCGATACGCAAAATATTTCTATCAACCGTAGTAATTTGTTCCAATGGCCAATCGGAAGCACATTGAGCTATAAGCTCATCAATATCATTCTGATTATTGATAACATTTTCAACTAAAAACACTATTAGATCGGTTTCATCTATGCCAACAGCCAAATCTTTAATATTTTTATCCACTATGGACAATATCGCATCTTTCTTTTTTCTGTTAAAATCCCATTCAAATAAAGACTGCATAGCTATTGAGCGTTGAAGATGTCTGTTTGCCATATCTTATAATTCAATTATAAAAAAACAAATTTATTTTTTAGAAACTACCTCTTTTCCTTTGTAATAACCGCATTCTGGACAAGCCCTATGAGGTAATATCTTTTCCTGACAATTGGAGCACTTTACCAAGTTGGAAATATTAACATTCTTTTTTAAATGTCCCGCTCTTCTCCTCCCCTTGCGAGCTTTGTTTTGTCGTTGCTTTGGAACCGCCATAAAATTTTACCAATAAATAGTATCCCGACACACTATGGGAAAACCATCATTTCAGATTATTTTTTAAATTTAACACTATTTAATTTATCATTATTTTTTCCTTTTGGCAAGACCTTTGTTTAAATTGCCAATTATCAAAAATTGCCAAGAATTCACTGTTACAAAAAATAAACCTCCGGAAAGCCTAAATTAAATCAATTACAATAAATAATGCCGACGTCATCAATTATTTCGCCAGATTAAAGTT
>CAZRUH010000047.1:0-4512 GCA_964603325.1 uncultured Bdellovibrionales bacterium
CCCTTTCCATTTCCTGTTTATTTTGTTTCACAATTTGCTTTTCCGCATTATTCTGTGTTAGTTCCGCTTTTTTCTGCGACCATAAGTAAAAACCACCGGCTATTATAGCCAGTCCTAGAATTGTTAGAATTGTGATTAGAATTTTTTTGTTCATTTGGGTTTTTATTATGATTTAAATCATGATTTAAATACTAATTTAAATTAGTATTTCTTTTTTTAATTTATCTTCCAAACGACAATCTATTTTTATCTGTTAATTTAAAATTAACATGCAAAAATAGTAGTGTCAAAATATATATATTATATATATTGATAAGTTAAGCCTCAATGTGGTAGGTTGTTTTAATTTAAAAACCAAACCCAAAAAACTATCTCAAACAAAAATATAAAAATTTTTATATACCTATATTTTTAAATTAATAAATTTCAATTAAAAGACCTTTAAAAAAATATTGAAAGCTTGGTTGATATTATCCACAAGGTGGTCATCTTGTACAATTGCTTGCTTTTTTGTTTGTTTTGTGCTATAATTACGATGAATTGAAAAACTTTATGGAAAGTTGTTTCTCCGACTTATTTAAAAAATAAGTCAAAAAATGGGTGAAACGGCTTTTTTTATTCCAAAAAAATGAAAAACACAAAAACAATCCATTTTTTTAAAATTATAGCTATTTTTACAGTTATAATGGGTTTTTGTTTTGGAAATGGTGTTTTTGCCAAAGAAATAAATTTAAAAAATGTTGTTTTTCTTGTTAATCAAAGTCGCTTAGAAAATGGTCTTAATGGTTTGTTTATTAATCCAACATTAAATAAGGTTGCGAACGACAAAGCAAAAGATATGATCATAAATAATTATTTTGCACACACATCTCCAAAAGGACTAACTCCATGGTATTGGTTTAAAAAAAACAATTACAATTATAGTTACGCTGGAGAAAATTTGGCTATAAATTATCAAACTGCCGAAAAACAACATCAAGCGTGGATGAATAGCCCTACCCACAGAAAAAATATATTAAATCCAAATTACACGGAAATTGGCGTTGCTACCACTTCCGGATACATAAACAATAATCCGGCTTTTATAACGGTACAGGTTTTTGGAAATCCGGAGAAAACAAATTCTTTGGGTGTTTTTGGTGCCAATACAACAAAAAAATCTTTGTTATTAAATAATCAATTTAATTACAAAAAACAAAAAAACATTTATTTAAACCCCTACAAAAAAACCGGGTATTCTTCTCAAAAAAGCAATTATTATTTAAGTGATAATTTTATTACTTTATTTACTGAAAAATATACCCACAAAATATTGTTTATAATAATATTGCTTTTAAGCATTTTAATTATAAGAGACATTACTTTAAGCTCCTTAAGTAATTTTTATTTTTTTAAAAAACACTCCACAACAAATTTAGTGTTGCTTCTTTTGTTGTGGTCTTTGCTGGTTACTTTATAACTTGTTTTTAAAAATTTTTATAAAATTGTTTTCCCGTTTTTTTGCTCTGGGAATGAAGTGATAAACGCCATTTTCTTCTCGCACCTTTTTATTGTTGTTGGTTTGTATTCTGTTAAATATGATTGCAAAATTTGTTTTGTTATTTGAATTGAAAAATATTTTTTGCCCTCTTTTTAAAACTGTTTGCTTACCTAAAACTTTTTCATTTAAATTGGTTGTTTTTGAGTTTTTTAATTGTTTTTTGTGTTCATTCCCGGCATTGATTCTTTTTGTAAAATTATCTTTTTTAAATTTTAACCAAAACCAACGAGCTCCCTTTGTTTTTTTGTAAATTTCATTATCTTTTATTTTATTTTTCTTTTCATATTTTAATTTATAAGCAATTCTCCCATCGGGATACTTTAACATTACCCAACCTCTTTTGTTGTTTAAAGAAAAACGAGAAAATTTTCCGGTAATTTTCCTACTTCTCTTGGGATTAACAATAAAATCTTTATAAATTAAATGATTAATCAATTTACTTCTTTTGGATCCGGTAGAAATAATCCACCCTTTTAGGTTTATTTTCTTATTTGTCTTGTTTTTAATCTCTATCCATTCTTTATTTTTATCCAAACCTTCGGGATTTGGCATTATTGCGTTTATTTTTACCTTCTTTTTGGGATATTTTTTTACTTCAACTTCAAAATATTTATCAATGGTTTCTCCATTTACCGTAATTTTTACATAACCCTTATATTTTCCCGTTTTTTTATATTTGTGCCTCGTTTTGGCTTTATAACTCTTTTTATTATCTCCAAAATTCCAACTTATTTTTGTTTTATTTTTGTCAATATTTTTTATTTTTACATTAAAATCTGCGTAAATGTTTTTATATATTTTTTTATCTATTTTTATTTTTATTTTTGGAATTTTAGAAAAAATATTTTCTTTTCCCGGTGTTAATTTATTGCTCCACCTCCATTTTTTGTTTTTTCTATCAAAACCGTAAGAAATATTTTCTTTAGCGTTTTCATATTTAATACTATCAACAAGTTCTCCATTTGGGTTAAGTAAAAAAACTTCTTCCCTACCGGCATTGTTAAGAGCAAATTTAAAAACACTTCTGTAAACAACCAAATAATCTCCCGGTTTTATAACGGTGTTTTTTAAAAAAACATATTGCCCGTTTTTTGAACTATCTCGTAGCTGCCAATTTTTTAAGTTTATCTCTCTTTTTCCAAAATTATACAATTCTATATATTCTTTTTTATTTTCCTTTCCTTGAGGATTTGGCAATATTTCATTAACTTTTATTGTTTTTTCATATTTTATTCTTTCAGAATTCTTTTTTCCCGGAGTTCCACCTAAAACATAGCTTTTTTGCCACTTATTATTCTTAAAATTCCACTCCAAGGAATATCCTTTGATATTTCTCCAATTTTTTGGATTATATTGAATATTTTCAACGAAAGTTTTACACCTATCAAAACTAATTTTTATAGAATCTTTATTTACAGAATTTAAGTTTAAAACCGTGTCTATTGCCATTCCTTTAAAATTTGGATACTGTTTTTTAAAATGCTCAATATTATCAACAAAAACAACTCTGTTTCCTTTTTTTATTTTAATACTATTATTTATTTTCAACGCATGACAAGTATTTTTCTTTCCATTTTTCTTATTTATTACAGTAAATTCATCCATTACCCCCCACTTTTTATTTATTAAAAAATCATTTAACGCAAATATTTCAAACCAATCTGTTTTTTTGTTATTGTTTTTAATTGGATTATACATTATTTCACTAATAATAAAATCATTATTAGCATAAATAAAATTAATAAAACCAAAAAAATAAATAAAAATTAAAAAAAATATTTTATTTCTTAACTTTAATATCTTTAATTTCATTTTCCCCAATCAAATCATTAATCTCTTTTATAATCATTTTTTTATTTAGCCAAACCTCATTAGACCAATTGGAACTATTTATAATCAGGAAAATTTTTCCACCCTTATAATAATCAGGTTTAATATTTAAAAAACCGACTTCTCCATATTTTTTTTTAATTATTTTTTTAAAAATATAAAAAACAGTTTCTTGATCTATTTTTTTATTTTTAACAATTTGTTTGTTTTTTAAAAAAATATTTAAAGATTTCATTTTTTAATCGGCATGATTATGTATATATAATCATTGTTTTTAATATTTTTTAATCCTATTGGGGAAAAACTGTCATTTATCATAATTTTAACTTCCTCATCATCAATAGTATTTAATCCATCACTTAAAAATCTTGGATTAATTACAATTTTTTGATTATCTCCATCTTGTTTAATTTTTAACTCAACTTTATTTTCACCAATTTCACTACTTTTAGAAATTATAATCATTTTCCCGTCTTCAATTTCTATATTTATTTCTCCCCCATTATTTTTTGTAAAAATACTGGCAATTTTAACCGATTGCATCAATTCTTTTTTATTAATAATTATACTTGTTTTAAATTTATCCGGAATAATTTGTTTATAATCCGGGTACTTTCCATTTATCAATCTGGATACTATTTTAATATCATCAAAATTAAAAAAAATCTGATTATCCTCAATAGTTACCACAATATCAGTTTCATTTTCAAGGTTGTTTATTATTTTATTAACCTCTCTTATCGTTTCCGCCGGAATAATTATTGATTCATCTTTTAATTCTGAATAATTTTTATTTTTTTTAACTTTAATAACACTTTCAGCCAATCTAAAACTATCAGTTGAAGCAAAAAATATTTTTTCATTCAAAACCATATTAATACCTGTAAACTCAACTCTGGTATCATTTAAACTCACACAACTTAAATTTTTTTCTATATTTTTTTTAAATTCATCACTTTTTATTGTAATTTGCGGTTCTTTTTTACTATTTGGAATAATTGGAAAATCCTCAGGGTCCAAGCAATTTATCTTCGCAACATACTTACCACATTTAAGTTGTAATATTTGGTTTTTTAACTCCAATTCAATATTTTCCCCATTTGGTAAATTTAATATAAAATTACTTAACAATTTTACAGGTA
>CAZRUH010000048.1:0-4389 GCA_964603325.1 uncultured Bdellovibrionales bacterium
GGTGCAGCCCACTTTAAATATTGGGAAAAAGAATCTTAATAACAAGTTATTGAAAAGCGAAGATTGTATCGGTGAATGTCAAAAAATTATTACTGAAGCGCAAAGCAAAGGAAAAAGAGCGCTATCTTTTTATGATGCTTGCAGGGTTCTGAATAATTATAATATTGAAACGATAAAGTCTTTTAATGTTTCTTCTGAAAATAAGAGATTATTATTTAAAAATTATAACGGCAATTTTCCGGTTGTTCTTAAGATTGATGATGATAATATTTTACACAAAACAGACAAAAACGCTTTGATATTGGGAATAAAGAACAAAAAACAATTAAGAGATGATATAAAAAGAATGCAGAAAATGTTTCCAAGGAGTGGCTTAATTGTGCAAGAAATGATAAGCAATAGCGATGTGGAATTAATCTTGGGAATGAAAAAAGATGCCACTTTCGGGAAGGTTATAGTCTTTGGCTTGGGTGGAATTTATACGGAAGTATTTAAATTGGTTGATTTTATGTTAATGCCATTGTCAGAAGGGGATATAAAAGAAGCGCTGTTGAGCAGTAAGATGTCTTTTTTGTTTAAAAAAACAAGAGGAAGAATTCTCTTAGATATTGAAAAAATGACGGAATTGGTTTTTAATTTTTCAAAAATGATTTCTGATTTGGAAAAAATAAAAGAAATTGATATTAATCCGTTAATGATAGTGGACAAGAAACCAATAGCGGTGGATATCAAGTTAATGATTTAGCGTTTAAAAATAAACAATGAAAAAAATTATCAACAATATAAAAGAAGTTAAGCCGTTTGATCACAAGACTCATCGTAATGTTTGGTTGAGATTTATCTTTGTTATTTTAATTTTTGTAGCCTATTTTATCTTTATTTCTATGAAATATGGAGCGGGAGAGGGATTTTTGTTAAGTTGGCTCACCTGGTCATTTTTTGTTTTATCCACTCCTATTGCAGATGCCGGTTTTCTGTTGGCATTTCCATTGAGACTTATTCTAAAAATAAGAATGTTTATTTCGGAAATATATATCTTGTTTGTGGCTATATTTTTAAATTTGTTTGTTTATTTTTTCAGACCGGAACTATATTCCAAAACATCATTATTGAAATTATTTAAACATATTATTGATCAGCCGTTTCCAATGTGGATAATATTTATTTTATCAGCAATTGGAACATTTATGTCAGTTAAATTTGGTGATGAATTGTTTGATGTTGTTAGACATGAAGATAGAAAATTTCATAAAAAACATCACAAAAAACACAAGTTGGTTTTTATGGTGTTTTTGTTTGTTGCAACACTAATTATGTATAACATTCTCTTGGGGAAAATGGGTATAAATATTTAGTCGTATTTAGTCAGTCTATTGTTTTACGGTTTTTGTTTTTGGTCTTGAGCTGTAAATCTTGTTTGTAATTACAATCAAGAAAAGATATTATAGGGAATAAAAAACCAACAAAATGTCAGCAGATTGAAAAAATCGGTGTCCCCGGCAGGAATTGAACCTGCATTTAATCCTTAGGAGGGATTTGTTCTATCCATTAAACTACGGGGACGAATCTAGATTATTTATCTTTTTAATCTAAGAATATTATAGTTAAAAAAACTTTTTTTGTCATTTGTTTTAATAAAATTTTTGTCGTCAAATTATTTAACTAAAGATTTTATTTTTTCAGTACAGAATTTCTCGGCTTCGTTTAGTGTCACATTTTCCATTTTAAAATTATACAAATCTCCCACCAAAACACCATTTTTGAAAAGTTCTGAATTCATTTTTTTTAACATTTTTAAATTAGCTATTTTTAAAATTCCGTGGATGGTTTTTTCTTTTGCCGGATATAGTATGAGAAAAAAATCTCCATCGCTATAATGATCTTTAATTTTATTTAATATGGTAGGAATATTTTTTGGTTCCGTCCGGCTTTGCACAAAATCTTCTATGGAAACAGTTGCCCATGTTAATTTGATTTGACTATCCCATTTTAGTTTGGACATAATTCTTCCCAATAATTTGAGAATATTAAACGGTTGAGTTTTATAAAGGTGGCGAATAATTTCTTGTTGATTGGCACCATTGGTCATGAGCTCAGAAGCAATTTTTAATGAGTAGGGGGTTGTAGATTCGTTTTGAAAACTGTTGGTTGCATCAATAATTCCAGTTAGTAGGCAATCAGATAATTTTTTATTCAACTTAAAATTGTTTTTTTTGATTATTGAGTAAGCGATTTCCGAAGTGGAAGACGCGGTTATTTCAACAATATTGATTTGACCAAAGCTATCATTGTTGCTGTGGTGATCAATATTTATAACGGGAATTTCATAAAAAATGTCAGGATTATCTTCAAAAATTTTTCCAAATGATTCTTTATCGGGGGAATTTAGACAAATCAATAAATCATATTTGAATTTTGCCGGAACAAAAGAGAAATCTCTCGGATCTATGGAGCCATGTTCCGGAGTAATATAAATCAAGGTTTGATTATCTTTTTCTTCCGTATGAATATTGATTATTTTGTTGGTGGTAGTGTCAAATGACAAAATAAATTCTCTGGCGCCCAACATATCTTTTTGTATATTTTTTGGAACAGGCAAGAAATCAAACTTGTAAATGTTGTTTAATGGGTCGTGAAATGCTATAGTTGGATTAGAGCCAATCTTTTTTAAAAAAAAGTAAAAAGCCCAGCCGGATCCAACAGAGTCGCCATCAGGATTTTGCGGAAGTAAGATTAGTGGATTTTTAGTATCAGTTATAATTTTATTGAATTGTTCCAGTGGTTCAATGCTCATTGTTTTAATTTAAGTATTAAGTTTTTAAGACTAGCAATAAAAAAATCGCTTGTCAATCATTGCACAACTAACTTCAAGAATTAACCGCAACACTTATTCATAATTCAAATTATATTATAAAATTAATTGGGAAATATTAATCTAAAAATGTTAAGAAACAAAACAAATAAAATAAAATTAATTTTATTTTTAATTCCAACATTGCTTATTCCGATTTTTTGTAATGGACAAATTACCAGTATATCGGGAAATATTATTGATAATAATCAAATTATTATTAATGGGATTGATTTTGGGAGCGGACCGACAGTTGAGATATTTGATGATTTTGAAAAAGGGATAAACGGAGACAATATAAGTACAGGCACAGGATCCGCTAAGTATGGCGAATGGAATGTTATAGGCGAAGGAATAGAAAAATATAGTGATTCTTATAGTGTTAGTGGGGACTTATCATTTATGGCAGATTATTCTACAACTTGGAGGAATTTTATTAGCAAAAATTTGCAAAACAGTAGAGAGATATTTTTTAGTTGGTGGCAATTTGTTCCGACAGATAGTAATTGGCCGGGAGAAAATACAACAGATGGGATGAATTGGAAAATTATGTGGGTACTTGGTCCGGATACGACACATAATGATATATATTCACCAGTTATTTTGGAAACTTCGGCATTGTTTGGATCCAACGATCAAAGTCCCGGATATCATAAATACATAGATCGTAATCATTTTAAAAAGGGAGAATGGTTGCGTCAAAGCGTTTATTTTAAAGGCTCAACTACTTCTACGAGCAATGATGGAAAAGTATATTATTGGTATACTAACGAAACGGGTCATAATAATGAATTGGCAGATAATACGGCTAATAACCTTAAGGAAAGTGGGGGGTGGAGCATTTTGCATGTTAATGGGTATGGTCGCCAAACACCTAATTGTAGAACATATATGGATGATGTATACATTGCAAGTGGGGATAATGCAAGAGCTAGAGTGGAAATTGGCAATAGTAGCAATTATAATGATTGCACAAATCTTGTCATCTTAACACCAACATCATGGTCAGATACCTCTATCACAGCAACCATAAACCAAGGCTCATTTCAACCCGGAGAGCAAGCTTATCTTTATGTTATAGATAGTAATGGAAATATTTCTAACGGATATCCAATAACCATCGGGCAATCCTCAACCATCCGCGCCGACGTCAATCAAGACAATCAAATAACTTCCACCGACGCTATGCTAACTCTAAGAAAATCACTAAACCTGGATATGTCTCAAACCAACTGGCAAGACTCACCAACCACCGGAGATGTAAATTGTGATAACACCGTAAACTCCACCGATGCTATGTTAATTTTAAGAAAGAGTTTGGGATTAGATATGACTGGGACAGGATGGTGCATAAATTAGTCAAAAGTCTATAAAGTCTATAAAGTTAAAAGGTGTAAAGCAGAAATTAAAGAGTATAACTTTAAAAATATAAATTAGAAATTTTAAATGAATAATAAAATTTTAAATGATTGAATGTTTAAAAGGATATTAGTTGGTAATTTAAGAATTAAGAATTTTTATCCTTGCAAAGTTGAAAA
>CAZRUH010000049.1:0-4371 GCA_964603325.1 uncultured Bdellovibrionales bacterium
TTGTATCTGGAGATATTAATCCTAATAGAGGTGTAATGGGAATGTTAAACAATGTGGAGTTGTTTAATATAGAAAAAAGCAAAAACAATGACAAAAAAGAAGAATCTGAAAATAAAAATACCTCAAAAATATTGATGGCGGATATTACCGTCAATTTTGGTTATAAAAAGGAGCGCAAAATTAGCATATCAAACTTTATGAATATCCCGTTATTTAAAAATAGGAGTTTTGATTTTGATGCGATTGATAAGTATAGAAGTTTGGTTATGGAGAAATATCCTAACGGTGAATTGGGCGAGGTTGAAGAAAAAGATTTGTTTTACCCGGATGAGTCCTGATTAAGTTGACGGTTTTCGGATATTATTTTTAATAGTTGACAGTAAAAATGAAAATTAAAAAAAAACAACAAATAACAAAAAATGAAGAGGTTGCGAAAGATTTGGGCGTAAAATATCTAAAAGATGTCCCTAAGAAAGTAGAGCGAGAAGTTATCAATATTATTCCGGAGAAAATAGGAAAAAAGCATAATATGATAGCATTTGACAGAAAAGGCGATGTTGTTAAAGTGGCAATGCTTGATCCGCAAGATATAGACGCTAGAAACGTTCTCTCTTTTTTGGCGGAGCGAAACAAGTTAACTTTTGATATCTATTTAATATCGGAAAAAAACATTAAAGAAATTTTTAGTAAATATCATTCAGCTGAGAAGGCGGTGGAGGAGGTAATGGCGTCGTTTGAGAACACTTCTAAGAAAAACAAAAAAAGAAAAAGTAAAAATATCCGGAAGATGGTAATACAGGATGCGCCCGTTTCAAAATTAGTTCAAGTAATAATTAATCACGCAATAGAAGGAGGCGCCAGTGATATTCATATTGAGCCGGTGGGAGAAGAGTATAGAGTCAGATTTAGAGTTGATGGGTTATTGCATTCTTCGCTGGTTTTGCCGAAAAGTGTTGGAATGGCGACAATTTCTCATATTAAAATTCTTTCCAATTTAAAAATAGATGAAACCAGAAAACCTCAAGACGGACGTTTTAAAAGTAAACAAACCAATATAATTACAAAAGAAAATGTTGATTTTCGTGTTTCAACTTTACCGGTAATATCGGGTGAAAAAGTGGTGATGAGAGTTTTGACCAAAGATGATAGGGTTTTTGATTTGAAAAGGCTGGGATTATTGGGAAGAAATTATGATATTTTAAGAAAAAAAATAAAGGAAACCAGTGGGATAATTTTATTGACCGGTCCAACCGGCTCCGGAAAGTCAACAACTCTCTATTCTTTTTTAAAAATTATTAACATAGAAGAAAGGAACATTGTTACATTGGAAGACCCCGTAGAATATTCATTAGATGGAATAAATCAAAGCCAAATAAATCCATCAATAGGATATACTTTCGCCAATGGATTAAGATCCATACTTAGACAGGATCCAAATGTTATAATGATAGGAGAAATAAGAGATGGCGAAACGGCTGAACTGGCGATACATGCGGCACTAACGGGGCACTTGGTTTTTTCTACATTGCACACAAATAGCGCTATAAGCGCCATACCGAGATTGATTGATATGGGAGTGGAGCCGTTTTTGCTATCATCTTCTCTTAATGCTGTAGCGGCGCAAAGATTAGTCAGAAGACTTTGTGATAACTGTAAAACCGAAGATAAATTACCAAGCGCTATTTATGAAAAGATGGTTGATTTATTAAAAAATGTTAATCACGAAGAAATAAAAAATTATGGAATTGAAGATTTTGATCTGGATAATATGAAATTTTATAAAAGTGTGGGGTGCGAAGAATGTGGAGGGGTCGGATATAAAGGAAGAGTAGCGATATATGAATGTGTTGATGTTGATAATGATTTGAGAGAAGTGATTACGGAAAAAGATGAAATGCTACTGAAAAAAGTTGCCGGTCGCAAACATTTGCTAAATATGAGACAGGATGGTCTGCTAAAAGCATTGAAAGGAATGACATCAGTTTCAGAAGTGGAAAGAATGACTGAGGGAAGTTTAACGGTCGGGGAATTAGATGATGATAGAGGATAATTTAATATATTTTTATTAAAAAATATGAGTGAATCAAAAAACAAAAAAACTATTTTACTGGCGGAAGATGATGAGTTTATAAGAGATATTTATAATAGGGTTTTTAGCGCCAATGGTTATGAGGTGATTTTAGCCACAAACGGATTGGAAGCGATAAAGGCATTGGAAAAAATGATTCCCGATATAATATTATTGGATGTAATGATGCCGTATTTGAACGGAAAAGAGGTTTTTAAAAAAATAAAAAGTGATAATCGTTTTAGTGATATACCGGTGGTTTTTTTAACGAATGTCTCTGCTGAAGATAATTCCGAAAGAGAACTTTTAGAGCAAGCTGATAAATATTTAATTAAAGCGCATTTTACGCCCAAAGAAGTTGTGGCGGAAATTGCTTCTTTGTTAAAAAATAAAAATGAATAGTGCATTGCGTGTAGAACAAAAATTAAAGAGTTATTTATTAATAGTTGTTCAAAGGAATGCTTCCGATTTACATCTTGTTGTCGGTAGACATCCAACAATAAGAATAGATGGAAAGTTGGTGCCCTTGCAAGAAGAGGACATTTTGACTCCGGAAAGTACAAAGGAATTTAGCAAGTTGTTATTATCGGAAAACAACGAAAGGGAAATGCTGGAACAAGGTCAAGTAAATTTTTCTTATGATTTTGAGAGTAAGGCTCGTTTTAGGACAAGTGTATTTTTTCAGCAGGGGAATTTGAGTGTGGCAATGCGTTTGATACAAAATAAGATAAGAACTCTGGAAGAATTAGATATTACTCCAAGTTTATATGATTTTTCAAAGTATTCTCAAGGACTTGTTTTGGTAACCGGTCCCGTTGGACACGGTAAATCAACGACATTGGCGGCGATAGTTGATTATATAAATCATAATTACGATAAGCATATTTTAACTATTGAAGATCCGATAGAATATGTATATCAACAAGATCGTTGTATTATTAATCAAAGGGAAGTCGGAAGAGACGCAAAGAGTTTTTCTTCGGCGTTAAGAGGAGTTTTCCGTGAAGATGTTAATGTTGTGTTGATTGGGGAAATGCGTGATTTGGATACTATTAGTACCACGATGACAGCGGCGGAAACGGGTCATCTGATTTTTGCAACTTTACACACAAACAACAGTGCTCAAACGGTAGATAGAATTGTAGATGTTTTTCCGTCTCATCAACAGAATCAAATAAGATCTCAGTTGGCCAATGTTTTATTGGGGGTTTTGTCGCAAAGATTGATTCCTCGTATTGGAGGTGGGCGTGTTCCGGCGGTTGAAATAATGATCAAAAATCATGCCGTAGGCAATCTTATCAGAGAGAATCGCTCTTATCAAATTGATTCTGTTATAGAGACAAGTTTAAAAGAAGGAATGATTTCTTTGGATCGGTCATTGGGAGAATTGGTAAAAAATGGTATAATATCAATAGAAGATGCTTTTGCGTATACGGGTAATAAAGAATATTTAAAAACTATAATAAAAAATAAATAATATGAGGTTTACTTTTAAGGCGAAAGATTCAAAAAACAAAACTCAAACCGGGGTGGTGGACGCTGTTAGTAAGGAGTTGGCCATTCAAATTTTACAAGAAAACAAGTTAACTCCCATATCTGTAGAAAGGGAAACGGGAGATTCGCCCATAAGTCAATACTTGCATAAATCATGGGAGAGAGTGGGAAAAAAAGATTTATTAGTTTTCTTTAGGCAGTTTCATGCATTGATTTCTTCTAAAGTTCCGGTTGTTTACTCTTTAAGGGCGATAGGAGATCAGACGGAACATAAGTATTTGGGAAATTTGATAAAAGATATAGCTAATGACGTTGAGGACGGCACGGCTTTTTCTGACGCTTTAGCTCGTTATCCGGATGTTTTTCCCATGGTGATAACAAGTGTTATAAAGGCGGGTGAGATTTCCGGTAACTTGGATACAGCTATTAAGCATGTTGCCGAAAGTACTGAAAAAAATTATCGTATTACGGCAAAAATACGAGGGGCGTTGATTTATCCCGCATTTATTTTATCAGCGGCTTTGATTGTGGGATTTTTGAGTGTAGTAATCATTGTTCCAAAGTTGACCCTGATAATTAAAGATTTAAACGCAGAAGTTCCATGGTATACTCATATGGTTATATATATTGGTGATTTTATGCAAGCTTATTGGTGGGCGGTGTTGGTGGTTATTTTCGGTTTTGCTTTTGCAATTTTTTATTATGTCAGAACGGAAGCGGGGAAAAAAGAATGGGATAAAATACAGTTGGAATTACCGGTTATAGGGAAAATGTTCAGGTATTTGTATTTGACCAGATTCGCCAATAAT
>CAZRUH010000050.1:0-3956 GCA_964603325.1 uncultured Bdellovibrionales bacterium
CACTTTTAAAAATAAAACTAGTCTTCACTTTCTAATGCTTTTCTAAGCTCTTCTTGCGCAGATTTAACTTGAGTTTTAAATGTTTCAATGGCTTGTTTTATGGCACTTTTTCTAATTTCCGCCAATTCTTTAACGGAATCTCCCATCTTTTTTGATTCTTCAAATTTTTTTTGATAATTATTTCCCGAAACTCTAATACCTGTTTTAAATTCATTCAAAATATCTTTCAAATCATCATCGCTTGTGCGCTCACTGCAAGCATTTTCCATTTTACTTACTTTTGATAATTCATTTTTTTCAAATTCTTCCATTAATTTTTTTGCAAAATTCATTTTTTGAGAAATAAGATTATCCACACCATCTCTAAAATCACTAACAGCATTATCAATAGTATCTCTTCTGTTTTTTACGGCACTCTCAATTGTTTTTTCAAAATTCATCACCGCTTCTTTCTGTTTGGAGTTTTTGGTTTTTTCTTCCAGCTTCGCATAAAGATTATGTCTTATTTCATCTCTTTCTTCTCTCCTTTCTTTAAGTTTTCTATCATAAACTTCCCTTTTTTCTTTCAATTCAGTTGCTTTGTCTTCAAATTTCTTTTCAATCCCCAGTCCTCTTTTTTGTATTCTAACTTGCAATCTTTCCCGCATTCTCAACAATCGCCGGCAAACCTTGTTTTGTATATTTTCTTTTCTTTTCTCTGCTTGACTTTTGGCAAAAGCATCTCTTCTGGACTCTCTCTCTTTAACTCGTTTTTGAAGCTCTTGATTTCTTTTTTGTAAATTAATTGATGCTCTTGGCTCCACTCCGGTTGTAACGGTATTTACAGATTCGTAGCCAAAAACAGAAAAAGCAAAAACGCTAAATGCGACAACTACTATCATTAAATATTTTTTTTCGTTTTTCATAAGCTTTGTTTCTTAAATTTTTTAAAATTTAATATACCTCGGAGTCCACAGAAGAAAGATTTAAGTTCTCATTATCCAGTGATGATAAATCAACATCTTCTCCCCTTAACTCGTCGCTATCAAATTCAAAATCAACATCAGTATTCTTCAAATCAATATTTTTCATTTTTTCAATATCACTTTCATCATAAACGCCCCCTCCGTAATCATCTTTAACATCAGAGTCATCCACTTTGTTGGTATTTTTTGCCTCATTACCGGGTATTTGCGACCGATTGTTATCATAAAAAATTCCCATCAATGCAAATATCCCCCCAAATAACAAAACCACCAAAATAAAAATTGCCCAGTAAGTTTTATTTTTACTCATATTTTTATTTTTAAATTATATAAACACAAAAAATTTTTTTAAATTATATCATATTTAAGAGAAATTTTGAAATTCTTCAAAACATCTTGATTTGTAATTAACAAATCAGTGTTAATTATTTATTGACTTAATCATTTAATAAAGATAAACTTTTGTATAATAACTAATTTTAGTTAGAAAAATAAATGAAAGATCAGATTGAAAAAATTAAAAAAGAATTTAGTCAAATTCAAAAAGATTTAAATTCTCCTAAAATTGCATCTGACGCTAAAAAAATAGCATTACTTGGAAAAAGGCAAGCGGATTTGGAAGATATTGTTGACACCATTACTTCTTTGGAAAATATTAAAAAAGAAATGTCTGAAAATGCTGAAATTATAAATTCAAATACTGATTTGGAATTAAAAAATTTAGCAATGGAAGAAAATGCAAGACTTGCGAAAGATAAGGAAATCCTTGAAAAAGAATTGGAATTAAAACTTATACCGAAAGATCCCAATGACCAAAAAAATGTTATTGTGGAAATAAGAGCCGGGGCAGGTGGCGAAGAATCAGCTCTTTTTGCCGGAGATTTATTCAGAATGTATTCCAGATACGCTGAAAAAAATAATTGGAGATTAACCCTTTTAAACTCACATGCTACCGGAATCGGCGGTTACAAGGAAATCATTTTTGAAATTGAGCAGTCTGTCGGACAAAACCCCGTTTTTGCTAAAATGAAATATGAATCCGGAGTTCATCGCGTACAAAGAATTCCCGAAACCGAAAAGTCGGGAAGAATTCATACCTCAACCGCTACCGTAGCCATTTTGCCGGAAGCTGAAGAAATAGACATTAAAATCAACCCAAAAGATTTGCGCATTGATACTTTTGCGTCATCAGGTCCGGGAGGTCAAAGTGTGAACACCACCATGAGTGCCGTGCGAATTACTCATATACCGACAGGAATTGTATCTTCTTGCCAAGATGAAAAATCTCAACACAAAAACAAAGATCGCGCTATGAAAGTTCTAAGATCTCGCTTGGTACAAATGGAAGAAGAAAAAAAAATGAAAGAACTTGGTGAAGCGAGAATAAGCCAAATAGGAACCGGGGATCGTAGTGAAAAAATAAGAACTTACAACTTTCCTCAAGATCGTGTCACTGATCACAGAATAAAAAAATCTTGGAGTGGATTAGATAATATTCTAGATGGAAATCTGGAAGATATTATAAACAACTTAAAAGAAGAAGATATAAAAAAATCTTTGGAAAACAAAAAATAAACTTATTCACCCAATAATTGATTTAGTCTCTTTTTATACTCTTCATCTGATGGTTCTTCAGATAATGATACTTCATCTCTGACTTTCTCCTTATTGGGTAATATGATATTTTTTTGTAAATCTGCATTGTCTGTATCAATCGGTAAATTAATCGGTGAAGATGCTTTTTTAAAAGTTGACCTGATTTTCTCATCATCAACAATCTCTTTGCCCACTTCTATTTCTGATTCTTTCTTTGTTTTTGCGGAATATATATTTTTGGACAACTTTTCTATTTTTTCCTTATTAAGTTTTAAAATTGTCTTTAACTCTTTTTCCAAATTTTTTGAACTGTCATTATCTTTTTTAAAAAATTCTCTTTTATTGCCCTCTTTGCCGAAAGTTTTATCCGGAAAATCCAACAAAACTTGAATAATAAATGCCAATAATACACCTAATGTCAAACTAATAAAAATCGTATTCCAATTATTCCCTCTTTCTTTTATTGTTGATCTACTAATAATTTCAATTTTTAAATCATTTTTAATATCATAATATTTACTGGCAACACTTAAAAATTTTTCTAGATTTTCTTGAGATAAATCCAATGCCAATTGTTTATTCCTATCACTAACTTCAATTTTCAATATGGTGTTTCCCTTTTGAGACTTAATTATTGCGTCATTATCAAAAGATACTTTTTCTTTGAAAATTTCCACCAAATTCTCTTTTATGTCATTTAAATATATGGAAGTTTTGGCATTTTTTGGCAACAGCAAAATATTGACTCTTGAAATATATCTTGAATTAGCATCTGATAACCATAAAAACGCACTAACAGTCAGAGCAAGACTCATTAAGAAAAAGTAAGTATTTATTTTTTCCGTAAAAAATTTTTTATTCATAATTAAACCCAAGTTGGTCCCAAATAATAAAATAAATTAACTGTGTATAATAGCAAAAAAGAACAAACTTGTCAATATTTTAATAGTGTTATATAATTTTAAAAAACAAACAAACTAACCATTTAAAAAACAAAAAACAAAATGACAAAGTTAACAAATGATGAAAAAAATAAAATTTCCATAGAATCTCTAAGAGAGACCATATCTTCTGCGGAAAAAACAATTCAAAGCGCTAAAGCAATGCTTTTGCAACTTGAAGGGAAAAAAAGAGTTGGCAGAAAGAGAAAAGTGGAAACTGATGATGAAGGAGCCATTTACGGGACGTTTGATGGACAGATAATGATCGGCGAGGATGGAAAACAGTATCCTGTTCCGGCAAACTATGCATCTAAATCAAAATTGGTTGAGGGGGATATGTTAAAACTTGTTATTGACAATGGGAACTTTTTATACAAACAAGTCGGACCCATAGAAAGAAAAAATATCATAGGTATTGCCGGTCAAGATGAATCCGGAAATTATTTTGTTATGG
>CAZRUH010000051.1:0-3780 GCA_964603325.1 uncultured Bdellovibrionales bacterium
TTAATTACAAAAATAAAAACTCGTCTAAAGCCCACATCTTTCAACGAGTTAAATTATTGTCTTATCCTTTTTTGAAGGCGAAACAATCAGTGGACTTTTTAGGTTTTAACAAAAATATAACTTAAAGATAATGGAAATGAATTTAAGTCAATCTCTAAAATCTTTTTCTACTAAATACTTATCACAAATATTTAAAATCTCAAGAACAACTTCTAACAAGTTGGAAATTTTTTCGTATTCATCCTTTAAACTCTTCATTTCTTTTTCAAATTTATAATTATCCAATTCTGCAAATGCCACATTTAAATCTTGATACACCAAATTCAAGACATCGGAAAGTTTCTTAATTTCTTCTTTTGAGTAACCTTTAATTCTAGATTCAATTTTATTTATATTATCAATACCAGATAGATTTTCATGTTCGGCAATAATTCCAATCTCCTGAAGCGATTTTATGGCGTCATCATAATACTCTTCTAATAATTCTTTTGCGGTATATTCTTTTTTAACTCCACTTTCCATAAAATTTTTTAAATTATCACTCATATTTTTAAAATTAAATAATTAATATTCAAAAAATTTTTGCTATTTCCCTGACTACTTTTTTATTGGTTGCTTTGGGAATTATTTTATTCACAGTCGGGTTTTTTATCATATTGGCAACAACCTTTGCCACTTTTATTTTATGATTATCCGTTATATTTTTAACTCGCTTATCCATTGCTCCACGGAAAACTCCCGGAAAAACCAAGACATTGTTAATTTGATTTGGATAATCGGAACGACCGGTGGCCACAATTTTGGCACCGGCTTTTTTAGCGTCCTCGGGCATAATTTCCGGAATTGGGTTACTCATAGCAAATACGATTGCGTCATTGTTCATTGTTGCCACATCGCTAATTTTTAGAATATTTGGCACCGACACCCCAATAAAAACATCTGCATTGTCTATCGCCACTCTTAAATCCCCTCTTATTTTTTTTAAATTGGTGCACATTGACACCTCTTCTTTTACTTTATTCATTCCTTCTTTTCGCCCTTCATAAATAATACCTTTACTGTCTAAAAGTTTAATGTCTTTAATTCCATATTTTAAAAGAAGTTTAGTAATCGCTATCCCTGCCGCTCCGGCACCGGAAATAACAACTTTAACTTTTTTAATATTTTTTCCGACAACTTTACAAGCATTTATTAAACCTGCCAGTACCACTATTGCCGTGCCATGCTGATCATCATGAAAAACAGAAATGTCTAATTCTTTTTTCAATCTTTCTTCAATTTCAAAACATCTCGGTGCCGAAATATCTTCCATGTTTATTCCACCAAAGGTTGGAGCAATATTTTTTACCAACTCCACGATTTCATCAACATCTTGAGTATTTAAAACTATGGGGAAAGCATCCACTCCAGCCAATTCCTTAAATAATAATGACTTCCCTTCCATTACCGGTAAAGCTCCTTCCGGTCCAATATTTCCCAGTCCCAAAACAGCACTACCATCAGAAACAACCGCCACTGTATTTTTGCGAATTGTATATTCAAAAGAAAGTTTCTTGTTTTTAGCTACTGCCTTAGAAACTTCCGCTACACCGGGAGTATATAATATCGCCAAATTATCTTTGGTCAATTTTTCTTTAGAGCAAACCTCAATTTTTCCCCCAATTTTTTTTGATAATTGTATTGCATTCATAAATAATTGTTTCACTTACTTAACCGAAAATTTTTAATCCTTAATCTGATTATTGCTTTATTACTTTTTCTAACAACAATTTTCATTCACCTTCAAATCATTATTTCAACTTTAGTTCTTTATAAACACTACCGGCAGCTACTGCTCCTTCGGCCACCGCTGTAATAATTTGCCTGAATTTATTTGAACCGGTCGTTACATCTCCCGCCGCCCAAACGCCGGGAATATTAGTCACTTGCGTTTGATCAACAATTATATAATCTTTATCGTCAACTTTAACATTTAATTTTCTAATAAGTTCAATTCCGGGAACGGAACCAATTTCAATAAAAACACCCTCCACTTGCAAAGTGTTTGGTTTATTATCTTTCTTGTAAACAATTTCATTAACCGTTTTGTCCCCTCTAATTTCCGTAATATCCACACAACAAATCATTTTAACTTTCTTGTTTTTTTTCAATGCTTCTTCTCTTGCCGGATTCCAATTTGTTGCCTTCCTATGTAAAACATAAATTTTATCAGCAAATTCCGCCAAGTGTTGCGCGGCCATCGCTGCCGCATCTCCACCTCCGACAACAACAACATTTTTATTTCTAAAAAACATCGCATCACAAGTAGCGCAATAAGAAACACCTTTACCAATAAATTCTTTTTCTCCGGTTATATGCATTCTTCTCGGTTTCATTCCTAATGCTAAAATTAAAGTTTTCGCCTGATAATTTTCCCCACCCTTAGCCGAAACTACAAAAACATCATCTTTTTTTTCAATTTTTTCTACAGATAACTGAATAATTTTTGTTCCCAAATCCTCTGTCTGTTTGCGAAATTTGTCCATTAATTCTTTGCCGGAAATTGACTCAAAGCCAGCATAGTTTTCAATTTTTGATGCTTCTACAACTTGTCCTCCTATCTCTTCTCCTATCACCAAGTGATTCAACTTATAACGAGAAGCATAAATTGATGCTCCCAATCCTGCCGGTCCGGCGCCAATAATAATTAAATCGTGTATCATATTTTTGCAATAAATAATGGTTTAACCAAATTTAAATGTTAATGTTTTTAATTCTCAAATAATGTCAAATTCTTCCATAAAATTTCTGTAAGGAATGATAATTTTGTGAGCATACTCTTTCTCTATTATAAAATTTTTATCGTAAATTATTTTATTTCTAATTTGATGCGAGTTAATGAGATTGTCAATTTCTTCAATTTGATTTTTATCAACATTCTTCAATCTTTCCATCATATTGTTTCCTTTATATCCAATTTTAATCAATATTTCATTTACCAAATTATCCGCTTCCAATATCGCCACTTTATATTGAGAAAGATTGTTTGTGTTTAATCGTTTTTCAATTTTTTCCCATCTTTTTTTCATTTTCTTCTTTGATGTAAGTGGCATAGTTGTTCCTTTGACCGCTATTTCTATGTCTTTGCCCAACCCGCGAACGATTAATAACAAAACAATGTCAACAAACAAGACGATTACATATATGGCAATCAAGATTTTAATAAAATAAAAAAAATCCGAATTCCAAAAAGAAACAAACGCTTCCACGATATTGTCTGAAACAATTCCAATATTCATAAAAATTTTTGTGTTATTTTCAAAATAAATCTAATTATTTATTTCAAATGTATGAGCAACATTAAGCATCTCTTCTTCCCCAAACCACTTTCCCATTAATTGCCCGCCTATCGGCAACTCATTACCTTCCTCGTTTATTTTTCCGACCGGAAACGATATTGCCGGCACTCCGACAAGATTGGCCGTCACCGTATAAATATCTGTTAAATACATTTTAAGAGGGTCATCCGCTTTTTCTCCAAATTTAAATGCCGGTTCAGGCGTGGTGGGAGAAAAAATCAAATCCACTTCTTTAAAAGCCTTTTTGAAGTCGTTTTTTAATAAGTTTCTAACCCTCTGAGCTTTTTTGTAATAAGCATCATAATATCCCGCCGACAAAGCATATGTTCCCAACATTATTCTTCTCTTCACCTCATCTCCGAAACCAATCCTTCTTGTGTCCAAATATGTTTCCAAAATGTTTCCATCTCCAATAATGGATTTTTCTTGATCATCAATACTT
>CAZRUH010000052.1:0-3514 GCA_964603325.1 uncultured Bdellovibrionales bacterium
GACTTATTAACTCGGCAACTTTTTTAACCAACTGGAAATGCTCTTTTTGTTCTATATCTGTTATTGTTATTGATTGATTAAAATCAAATCTTTCAAATTTAATTTTAATCAATCCAAGATCTTTCGTCGGATATGTTCCAATCCCGGATGAATTTATGAAAACATTGTCAAAAAGACCATATTTTGATCCTTGGAAAATTATAGCTCCTTTTGATTTTTTAAATATTTTTCCGACATTTCTCTTCACAATATTTTTTCCAACCTCCTCCGCCTCCGATTCAAATATCAGTTCATCAAAATGACTACCCAATCTCTTTGTAATATACCCAAAATACTCCAAAGAAATTTTTTTCCCAATCTTGTAAATATCAATTCCCTCAAAAGTATTTTTCAAATAAATATTTTTATTTATTTCATCAATTTCTTTTTTTATTTGCTTGTCTGTATTATATTTCCGAACACCATAAGCATATGCTTCACCGATAACTTTCACCGTTTTGATTCTATTATTTAAGTCTAACTTCGCTTTCCATTTATTATTCTTTATCGCCCAAATCGTTTTTGCGATTCCCGGAGAAACATCAGAAGGAAATGAAACAACTTTAACTTCTGCTCCGGCACTTCTTAAGATTCTAACCAAAGATTCGCCGATAGCATTATTTACCAAGTGACCGATGTGGAACGGTTTAAATAAATTTGGCGAAGAATGCTCAAAAACAATTTTTTCATTTTTTAAAACATTTATTTGTCCCCATTTCTCTTCGTTTTTTATTATTTTATAAATTTCATTTTTAAAATAGCTTTTTGTCAAATAAAAATTGATATAACCGGGCTTGGCAATTTCTATGTTTTCTATATTTTTAATATTCCGTTCTTTTAAAATAGAAATTATTTTTTTGGCAATATCCAAGGGTTTTTCGTTCAACTTTCCAGCCAAAACCATTGCTATATTGGAACTGTAATCACCAAACGAATAACTTTTAGCTTCAAAAACTTCCACTTGTCGTTCCTTGTCCAATATAGAGTTTTTATCACTTAATAATAATTCTACACTTTCTTCAATTTTCCTTTTTAATAGTTTAATCATCATTATATTTATATTCTACAAACCTTTTAATAATTCTATCAAAAATTCCCAGTTTTTTCTTTTTTAAATAAAAGAATCCCAAAATACTAACAACCATAGCACCCACAACATCCATCATTAAGTCCGTCATCGTATCAACCAAACCGCTTTTCTGCATAGTAAATCCAAAGAAATAATCCATCCCAAATTCAAAAATTTCCCAAAGAACACCAATAAAAACTGCAAATGTTAAAGAAAAAAGAGAAATAAAAAATGGCTTGGCTTGCATTTTACTGGTAAGTAATAATCCGTAAGCCATAATAAAACCAACTAATCCCAGAATTATACTGTTTCCCCCATGTAAAAACAAATCCCACCAACTAAATTTTATGTAAAAATGATTGTATTCCCCGAGAACATAATGCAAATACAAAAGAATTGTCACCATAAAATCAACTTCTATGGGTAATCTTATCTTATAACTACGACTAACTATCGTTGGCGAAAAAGATAACAACAAAACTATCATTGAGGTAATCACCAAGAAAAACTCTTGTCTTATGGCGCTAATCACAATCAGTAAAGCAATAAGCATTTTTAAGAAGATGGAAACCTTATATTGAATTGCTTCAATTTTTGTAAATTTGGTCATTTTGCCAAAATTAAGAAAAGTTTACCTGTATATAATACTCTCTCAAAAATCAAAAATCAATCGTTTCTTAATTCTTGAGTCGGAGTACAAATTTATCCTCTGGAAACATACTCTTTCTTTTCCGTATTTACAACTATAACATCTCCTTTTTTTATAAAAAGAGGTGCGGTAATTTTTGCTCCCGTTTCCAATGTTACAACTTTATCGCCACCGGAAGCTGTATCCCCTCTTACTCCCGGGGGAGAATCTATTACTTTTATTTTTATTTTCACCGGAAGTTCCATATTAATCGGATTATTCTCAAAATTAATAATTGCCACCTCAATTCCTTCTGTCAAAAAATCAGCAAGATTGCCAATTATTTTTGATGACAGCGAAAACTGTTCATAGGATTTTACATCCATAAAAACAAAATTATCGCCATCTTTATATAAATATTGGGCAAAACTTTTTTCTATATCCGCTTCCTCAACTTTATCCGCCCCTTGGAAAGTTTTATCCAACACCATTCCGGTTTTCAGATTCTTTAATTTTGTCCTCAAAACCGCCCCGGCTCTCCCCATTTTGGAATGTTCGTCATAAATTACTTTATATGGCTCACCATTTAAAATAATATTCTTGCCGGATTTTATTTTGGAAATGCTCAACATAAAAAACTACTTAATCACAAAAGGAGTCATGCCCATTATTCGGGACCTCTTAATGGCTACTGTAAGCATTCTTTGGTGTTTTGCGCAAGTTCCAAATCTTTTTGGCGGATATATTTTCCCTTGAGAATTTATAAAACGACGCAAAAAATCAGCATCCTTATAATCTATTTTATCAACTTTTTCTTGACAAAAATAACAACTTTTTTTCAATTCTTTTAGCATAATATTATCGGCAATTTTGCAATATTCACATATTGCAAAATTGCAATTTTTTTTAAAATGGAACATCTTCAATCTTTACTTCCTCTTGATCTTCATCATCAAGATTAATGGTTGGAATATTTTCTTCTGTTACCTGAGAATCTGTTTGATTAACTTTATTATTATTTATTTTTTTCTCTTGATTATTGTTATTGATAGCGGACGACCCAACCACTCCTTGCGGTTTGGCGCCAAATTCAAATTTTTCCATTATAATCTCCGTTCTATACATCTTTTTTCCACTGTCTTTGTCGTCCCAACTTCTTGTTTCCATTCTCCCCTCAACATATATTTCTTGACCTTTTGTAAAGTATTGCGCAATTATTTCCGCTTGCTTTCCCCAAGCGACCACATTATGAAACTCGGTTTTTTCTTGTTTTTGCCCACTCTGATCTTTGTACGTGAAACTTGTTGCCACGGAAAGTGACACGACTTGTCTTCCCGATTGAGTTGTTCTCAATTCCGGATCACGAGTCAACCTACCAATTATAATAGCCTTATTAACATTCATATTTTTATAAATTTGCGCTCAACTATATTGCAATTTGAGACAAATCTTATTTAAATGTTTAATATTTCATCTAGTTTGTCATCAATATCTTTGTCAGAAATGTTATCATCTTTGTTTTTTGTTGCGGTAACGGTAAGAGTTTTTTCGTTTGTTGTTGGTTTCTTTTTTACTTCCTCTTTTTTAACACCCCTCTCTTTTTTGCCATCCTTTTCGTCTCTCGGTTTTTTTTCATCATTCTCTTTTTTGAGCAACGCGACTTCCTTATCTTTTTTATCTTTTTTCAAATCTTTTATATATGCAACTTCATTTTCTCTTTTCTTATTTTCTTCTCTTTCTATCGCTTTTTTTAATTCCGGCAACTCCTCCGCCTTAAC
>CAZRUH010000053.1:0-3323 GCA_964603325.1 uncultured Bdellovibrionales bacterium
TTGGAAACTTCATGAATTATTTTGTCTAAATTTTCTTTTCTAATTCCAAGTTTATTGACATCCAAAGCGGTGGCGGATTTGTTTAGAAGTCGCATAACTACCGTTTCTCCAAAACCGCCGGAAATAATAGAAACACGCACATCAATCTCTTGAGGAATGTTGGCAAATTTTTTTTGGAAGGAAATTTTAAAGCGACTATCTTTAACGCCCGAGCGAATTCCCGTTTTTAATCCCGATAACAGTTTTATTTTTCCGATAAGCGATGGATATTCGTTTGATGGAATAGTGGCGACTGTTTGAAGAATTCCATCAATCCTGAAACGAATTTTAATGTCTTTTTCCTCCGGCTCAATATGAATGTCTCCGGCCCCCAAAAAAACAGCTCCGGACAAAATAGATTCGGTAATATTTTTGGAATCAGTATTTTTGATATATTTGTCAAATTCTTTAATATTTTTCAAATAAGATGATGCTTCAATTGCTATTTTTTCGGAAATTTTAATGGCACGAGATAAAGATTGTTCCATTAAGTTTTCATAGATACCTTTTAAGAAATCGGCTTGACCGGTTACTCTCCAAATTTCTTCCATTGAAGTAATTCCTTCCAAAACCTTTAATATTCCGTCTTGAGTCATGGTAATCATTCCATCTTCCAGCGCCGCTTTGGTTATTTCACTTTCCCCGGCCATTTCCAAAATTAACTTTTCCATATTTTCATTTATTGTCAGGGTTTCAAAAATCCCAATTCTTCCCTTATAACCAATGTTATGACACTTTGCGCAACCAACCGGTTTATATAAATAGTTTATGTCTTTGGGTATATCTATTTTTGATTTTGGCGAAATTATGGAAATAAGTTTTTTAATGGTATTAACGGTTTCTTTTGCCGGTTTGTATTTTTTGCGACAATAAGGACATAGTTTTCTAACCAACCTTTGTGCTATCATAATGTTTATAGATGATGCGATTAAAGAGGGGCGAATTCCAAGCTCTATTAAGCGGGAAATTGAAGAAGGAGCGTTGTTTGTGTGAAGAGTTGAAAAAACCAAATGACCGGTGAGAGCGGCGTTAACGGAAATCTCAGCGGTTTCGTTATCGCGAATTTCTCCCACTAAAATTATATCCGGATCTTGACGGACTATAGCGCGCAAACCCTTGTCAAAAGTATAGCCACGAGCAACATTTACTTGGGTTTGGGAAATTCCCTTAAGATTATATTCAATGGGATCTTCAATGGTAATTATTTTTACATCGGGAGTATTTAGTTTTCGTAAAAAACTGTAAAGAGTGGTGGTTTTTCCCGATCCGGTTGGTCCGGTAACCAAAACCATTCCATTTGGTTTGGATATTTGAGTCTCCACCTGTTCCTTGGATAGACCACGTAACCCCAATTGATTAACATCAACCAAAATAGAGGATTGATCCAAAAGTCTCATTACTATGCTTTCCCCATATTTTCCGGGAATGATGCTGACGCGAATATCTATATTTTTATTTTTTCCATCAGCATCTTTTAATGTGATTGAAAAATGTCCATCTTGAGCAATATCTTTTAAATTAAGTTTCATTTTTCCAATCATTTTCAGGCGAGACAAGATTGACTGATATGTTTTTGACGAGAAGTTTCCAATGTCTTGTAAAACCCCATCAATACGATATCTCATCCTTACATCCTTTTTTTGGGTTTCAAAATGAATATCGCTTGCTTTCATTTTTATGGCTCCGGAAAAAACCACATTTAAAATTTCTGTTGTTGAAAGTTCGTCCAATCTTTCTTTTAACTCAATCAAGTCTTTAAAGTTTTTTTCAAATTCTTTTAAGTCTTCGCCCGTAAGAGAAACAAGAAACAGGTCCAAATTTTCCATTAACAAATTTTCTTTATATTTTTTCCAAGCGGCTTTCATAGATGAAAGAGAAACCACGCATACGGATATTTTCCAACCGTATTTTTTTTTGAGCTTTTCTATGTAAGATAGGGTAGATTTGTTTTTCGGGTCAAGAATTGCCAGTTGGACTTTTTTGCCAACCTTTCTTATGACCGCCAACTTATATTTAACGGAGTCTTTTTCCGGAACAAGGTGAATGGTGTCAGCGTCAAAAGGAAAAATATTTAAATCAATATATGGCAGGGAATGTTTTTTTGCCAACAGATAAGTTTCTTCTTCCTCGGCAAGTTTTTTTAACTTGGATATTGTCTTTAAAACAAGCTCTTGTTTTTCTTTTCTTTGTTTTGAATGTTTGCTTTTTTTTGAAATAACAATCATATTTTTTGGTGTTTTATTCAGATAAAATTTGTCTTTTTTGAGTAATTTAATTTTAATATCTAAAATATCGTTTTTTGTGCTCAAATTTTCAACAGACAATATCTCAATATTTTAATATATTGACAGGGGGTATTTAATAGTTTTTTATTTTTCAACCAAGAATTTTTATCAGGAGTACGGACAACGTATAACCAATTACAGCTCCGACACCAACCTCACTTAAGCGATGACCCATTCTTTCTTTTAGGTGAGGATATTTTTTACTGTCAATGCCAACTTTTTCTTTTAATAAATTTATATATTCACTATGATGTCCCATATAAACACGTAACCTGGTTGCATCATCAACAACAATTATTGCCATCACAACAGCCACAGCAAAAGCTCCGGATGTCAATCCGGAATAGTGTCCGACAGAAGTGATCATAGAGGTCATAAGAGCGGTGTGAACGCTTGGCATATGTCCATAACTCATGGCGTGTTTAAAAGTATATTTTAGATTTCTATCGTGTCTGAAGTAAAAAATGCCAAACTTTATTACTCTGGTAGCGATAAGAACCAAAACGGGAATAATAAACGCATTGTAGTTTGATATGTTCATAGGCACATTATAACATATTTATTTATTTGCTTCAATTATAATTAACCCTCGACAAAGTAAATATAGTGTGATAGATTAGAAGTATTGAATAAAATAATTTAATGACAAAACAGTATGAGCACAAAGAGAACTTATCAGCCAAAAAAAAGAAAAAGATCCAGAGTTCATGGCTTTTTAAAAAGAATGAGTACTAAAGATGGACGGGAAATTATTAAAAGAAGGCGTCGTAAGGGGAGAAAAAAACTAACCGTTTAATTTTTTAACTTTAAGTTATATGAAAAACAAAAAAGACAACAAAAAAAGTAAAGAAACCTACAGTTATAAGGGTTGGTTGCTTTCTGATAATTTTTTTAAAAGAGTTTTTGCGGTGGTTGGTTATTATATGGTTGGACAAATATTTGTCAGTTTGATTATTTTTGCGATGTTTGTTTTTTTTATGTTTTGGGCGATGTTTTTGA
>CAZRUH010000054.1:0-3146 GCA_964603325.1 uncultured Bdellovibrionales bacterium
AACCGGATAAAAACACAATGGAATTTGCTTTTATGTTTATACCATCGGAGGCAATTTATTATGATTTGTTGGTTAATAAAATTGGGGCGGTTAAAGTGGATACTCGCAGTATGATTGAGTATGCTTTCCGGGATAAACATGTGATTATCGTTTCACCAACTTCTTTTTTGGCTTATTTACAAACGGTTTTGCAAGGATTGCGTTCAATGCAAATTGAGGAAAGCGCCAAAGAAATCCGCAGTAACGTTGAAAAACTCGGCAAGCATATTTCGGCATTTGACAGTTTTTATAAAAAACTTGGGAACAGTATGGCGACAACGGTAAATCATTATAATAATGGTTATAAAGAATTTAACAAAATAGACAAAGATGTTGTCAAAATTACCGGTGGCGAAAAAACAATTGAACCTATTGCCTTAGATAAGCCAAAAATGGAGGAATAAAGAATTTATCAATTCTGTTTATTTTTTAAAATGAATAAAACAATAATTAAAATTTTAATGGGAATATTTTTTGTAATTACCGGTTGTTTTGTTCTGTGGGTTTTTTACGACAAAAAAAACGATGATAATTTTGTTGAAATAGAAAGCGCAAATGACGAAGTTGTTATTGATATAGATAATTTGAAAAAAGCGCAAATTGATTATGAAGATAAAAATATATTGATTGAGTTGGAAAAAGATAATAAAGATAACCGGGAAAACAAAGCAAATAATAGTGATAAAAGTGCAGAGAGTGGTTTATCGGAGAAAGTTTTATATTCGGTTCCTTTTGTTTCTCAAGCGCCATTCGGCAATTGGGATAAATATCACGAAGAATCTTGCGAGGAAGCATCATTGATAATGCTGGAAAGATATCTTAAGATGGAGAAAAAAATTTCAAAAAAAGATGCGGAAAAGGAGATTCAAAAAATGATTAAATTTGAAATTGACAAATATGGAGATTATAGAGATAGTAATATGCAAGAGATTGTTCAGTTGGCAAAAGATTTTTATGGTTTGGACAACTTAAAGGTAATTTATGATTTTAATAAAGGCGATTTAAAAAAGTGGTTAAATAAGGGAAATCCGATTATTGTTCCCACTGCCGGGAGATTACTTAATAATCCGTATTATACGCCACCGGGTCCGTTTTACCATAATCTTGTTATAATCGGTCATAATAAAGACAAGATAATAACCAATGATCCCGAAACAAAAAGAGGAGCCGGTTATGAATATAATTTGGATATTTTATATAACGCCATTCATGATTTTCCGGGGAAAAAAGAGGATATTCAAAATGGTCGAAAAGCAATGATAGTTGTTAAAATTTAAAGTAAAAATGATAGTGTGTTAAAATTAGTTTGTAATTTAATTAAATAATTTGGTTTTTTGCATTTTTTATAAATAAATTTGCAAATTAAAAATATGGGAGATATTAAATTTTTAGATTTAATGGTGGAAGACATAAAAGAAAGTAATGGAAGAGTTTCCATTAAGGCGGGTGGTGAATATTATTCTTTTTTTCAAACAAAAAGAGATGGACAAATAAGTAGGGCGCAAGCGGATTTTCAAAAATTGGGAGTTGTTGTAGGGAATATTTATTCTTTCGGAATAACGGAAAATATTAAATCCAATGAAGACGGAAGCCATATGGTTTTTAAGAATATTTGTTTAATCAGTGAGTCAAGGAGAAGTAACGAAAAAAAATAATTTTTTTGTATGAATTTTAAAAAGAATGTTGTTTTGGCAAAATATACCACTTTTAAAATAGGAGGACCTGCAAAATTATTTGTAGAAATTGTTGACGAAAATGAGCTTCTAAATGTTTTTGATTGGGCAAAAAAGAAAAAAGAAAAAATTTTGATATTGGGAGGAGGATCAAATATGTTAATCAGTGACAAAGGTTTTGATGGGGTGGTTGTTAAAGTAAATAATACTGAATATGAAATATTAAAAAAGCATTCCGATTATATTGATATAAAATGTGGAGCGGGAATCGTCCTAACGAAATTGGCATTGGATTTGGCAAGGGATGGAATTGGTGGCTTGGAGTGGGCGGTAGGAATTCCTCGCGCAACGATTGGTGGCGCTATTAGGGGAAATGCCGGCGCCTTTGGAACTTCCATGAGTAAGTTGGTTAAAAATGTTGAGTGTTTTTTAGTTAGAGAAAAAAAATTTAAAGTTTTTAGTAATCAAAAGTGTGAATTTGTTTATAGGGGAAGTATTTTTAAGAGCAATAAAGATATTTTAATTTGGGCTACTGTTTTGAGATTAAAAAAAAGAAACAAAGATATTGCAAAAAAAGAGATAGATGAAAAGATTCTTTATCGGCGAAGACATCACCCCACTATGCCAAGTGCCGGTAGTGTTTTTAAAAACACCGCTACAATTCAAAAAATAAGAAAGCATAGCAGTCAATTGGCTGATTATATTGTGAAAAATGGTATAGTTAATGATAATGGAATTGTAGCCACGGGTTTTTTAGTTGAAGAGCTCGGCTTAAAAGGAAAAAAAATCGGTGGCGCCAAAATAAGTGAGGAGCATGGTAATTTTATAATAAACACTGGAAATGCAACAGCGGAAGATGTTATAATATTGATGAGCTTAATTAAACAAAAGGTTAGAGATAAGTTTGGAGTTCAGTTGGAGGAAGAAATACAATTAGTTGGTTTTTAATTTATTGAATTTATTTAAAGCAAAAAATGTTTTAAATAAATTCCCAAAAATATGAATATAAAATATTATTTTAAAAACACAAAGATAACATCTGAGGAACAAGAATATATTGAAAAGAAAATCGGTTCCATAAAGAAATTAATTGATAAAATTATAAAAATTGAAGTTGAGGTTGGAAAAAATAAGAGAGGAATGGTTCGTGTTGAAGTTATGATTACCGTTCCAAAAAACAAATTTAGAGCCGAGGAAATAACAAAAAGTGTTGAAGAATCCGTAGATATAGTTATAGATGAACTGAAAACACAAATAAAGAGAAAAAAGGAAAAAATTTGGACAAAGATTATTCGCAAAGCAAGGTCTTTGAAGAAGAAAAATTCCATTAATAGTGATGCCAGGTTTTAGTTTTTATTATATGAGTGAAGGATTTGACAAAAAAGAAATGTCGCCAATAGATTCTCAGCGGGAAGTTAATGAGAGGTTGGACTT
>CAZRUH010000055.1:0-3028 GCA_964603325.1 uncultured Bdellovibrionales bacterium
GTTCCATTGTCCCTTTCCTCACACCATCTTTTACCATAATCGCCACAATTGGAATATCAGAAAAATGTTTGCCTACAAATGGTAACAACCCCCTGATACCATGCTCCTTATAAAAAGCATCTTTATCTTTATAAACAAAATTTAAGTTGGATATTTTCTCCACTGCTTCTTGGTCACTGTATATTATTTTATTATTCTCTAAAGAAAAATTTTCATCACTGATAGTAACCCCTGCATTTCCAATATTAAAATGATTGGGACTAATCAAAACAATTCTATCTATCTTTTGTTTTTTATTACGCTGAGCAACTTCAGAGAAAATATTGTTTATTAATTCATCAGCCAACAGATGATGTGGGGTGATAAAAGAACTAACCTGTAACTCATCATTTTTTCTTAATCCATTATTTTTTTCTTGAATATCATTATTCATAACACTATTCAAAATCTTATTATTTTCCAATCTTGCTTTATTATATTGTTGATAGAAAAAATATCCCAACAAAATTCCAACCAAAAAAACAATTAGTCCTCCAACTAGAACTCTTCGCATAATATTTTAAAATTAAAATCTGTTATTTTAACATCCCTCCCCATTCCACTGCTGTAAATCCTTCACGACGAGGAGTTTTAATATTAAATCCTACAGTCTCTTCATAGTTATCTAATTCCCTATAATCCATCATTACCCTAATAATAGTATCCGGTTTTGGAGTAATGGTTAGTGGGGCTAATTGATTAATTTTTCTTTGCGACAAAAAAGTAATAAAATAATATGGCTTATTATGTTTAGTCATCTCTGGAAGCCAAAATTCCTTAAAGTCATCTACTTCCTTTCGAATTAAGCCTAATTTCTTTAGTTTATCATCAAAAAAATGATTAAGTTCATCTTTTTTTACTACCCAACCTCGTTCAGACTGTTGGTAGCTAACATCACTAGACCCTTCCCAGAATAAATAAGGATATTTTTTACCAGCGAAAGTCAATTCTCCACTTGGTTTAGCGAAAACATTCCAACCACTAGAGGGATATTTCGGTTCAGAAACACTTATTCCTTGATTGGGCTTGACTTGCACATTAACATCCGTTGGTTTTTCCGGATAAAGATAGATTACCGGCTTGCCACATTCTGCTGGAGACAAAATATCCGCTCGATAAAAAGTAATTAGTCTATTATAAGAGTCAACATAAAATACCTGTGGTCGCATTAACAAGAATTCATCTTCTGATTTTTTACCATCCTTAGCATAGTAAGTATCATTATATAATTTTTTAAATTCTTCTATGGAAGTATTCTTAAACCCATACAAAGCCTTTCCTGACATCGTCTTGCCAATAACTGTTAAGTCAGTATCAATATTTAATTTTCCCGTTACATTATAAACATAGGAAATTGAACCACATCCGGACGGATTAAGCTCGTAATTTATATCATTGACAGTGCCGTCATTCCAGGATGCCTTAATAACACTGATCATCTCTTGCGTATCAGATATATCATTCAATATTAATTTATAACTTACAGCCCTACTATTCGGCAATTTAATATAAAAACCATTTTTATTAAAAATATCAACATAACTCTTAACAAATCTCTTATTCTTATAATCATATAATTTGTAAGAATTCAATTCAGATTTACTTTTGACTGGATTAATTAATTTACTCATCCAAACCGTGCCATAAATTGGATGTTGAAAAGCTATTTGCAAGTTTGTTTTATCAAAAAATGCCTGATCATATTTATTTTTAATAAATCTTGCCCCAGTTTTGTTATCCTTTATTATTTCAGGTGTTTCTAATTCTTCAAATTTAATGCCAGTCATAGCCTCAATTTTATAACCTCCTTTATTAAAATAATTTCCCAATATTAAAGCCAATTTTTTATTTGCACTAACTTGTTTGTTGTCTAATAAAAATATTGCATGGTTGTCCTTTTTAAGCATTGTAACCCAAGAGTCTTTGCTCGGACCCTCTACATATCCAGTTTTAACAAGTATAACTTCATAGTCTTTAAACTCTCCACTTAAAATTAAGCCAACTTTAATATATTTTACTCCTGTAGAAGAACCATAGCCCATTTCCTTGGAACAAATATTTTTAGGACTAATATCTCTACTGTTATAATAACTAATGCATCCCTCATACATTTTATCTGTAGTTAACCCAAGATTATTAATTTCTCTGGGTTTTTTCCATTGTATATCACCCTTTAAGAAAATAATATTCCTATCAAAGGTTGGCAGTGTGTTTTGTTTAAGTTTGTCATACAAGATCTTACGCTCATTGCTAGACAAGATTCTATTATTTTGTTTGGTTTTATTATTTTTACTACTGGACGAAGTATCAGGGAATACATTTAACGATGAATCATTTTTTTGCTTTTTTGAATGATATTCTTTTGATTTTGGAGTAAGTCTTTTTAACTCAGAAAAACTTGATTTACTCTTATTATTCTGCCACACACTAAAAGTTAAAACTCCTATTGACACACCGCCAATAAACACTACCAAAAAAAGCACTGCGACAATTAAACTGTTTTTTGAGAAATTCATATCATTTTTTATATTAATTTTTGTTATTTTTTATATTAAGTCTACGATATAATTTTATAATATCACTATTCAGCAAAAAATAAAATGATTATACGCAACTTACAATCCACCACCACCAAATAAACATCGTCGACACTTATGACAAAGCAATTTGCTGAAAACAGCCAGTCCTAGCATTATTAGAATTGTGATTAGAATTTTTTTGTTCATTGTTGATTTAACTTGATATTTTTAAATTTGGTTTGATTTATCTTTTTTAATTTATCTTTAATTAACAACCTATTTTCATTTGCTAAATTTAGCAGACAAAAATAGTAGTGTTAATTTTTTTACTAAAAGTATAATTATTTCTCCAATGTTTTCCACCAGTTTGACGATAGGAATTATTAAAACTAATTCCGTAAGCATTAAGGACATGGGCTGCGTAGGAAGTGCAGTTGCATTGGGCGAATTTCCAGCGATCTCTGAAGAAA
>CAZRUH010000056.1:0-2922 GCA_964603325.1 uncultured Bdellovibrionales bacterium
AGAAAGAAATTAAAACTAAAATATTACCATATTATGTAATATGGTAATAAAAGGATGGAAAATTAAAACGGAAAATCTTAATTTGAAAGCATTTCTTGAAGTTTTTTTGAGCACTTGGCTTTTTGGAATTTTTTAGAGATTATTTTAAATTATTTAAAGTATTTTATTGTCTGTTTTTTTAATTTTTGCTATAATAAATTTGCGAGTGTAGTTTGCGTATGACTTTGAGTGGATTTTGATGTTGAATAAAAAACAAAAATATAAAAAATATGCCAACAATAAAATTTGTAAAAGTTGAAAAAAATTATCAAAACAATAGGTTTAATGCTTTAAAAAATATAAACTTGACAATAAAGCAGGGAGAGTTTGTTTCTATCGTTGGTAGAAGTGGTGCGGGAAAAACAACACTAACGAAATTAATTTATGCTGAAGAAATGCCAACAAAAGGAGATGTTTTTTATGGTGATAGAAATATTAAAAATATAAAAAAGAAGCATCTGCCATACTTTAGAAGAAATTTTGGAACGGTTTTTCAAGATTTTAAATTATTGCCACAAAAAACCGTTTTTGAAAACATAGCATATGCATTGGAGGTTGTTGGAGTGCCTACAGATGATATTTTAAAAGAAGTTCCAAAAATTTTGAATATAGTTGGGTTGTCAAATGATGCGGAAAAATATCCCAAGCAATTGAGTGGCGGAGAGCAACAAAAGGTTGCGCTAGCAAGAGCGCTCATTAATAAACCGGATGTTATAATTGCCGATGAACCGACGGGAAATCTTGATTATATATCAAGTTTGGAAATAATAGGGTTGTTATTGGAAATAAACAAATTGGGTGCTACTATTATTCTTGCGACGCACGATAAAGCTATTGTAAACAAAGCGGGCAAACGAGTGATTACATTGGAGGATGGGAAAATAGTTAATGATCAGGATAAAGGAAAATATGTGATTTAAAAATAAAAATATGAAGTTATTAAAACTTGGCAGAACATTTAAAGAAGGGTGGGTGATTTTTATTCGTAATACATGGCTCAGTATCGCAACAATAAGCGTTTTGTTTTTGTCGTTGTTTATTATTGGAACAACGTTACTTATTGGCATGGTCTCAAATGAGTTGATAAAAAATATAGAAAAAAATGTAAGTATTAGTGTTTATTTTAAGCCCGACATTGAGGAAAATAGAATTGATGAAATAAAAAACAAAATAAAAAACGATAAGAATGTTTTTTCTGTGGATTATATTAGCAAAGAAGATGCTTTGAATAGATTTTCTGAGGACAATAAAGATGATCCTGTAATTAAAGAAGCGTTAAACGAAATTGGAGAGAATCCACTATTGCCATCTTTAATGATAAAAACAAAAAATCAAAGTCAATATAATGAACTTGTCAAATATATAGAAAATAATTTTTCTGAAGAAATAAACAATATTAATTATGATAAAAACAAGGATGTTATAGACAGACTTGTAAAAATAGTTTCAACAGTTAAGAATACCGGGATAGTTTTGGGGTCAATATTTATTTTAATTGCCATACTGATAACATTTAATACTATTAGGTTGAGTTTGTATGTTCGCAAGAAAGAATTTGAAATAATGAGATTGGTGGGAGCTTCAAATTTATATATCAAAGCTCCGACAATTTTTGAGGGAATGTTTTACGGTTTCTTTGCGTCTTTGTTGTCTTTCATTGCCATCGCCGGCATAGCTTACAGTGGGTTGCCATTGCTCAATGGACTGATTTCACGCAACAATATTATAAAGTTTTATTTGGATAATTTTTTGATTATAGGTGGTGTGGTTTTGGCAATAGGTTTGTTTGTTGGGATTGTGAGTAGTTTTATTGCAATAAGAAAATATCTAAAGACTTGACATTTTCTTTGAGGGTGGTAGTATTGTATTTGCGTGTTTTGATGTTTGAAATTTTGATGTTTTTTAACCTTAAATGAACGCAATGAAATGGTGTTCGGGTGGGTAGTAAGTTTCTATTCACATTTGTGAATAGAAGTTTTGGTTTTCTTTATAATTTGAATTACTTTTGACTGCAAATTTTTCCGGATTTTTTTCCGTATTGATTTGCAGTTAAGGACAGCAGATTGAAAATTGAAAACATCCAAAAAATATTAAGATATTTTTTGGATATACAATCACAATTTTTTGTGGTTCCCTGAAAGTAATAATAAATTTTTTATTGTTACTGAGTTTATTTTTAAGAGCTTATTCAAAACTTTTAAAGTTATTAAGATTTTCTTTTTTGAATTTGGATATTGAGATCGTAAAACAATCTTTTAATCTTTATTCTTTGGAAATTTCTTATTATTTATTTTTATTGAGAGTTTGATCCTGGCTCAGGATGAACGCTGGCGGCGTGGATAAGGCATGCAAGTCGTATGGGTTTAGACCCATGGCAAACGGGTTAGTAACGCGTAGGAACATACCCTTAAGTCGTGAATAACTTACCGAAAGGTAAGACAATACACGATGTGCTCTACGGAGTAAAGACTTATTTCTTTCGGGAAATAAATCGCTTAAGGAGTGGCCTGCGTCCTATCAGCTTGTTGGTAAGGTAATGGCTTACCAAGGCTATGACGGGTAGGGGGCGTGAGAGCGTGACCCCCAACATTGGAACTGAGACACTGTCCAAACTCCTACGGGAGGCTGCAGTCGAGAATATTCCACAATGGGCGAAAGCCTGATGGAGCGACGCCGCGTGCAGGATGAAGGCCTTAGGGTTGTAAACTGCTTTTGTCAAGGAAGAATTTTTTATGACGGTACTTGACGAATAAGGGGTTACTAACTCTGTGCCAGCAGTAGCGGTAATACAGAGACCCCAAGCGTTATCCGGATTTATTGGGCGTAAAGCGCATGTAGGCGGATATACTAGTCAGATGTTAAATCTCCGAGCCCAACTCGGAA
>CAZRUH010000057.1:0-2834 GCA_964603325.1 uncultured Bdellovibrionales bacterium
AAAAAACTGGAAGAAGCCGGCGCAACAGTGGAACTTAAATAAAAATATATTTATTTACTGTAAAAAAACATCCGTCTATACCGGCGGATGTTTTTTATTTGTTGGGCTGGAGGGATTCGAACCCCCGAATGCTAGGACCAAAACCTAGTGCCTTACCGCTTGGCTACAGCCCAATCTTAATAGAATGAAATGCAAATATCACCCCTCAACAACTTTTCCACCCATAATACTCAAAGCTTCATCCAATAATGAGTTTTGATTATGAGTGGCGGTTGTTGCGTCAGATTGATTGTTTTTTTCTTCTGATATTTTTTCTTTAGGAAGAATGGTTTTTAATTTTATGCTAGATTCATTTTCAGTTATGGCATAGACATCAAACTCTAACTCTGTGATTTTATTAGAAATATCTTTAATTGTCAACCTATTTTCAGGTTTATTGATTAATTCTTTATGAAAATTTTTTAGAACAACAATATTTATTATTTCTTTATTCTTGTCTAATGTGGGTTTTGAGTTAGTGAGCATCATAGATAAAGAAAAATTTTTCTCTCCAATTGTTTTAATAATTTTTTTCCAGTTTTGTTCAACAATATCTATTTTAATTGGCTTTATTACATTATTTTTTTTATCACCTTTTTTTTTGGTGACAATTTTTGACTTCCATTGTATCTTACTTGATTTTTTGCTTATATTAGTTTTTTCTTTTTTTTTAAATTTTTCTTTTCTTTTCTTTTCTTTTGATAGACTTTTTTCAAAGACTCGCTTTTTGTCGTTTTTATCGTTTTTAGAAATATTGATTGGTGATGATTGTTTATGTGATAATTTAATTATGGCTATTTCCAGTGGAAGTTGTGGCAGAAAAGAATTTTTTATTTTTGGTATTGCCTCCATGAGTTGATTTATGCAGGAAATGATATAACTTATTGAGACTTTTGCAGACATTTTTTTTATAAACTCCTCATCTTCTTCGGTCAGTTCCGGAAACAATTTTTCTTTCGTTTCGGAATTAACATTGGCAATCATAATCTTGCGGAGATAATCCAGCCAGTTTTTTACAAAGAAATCTAAATTGAGGCCGTTTTTATAAAGTTTGTTAACAAGGAGGATGGCATCTTTTGATTTTTTTGAGAAAAGAGCATCGGTTATTTTTTGTATAAATTGAATATCTGTAAGTCCGAACAATTCTTTAACTTTGTTAAAGTATATATTTTTCCCTTCGGAAGAAATTATTTGTTCCAATAAAGACTCCGCATCACGCATTCCACCATCAGCAATTGTGGCAATAATTCTTAGGGTTTTATTCTCAATTTCAACCTCTTCCAGAGATGCTATTTTTGACAATTTGTTAATAATTTCATCTATTCCAAATTTTCCAAAATCAAATTTTTGACACCGTGAAACTATGGTTTCAGGAACTTTGTGAAGTTCTGTGGTGGCTAAGATAAAAATAATATGAGATGGTGGTTCTTCTAAAATTTTTAAAAGAGCGTTAAAGGCTCCTTGTGATAACATATGAACCTCATCAATGATATATATTTTAAATTTTCCTTGCAATGGTGGTAATTTGGCGGTTTCTTTTAATTCTCTTATATTATCTACACCCGTATGAGAAGCGGCGTCAATTTCGACAACATCACTAAAGGTGTTGTTTTGGAAATTTTTGCAATTTTCACATTTCAAACAGGGCTCAAAAAAATTGTTTTTCTTGTTTGATGATTTGTGCGGAGATAAGCAATTTACGGTTTTGGCAAAAATTCTTGCCAGCGTTGTTTTGCCGGTACCCCTCGGACCGGTGAAAAGATATGCTTGCCCAATTCGTTTACTTTCAATGGAATTAGATAATGTTTTGACAATATGTTTTTGTCCGACGATTTCTGAAAATTTCATTGGTCGGTATTTGCGATATAGAGTTGAGGACATAAGATTTTTTATTATTTGTATTTAAGTTTTTTATTTGGAATGTTTTAATTTTAGCATATGTTGGATAGATAAAGAAATTTATATGGTTGTTGCAAAATAAAAAACCGCGAAAATAGCATCTCGCGGTTTTTTTTATTTTGATTACTTCCTAAATACCCAAAATTTATAACCGATAAAATTCCATATCAATCCTATTGCCGTTCCCGACAGAGCTCCAATGTTTACCCAAACTTGATCTGTTAAAAACGAAAAATTTAGAAAACTGTTTACAGGCTCTTTAAAAAATGTAACCGTTAGTGTTGCGGCTGATACATTTATAAGCATGCCTATGATACTAACAAATAGAAACTGAGAAAATTTCTTTCCTTCATTTTCTTTTGACTTATCTTGAAATGTCCAATATTTATTAAAAAAATAACTGAAAGTCGTTGCTGTCAAAAAAGAAATTCCCTTTTGAATGGCATAACCTGACCCATCTTTTATTCCGGTTAGTAGTGTTTCCGTGTTTAAAACGATTAAATCTACCCCGGTGTTCATAACGCCGATTATTCCAAATCTAATAAACTGATTTACTGTTTTTGTTATATTCATGGTTTTATAAGTTATTGATTTATTTCAACTTGTTCTTTTTTTATTTCTTTTTTAATTTCCTCAATATCTGACATCCAGTCATCTAAGGAAATATCATTATTTTTTTTGGAGCCTTCTTTTTTGGAATTGGCTTTTTCGGCAATGGGATTGTCCATAGAATCATTGATGCCGGTGTCAGAAAAATCAGCAGGGTGAGTGTTTTCATCAGTCTTGTTTTTTTGCAGAACATTTTCAACCGCCGCCCAAACGCTTTTTCCTTTGGCTGGAATGGTTATAACGACTTCGTCTCCCGGTTCAATTTTGAAGTAGGTGATGGATGCCAG
>CAZRUH010000058.1:0-2619 GCA_964603325.1 uncultured Bdellovibrionales bacterium
TAATCTAAATAATGAGGAAAAGTTTTGGGATAGCCGGGACTATAGCTCAGTGGTAGAGCAGACGACTCATAATCGTTTGGTCGCAGGTTCGAATCCTGCTAGTCCCACAAGATTATTGAAAGGGCGTATAGCTCAGCTGGTTAGAGCGCAACACTGATAATGTTGAGGTCCCAGGTTCAAGTCCTGGTACGCCCACAATTATTTTCTGTTTTTTTAAGCGCGGGTGTCGTATAGTGGTTATTACACATCCTTGCCAAGGATGAAACGGCGGTTCGATTCCGCTCACTCGCTCTGCTATATATTTCTACAGTTGACAGATTTAACAGTTTAGATTTTATTTATATTATTATGAAATTTATTATTATTTTACAAATTATAGTGTCAATTCTTTTGATAATATCTATTTTAATGCAAAACAGAGGATCGGGTTTGAGCGCCGGTTTCGGAGGCGGTATGGGAGGATATCATACAAAAAGAGGGTTTGAAAAATTTTTAAATAATTTTTCCATAGCCCTCTCCATTTTGTTTATTTTGTTGGCAATTATCAGTGTTTTTAAATTTTAATACTTAGCTTTAAATGATCGTTGAAATTTAAATGGAGATTTTTTAAATTTATTTGCCAGTTGGCTTTTAGTGATATATGTTTTAAATATTAGTTTTAGAGTAAGTTTGAGATTGTGCAAGTCTTAGACTTCAAAGAAGTCGTATTAGTGGAAAAATAAGTATATTCGCAAAGAGAAATTGGAGGTATATTGCAAGGGTGTTGAGTATAAAGGAAAAAATTTTAATATTTTTTCTAGTGGTTTTGATTTGCGGGTCTTTATTGTTTTGGTTTGGAAATATTTATTTGTCTTTTACAAAGGAGATTCCCGCCAATGGAGGTAGTTATGTTGAGGGAATAGTTGGCCAGCCCATGTATATAAATCCAATTCTCTCACAAACCAATCAAACAGATAGCAGTTTAACAAGATTGGTTTACAGCGGATTGATGAAATATGATGGCAGTGGAAAATTGGTTAATGATTTGGCGGAAAGATATGAAATTTTGGAAGATGGGAAAGAGTATATTTTTTATTTAAAAAAGGGTGTTCAATGGCATGATGGTGAATTTTTAACTTCTGATGATGTCATATTTACCATCAATACTATCAATGATCCGCTATTTAAAAGTCCGTTAAGACAAAACTGGCAAGGAGTAAGGGTTGAAAGGGTAGATGATTACACTCTTAAATTTATTTTGGAAAAACCATATTTTGGTTTTTTGGAAAATTTGACTGTTGGTATTTTGCCAAAACATATTTGGAGTAATATCGGTTATGAAAAATTTCCTTTGGCAAAATTTAATTTAGAGCCGATAGGAACCGGACCTTATAAATTTTCAGATATTCACAAAGATGCTGATGGAAATATCTTAAATTATGAATTGGTCGTTTTTGATGATTATTTTGATAAAGTTCCATTTATTTCAAAAATATTGTTTAATTTTTATGCAAACAGACAAGAAGAAATAGATGCATATAATCATAAAAAAATTAATGGAATCGGTAATTTGCCGGCGGAAAAAAGCAATATTGATGATTATAGAAAAAATACAAATATTTATGAAATAGATATTCCATGGTCTTTTACCATATTTTTTAACAAAACAAAAAATGTGGCGCTTGCAAACAAGGAAATAAGAAGTGCTCTTAGGATGGCCACAAATAAGCAAGAAATTATTAAAAAAGTATTAAATGGAAAGGGTACAGTTATGGACGCTCCCTTTTTTCCGGGAACAGATGAATATGATAATAAAATTGAAAGACCAACGTTTGATATTGAAAAGGCTAAGGAACTTTTAGATGATAGCGGCTGGAAACTTAATAGTGATGGAGTAAGAGAAAAGGATGGTAATAACTTGCAGTTTGCCATAATTACCATAGATTCTGCTGATTTAATAAAGGTAGCTAACTTGTTAAAGAAACAGTGGGAAAAAATCGGTGCCAAGATTGATGTACAAGCATATTCTTTTGCGGATATTAAGCAGAATTATATTAAAACCAGAGAATATGATGCATTGCTGGTTGGACAGGAGGCCAGTTTCAATGTAGATCCTTACTCTTTTTGGCACTCAAGTCAGAAAAAAGATCCGGGATTAAATTGGGCATTATTTGACAACAAAGATGCTGATGAGATTATTGAGCAAGCGAGAGTGGATAATGATAGAAATGATAGGATAAAAAAATATTATAAATTTCAAGAAATTATTAATGAAGAAGTTCCGGCTATATTCTTGTTCTCGCCAAAATATTTGTATTTGGTTGATGGAAATATAAAAGGGATTGCTACACAAAGAATAAATTCTCCTCAGTGGCGATTTGCCAATATAAATAATTGGTACATCAATACCAAGAGGGTTAAAAAATAAAATAATTATTTGAAACAATTAGTTGTTTTTAGATCATTATTTATGCAAATAAAACAAAAATGTATATGAAAAACATAGACAAATATAATTTAAGAAAAGTAATTTTAAATGAATATTCCCAAATTAAAGAAGGATTAAAGTTGTCGGAAAAAATTATTTTTGATAAAAAATTTAGTTCAATTACAGTTTCCGGTATGGGGGGATCAGCGCTT
>CAZRUH010000059.1:0-2551 GCA_964603325.1 uncultured Bdellovibrionales bacterium
CAATTTTTTATTTTTATGCAAACGTTTTATTAAACTTTGAAATCCCAATTCCTGAAAAAGAGCAATTAACCTCTCTCGGTTATAATCATTCGTTTTGCATTTTTGCATATCAAAATTCAAATCCACGTCCGTTTTTATCGTTCCCAATTTTTTAGATAGAAATGCTTGATCTTTGTCTTTGTTTAATTTATCGTACAGAGCTCCTTTTATATCATTTAAATGATTATAGACGTTTTCCAAATTTTTATACTTTTTAAGCAAATTTATCGCGCCCTTACTGCCAACTCCGTTTACGCCGGGAATATTGTCTGAAGAATCTCCACAAAGACCTTTGTAATCTTTCAGTTGTTCCGGCATCAACTCATATCTTTTACGCACCGCTTTTTTATCATATAAGACAGCATTGTTTATTCCGCGACTAACAGTCCAAACTTTTATATTTTCATCCACCAGTTGCAAGGCGTCCAAATCACCGGTAACTATTATAACTTCAATTTTTTCCTGATCGTTTTTTAAGTATTGCTTGGCTATCGTTCCTATTATATCATCAGCTTCATAACCTTTTTTTTCATAAATCGGAATTCCGAACGCTCCGGTAATTTCTTTTACTCTTGAAATTTGAGCATATAATTCATCGGGGGCTTTTACTCTTGTCGCCTTATAATCTTTAAATTCCTTGTGTCTGAATGTTGGCGCCTTTAAATCAAAAGCAACCGCAATATAATTCGGATTAAATTTATCAATTACCGAAAGTAATGTGGAAGCAAAACCATAAACAGCATTAACCAATTCCCCCTTTTTGGTGGTAAATGGCGGTAATGCATGATAAGAACGATGGATAATGGCGTTTCCATCAATTAAAATAAATTTTTTCTTTTTTGCCGACATTTTTTACACTTAATTGTTTAGCCCGCTATCATTTAAAGCTTTTTCTATTTGATTATTTTCCTTTTCAACAGCCGTATTGATTTTAGTTTTAGACGTATCATAAGTATTCATCATACTGTCGGGACTAAATGGATTTATTGTCTCCACTTTCTTTTTTTGATTGTTGCCACCACAACCAATTATAAAAAATGTTCCTGAAAAAATAAAAACTATTAATATTATTTTTGTCATTTTTAATTACAAACAAACCATTAACTTAAGCTTTATTATAGTGTAAAAGATAATAAAACACAAAAAAAACAAACTTTTGAAAGTTTGTTTTTTTTATTTTTTCCTTTTTTATTTCCCCATCTTTCGTCTGATAAATGCCGGGATCTCCAAATCATCATCTAAGTCGTCATTGTCATCATTTTGAAAAGAATTTTTGTTTGATGGCTGAACTTTTTCATCAATAATCATTTTGCTTTCTATTTTCTTACTTGGAAACACCACTCTTTCTTCGTTATTTTCTTTCTCTTCGCTTTTATTTTCCTCTTTCTCTTTCTTATCATCATCATTTCTGACTCTTGATAATAAATCAGCCGGAGATTCGTTGATTTGATCGCCATCAAATCCGGTTGCAACAACGGTAATGTGAATATCTCCTTTTTTAATCTTATCATCAGCTACCGCTCCAAAAATAACTTTAGCATTCGGATCTATATTTTCCGTAATAATGTTGGCAGCTTCATTTATTTCCAGCATACCCAAATCACTGGCACCGGAAACATTAAATAAAACGCCCTTTGCTCCATCTATTGAAAGTTCCAATAAGGGGCTATTTATAGCCGCCTTGGCGGCCTCTGTCGCTCTATTTTCTCCACTGGCAATCCCTATTCCCATTAACGCACTTCCCCCATCAGCCATAACAGCTTTAACATCGTTAAAATCAACATTAACTATTCCCGGTCTGGTAATTAAATCGGACACTCCCTGCACCCCTTGTCTGAGAACATCATCAACTATTTTAAAAGAGTTTATCAAAGTTGCTTTTTTGTCAATTATTGATAATAATCTATCATTGTGAATGGTAATAAATGTATCAACTCTTTTTTTCAAATTTTCCAAAGCTTCATCGGCTATTGCTTGTCTTTGCGCGCCCTCAAAACTAAATGGTTTTGTTACAACAGCCATTGTTAACGCACCCAGTTCTTTTGCCGTTTCCGCAACTATCGGAGCGGCGCCGGAACCCGTTCCACCACCCAAACCGCAAGTAACAAAAACCATATCCGCCCCCTTTAAAACTTCCTGTATTTCATCTCTGTTTTCTTCCGCCGCTTGTCGTCCAACTTCCGGATTCATTCCGGCACCCAATCCTTTTGTAAGATTTTTACCAATATGAACCTTTTCAGTTGCTTTTGAATGATGCAAATCCTGCGCATCAGTGTTAACGGTAACAAATTCTATGCCCTTGATATTTGCTTCTATCATTCTACTAACAGCATTGCAACCGGATCCTCCTACGCCAACCACTTTTATTTTCGCAGATGTTTCTATGTCGGGTTTTACTTCAGCCATATTTTTCAAGTTTATTGTTGTTTAAAATTTATAATCAAAAAATAAAAAACTCTCAGTAGACTAATCTATCACACTAACACTCGGTATGTCAAATATAAATTTACTT
>CAZRUH010000060.1:0-2403 GCA_964603325.1 uncultured Bdellovibrionales bacterium
TTTTCTTATATAAAATTTAAACATAATTATTTATATTTTAGAAAAGCGGATAAAATAGTAACCATTGCTAAATTTATAAAATCTTTGGAGCCCGGTTTTTTGAGAAAAAAACAGAAAGTTATATATAACGGCACAGATAATTACAGACACCCATCAAAAGAAGAGGTGTTGGAGTTTAGAAAAAATAATAATTTTAGAGAAAAAGATTTTATTTTGCTTTATGTAGGAAGAATAAATAGCCACAATCAACCATACAAGGGCACAAAGGAACTAATCTGGATGTTTAAAAGAATAAAGAAAAATTATCCAAATGTTAAATTGGTGATGGCTGGATTTGGCGATGATAAGGACAAAAAATGGCTTGAGATAAATGGCGTGGAGCCATTTGTGAATGCCACAAACAAAGAATTGTCTTTGCTATACTCAGTGGCTAATTGTTATGTTACTGCGTCCAAATGGGAGGGTTTCAATTTACCATTGGTGGAATCGGGTCATTTTAAGGTTCCTTATATTGCTTATAATATTGGAGCGCATAAAGAAGTAGTTGATAAGAATGCGGGATTTCTCGTAAATAGTAGAAAAGAATTTGTTGATAGCATAAAAAAGATTATTAGTGATGATAATTTGAGATATAACATGTCCAAGGAGTCTGCTAAAAACGCGGAAAGATTTACTTGGAGTAGGGCAGGATTTGAATACAAAAAATTAATCCAAGAGGTTTTATTAAATCAAAAAGACAAACAGGTTAAAGAATATGAAAAAGGATTGGTTGATGTAATAACTTTGAATTATAATGGAAAGAAATATTTAAAACCACTTTTTAATTCTTTGAATAATCAAAGTTATGAAAAGATAAAAGTGACGATGGTTGACAATGGATCAAGTGATGACTCTGTTGAATATGTCAGAAATAATTTTCCGTGGGTAAATATAATAGCGTCAAAAATCAACTTATTTTTCAGTAGGGGAAATAATTTGGCAATTTCAAAAACCAATGGAGAATATGTTTTTTTTGTAAATAATGATATTGTCGTTGATAAAGATGCTATTAAAAATTTGGTTAGTGTTATTGAAAAAAAGGGGAAGTATAATGTTGCATCTGTTGCCGCTAAAATGTTATTCTTTAAGAATAAAAAAGTGTTTGATTCTGCGGGAGTGGTTGTTATGGGAAATGGCGCGCCATTTAATAGAGGAATAGGACAAATAGATATTGGTCAATATGATAGAGTTGAAGAAATTTTTGGTGCATGTTTCGGAGCTGTTTTAATTAGGAGAAGTGTTTATGAAAAAACAGTAGGTCCGTTAGATAATTCATATTTTGGATATTTTGAAGATGTTGATTGGAATTATAGAGCAAAAATTATGGGATACAAATCGTTTTTTTGTCCTTCGGCGATAGTTTATCATGATCATTCCGGAACAAGTAAAAAACTTGGATATGAATGGAAATATTACCTAATACATAGAAATTTTTTAAAAACCATAATAAAAAACTTTCAACTAAAAAGAATGTGGCGTAAGAGTGGTTGGAAAATATTGGAGTTAATAAATCATTTGCGAAAAACCGATGACAATACCAGAAAGAGAACGATAGTCAAAATATTGTTTCATACGGTATATTCTTTCCCGCTGTTAATGACGAAGAGATTTAAAATACAACGCAATAGATGTGTTGCAGATTTTGAAAGTATTAAATTTTGTGAAGGTGAGCAGTCTTTCTTTGATGCAGTAAATTACGAACCCATTTTAACATTGGATACTCTTCAAGCAATGTTTGATAGATTAGACAAAATTAATCAATTTAAAAATAAGGATGTCTCAAGAATTTCTAAAAAGATAAAATATTTAAATGACAAAAAAATGGTTATAGATGAAGTTGTTTGGGACAAAAAAACCAAAAAACTTATAGAATCTTTAGAAGGATATATAGGGAAAAAGTATGTTGATAAATTTATAAATGCGGTTGTTAGAGATAAGATATGGAAAAAATAAATTAATTATTTGGAATATAATAAGCGACTCCTTCATAATTCCATGTATCTGACAAGTTATTTATAATATCATCTCTTTCAACGGAACTCATAGTGTAGAAGTGGTTTCCTTTTATTTTGTTGAAAAATCTATAGATAGCGCTAGAGTTTTCTTGATAATCGGAATATACATAATAGGCCATACCTTCATAATTCCAAACCGGTAAGTTGTTTATAATATTATTTTTTTCGGTAGCACTAATAGTATAAAAGTGAAATCCGGTAGATGTGTTAAAAAAACGATAAAGGGGAGTTGTATTGTAGCATTCGTCTTGATACGCATAATAAGCGACTCCTTCGTAATTCCAGGTATCTGATAAGTTATTTATAATATCATCTCTTTCAACGGAACTCATAGTGTAGAAGTGGTTTC
>CAZRUH010000061.1:0-2047 GCA_964603325.1 uncultured Bdellovibrionales bacterium
AGAAATTACCGATACTTCCGCCAATGATGAAAACAATAACAACAAAAAGGATAATGCAAACTCCGATGAAGTAAGCGAATCGGAAAACGAACAAGCAAAAAAAAGCAATGAAAACGAGCCGAAAGACCGACAGCAAACGGAGACCAAACAAGACACTTCAAAAGAAAGTATCGTTAAAAAATCGGTTTCTCAAGAAACGGAAAACTCCTTTATTGAAAGTGCATCCCGTGGAGATAGTGTGACCACCTTGGCCAGAAAAGCGTTGGCTCACTATTTGGAGAAAAATCCGGATTCCACATTGACACCTGAACATAAAATTTACATTGAAGATTATCTTCGTAAAAATGTAAAATTTACCGGAAGAGTTTATGTTGGCACATCAGTTGAGTTCTCCAAAGACCTTATAAAAAACGCAATTAGCGCCTCTAAAAATTTAACAGACTCTCAACTAAACAATTTGCATAAATATGCTGTAAACGTTCAATTTTAATAAAAGCACCTTTCTATATACAAAAACCCGGCAACGACCGGGTTTTTGATTTTTAATGATTTTCTTTGATATTTTTTAACAATATTGAAGATTTATAAATTTTTGGATAATAAGATTTTAGTTTTTTAATACACACCCCCTTTAAATTTGATTTAATTAAAAAATTTGCCAATCCATCAATGAAAAATTTTTGATCATATCCCAAACAAATTATGTCAGGTTTGTATTTTTTGATAATGAGATATTTATTGTCAAGATTTCCCAATACCACCTTATTTGCCAATCCACTTTTTGATATATTGTGTAATCTGTTTTTTTCATTATTAACTGTTTTTTTATTCTTAACCTTTAAAACAGTTTCGTCTCTGGCAATAACAACTATGAGATAATCTCCATATTTTTTCGCTTGTTTTAAAAAATTTCTGTGTCCCGGATGAAAAATATCAAAAGTCCCAAAAACCATTACCTTTTTCATAGTTTTTGTAATTTAATCTCATTTAAAACACTTTTTATAACATTTAAACTGTTGTCATCTAAAATTGAAAGAGATATAACATTTTCATTCCTTCTTTTTAATAGTTTAATCTTTTTTTTAATATCTTTTTCATCTCTTTCATCAGATTTACTAAGAATTACCCATTCCGGTTTTTTTATCAGTTTTGGATTAAATTTTTTTAATTCTTTACGAATAATATCATAATCTTTTAGCGGATCTTCGCTCTCAGCTGAAATAAAGTGAAATAAAATTTTAGTTCTCTCAATGTGTTTTAAAAATTTATAACCCAAACCCTTTCCGGAAGATGCTCCTTTGATTATTCCGGGAATATCCGCCAAAACCAACTCATAATAAACACCAAGATGCGGTTCCAGTGTTGTAAACTGATAATTGGCAACTTTACTTGATGCATTTGTTAATTCATTTAATAAAGTTGATTTTCCAACATTTGGATAACCTATAAAACCGATATCCGCAATCATTTTCAATTCTAAACGAATGTCAAACTTTTCTCCCGGTTCTCCGGGATTGGAGCGATTCGGCGTAGTATTACGACCGGAACGAAAATGATAATTGCCAAACCCACCATTACCACCCTTGGCTATTTTCACCTTTTCTTTGGTTTTAACAATTTCGTATTTTTCACCGGTATCCAAATTGTGAACTATGGTTCCGATCGGAACTTTTATCACTGTTGACTTTCCGTCAGATCCCGTCCTCATATTTTGACCACCCCTTTGTCCATTTTTAGCTCTAACAACTTTTTTTGTTCTAAAAAAACGCAACGCTCCCAAATCATTTATTCCCTCAACAAAAATGTCACCTCCACAACCACCATCACCTCCCGTCGGACCATTTACCATTACCACTTTTGAAAACGCTGTCATCCCATCTCCTCCATTCCCAGCCTCTACTCTAATTGTAACATCATCAATCAACATAAAAAATTCTAAAAAATTTACTTTTAAAATATGCTGCTCTCAATACTTCCCAATAAATTTGATTTTTAAAATAAAGATTTAATATTTTGTCGGAGCACCGGGATTCGAACCCAGACTATA
>CAZRUH010000062.1:0-1832 GCA_964603325.1 uncultured Bdellovibrionales bacterium
TTTCCAAAAATAGATAAAATTTTGGGTGGAGTTGATGTTTTGTTTGTTCCCAATATCAATTTTTTGGCAGTGTCAAAAAAAACAAAATTGATATTGACTATTCACGATCTTTCTTTTGAATATTTTCCGGAAACTTTTTCTCTTAAAAGAAGAGTGTGGCACTTTTTTGTGAATCCCAGAAAACTTGCAAGGCAAGCTGATAAAATTGTTACCGTTTCCGATTCCACAAAGGAAGACATTAAAAGAGTGTATGGCGTTTCCGAAAATAAAATTAGCAAAATTTATAATGGTGTTTCCGATAATTTTAAAATTATAGATGGCAATAATTTAAATTTGTTGCGCGTAAAAGAAAAATATAATTTACCGTTTAATTTTATCTTGTTTTTGGGAACATTTGAGCCAAGAAAAAATATTATCGGAATAGTAAAGGGATATGAAAGATTGAGAAGTGAAAAAAACAAAGAATTAAATAAGTATAAATTGGTTATTGCCGGTTACGAAGGATGGAAATTTTCAAAAATAAAAGAAGTTATTGAAAGATCAAAATATTGCCAAGATATTTTGATGATAGGGTGTATAGACAGTAAAGATAAAGTCTATGTATATAATTTGGCAACCGTATTTGTGTACCCATCTTTTTTTGAAGGATTTGGGCTACCTCCACTAGAAGCAATGAAATGCGGAACACCTGTTGTTGTCGCTAACAATTCTTCACTGCCGGAGATTGTCGGTAAAGGAGGTATAATGGTAGATAATGATAAACCGGATGAAATGGCAGTGGTGTGCAAGGAAATTATTTTAAATAAAGAATTTAGAAGAGAAATAGTCAAAAAAGGAATTACTCAAGCACAAAAATTCTCGTGGAAAAGGTCGGCCAATGGTTTCTTAAAGTTGATAGAGGAGTTAAAGTAAATTATTTATCAAGTTTTAAAAGTTTTTTGGCTTTGGCAATTTCTCTTTCCATTTCTTTTCTTTCACGAACAATTATTTTTTTGACAATATTTCTTTTTACATAAAGATTCATCATTGAGAAAACGATCATGCTTGCAAATATGATTCCGGCAGTGTTGATAAAAAACATTATCAATGCGCCACTGGCCATATACCAATCTAACTTCGCAATTCCGATTCCGGTCGCCGCCAAGGGAGGAATAAGGGAAACAGATATGGCAATTCCCGGCAAAGTCTCACTTAGATCCGGCTTTACCAAAGCAAAGGATGCCGCCAGTCCGGAAATAAAAGCGATAGTTCCGTAAATAATACTCGGTTCTGTTCGTGATAAAAACTCTTTTCCAAGGTCTATATTTAATCCAAATAACAAGGTTACCAAAATGGCGCCAACAATACTGACGGTAGATGATTTTAGTAAAGTATAAAAAGAACGAGATATAAGTCGCCCGTTACTCATAACTATTCCCAGCGATATACTGAGAATTGGGTAGAGCATCGGAGCAATAAGCATACTTCCGATAATGACAGCAGAGTTGTCTATAAGTACGCCGAAAGTTGCCATTAAAATAGATAATAATATCATCAAGAAAAATTCTTGACGAGGAGTGCTTTCCGAAATTAAGCTGTCAATGGCTCTGGTTTTATCTTTTTCCGTTAAATTATTAAATAACACTAAGACCATACTTTTTTTATTACTTTTTTAAACTTTTATTTATATTATAAAGATTTTTGTTATTTTTTGCAATTAAAAAATAAACTTGATTTAACAAAAAAATCTTGCTAATATTCAAATGTTTTCAATTGATATTTTTTGGCGGTGTATTGTTGATTGGTAAAGATATTTGAACAATAAATATGGAGAGGTGCCTGAGTGGTTGAAA
>CAZRUH010000063.1:0-1738 GCA_964603325.1 uncultured Bdellovibrionales bacterium
TGTTTTGTTGAGGTTATTTTTATTTTTAATAATGATATTCTTTTTTTATTTAACAATAAAAACAACAGATGAAACATCAAAACAAAAAGAAAAGCTCAGAGTTATGGCTGAAAAATTGAAAAAAACAAACAGAAAATTAATTCAGTTGGATAATGCAAAAAATGAATTTATCTCCATAGCGGCTCATCAATTAAGAACACCCCCAACAATTATCAAGGGTTATGCAAGTATGGCTTTAGAAGGTGGTGGGAAAAAAATGGATGAAAAAACAAAAGATTTTTTCAGGAGAATATTGGAATCAAACGAACGACTTATTGAGTTGGTGGAGGATATTCTTGACATTTCTCGCATTGAATCCGGAAAAATAAAATATAATTTTGAGTATAATCAAGATTGCGGAAAAATAATTGATAGTTTGTATAAATCTTTTGAGATAAAGGCCAAGGAGAAGGGATTGAAATTTATTCTCAAAAAAGCCAAACCTCCATTACCAAAAACAAGGATGGATAGCAAAAGAATCAGAGAGGTTTTGTCTAATCTTATTGACAATGCCATAAAATATACTCCAAAAGGAAAAGTTGTTATAGAAGAAAAAAATTTGGGCAATAAGATTAGAATTGAAATACACGATACCGGTGTCGGTATTTCTAAAAAAGATTTGCCGGAACTGTTTAAAAAATTTGCCAGAGGCTCAAGCACCGAAAGACTGGGCGCTGATGGCAGTGGTTTGGGAATATATATAGGAAGAAAAATGATTAGGGTTCATCACGGGAAAATATGGGCAGAGTCCGCCGGACGAGATAAGGGTTCAACCTTTATTTTGGAATTGCCGGTAATAAAAGACAAAAAAAATGAAAAAAATAAAAATCAATAGAAATGATTTTTCGTTGGAAGATATTGAAAGAGTTGCGAATAGTATAAATAGTGGCGAAGTTGTTGTTTTGCCAACGGATACGATTTATGGATTGAGTTGTTTGGCAGATTCAAAAAAATCCGTGGAAAGAATTTACAGAATAAAGAAAAGAAGTAAAGAAAAACCAATGATAGTTTTGGTAAAAAGTTTTTGTATGCTTAGAAAATATTGTTTTTTAAGCAAAAGACAGTATCAATATTTAAAAGATGAAATGAATAAAAATAATCCAATTACGGTTATTTTAAAAAAAAGAAAAAGCACATTAAAAAAATTGCCTCAAACAGGTAACTCTATTGCCATTAGAATCCCAACGGGAAGCAAACTGTTAATGGCGATTTTAAAAAAAATAAACAGACCGATAGTTTCAACCAGTTTAAATTTTTCCGGAGAAGTGGAGATTAAAAATTTAAAAAAACTTGAAAATTATTTTAAAAAAACAACGCCCGACTTGATTGTTGATGGTGGCGTTTTATTAAGAAAAAAAGCTTCAAAGGTTGTTGATATCAGGGATATTGAAAAAATTGAGATTTTAAGAGAATAATTTTTAAGGACTTGTAACCTAAAAGTGTTTGTTTGTTGCGATTCTAAATAAATCGCGGAATAGTTTTGCGTATTTGGAGGTATATAATAATAATGTTAGAATGCTATTAAGTTAAGACCAGTCAATGTAATTGAATTAAAATCAGTATGCAGAGAAAAATATCTATAGGAATTGCTTTACCGAATGATTTAAAAAAAAGGTTGGCGCAAAAGATGGAGAGGTGGGAAAAATTTCCCGTAAGATGGAGCAAAAAAGAGAATTTGCATTTATCGCTTTTTTCTTTG
>CAZRUH010000064.1:0-1714 GCA_964603325.1 uncultured Bdellovibrionales bacterium
TTACAGGTACGGCAATTTTACCATCTTCCTCTATTTTTGCTCCGATTTTATTCACAATTCCTATTTCCAAATTTGTTGCGGAAAAAATCAGACGACCATTTTTTGTTTCCAAAAGAATATTATTTAAAATTGGTAGCGTTACTTGTTTGGAAGTTATTTTATCAACGGTTGAAATTGCTTTTTTAAAATTTTCTTGAGTACAAATTAATTTCATAATATTTAATAAGTAATTTAAAAAATAATTTTTGTATATTTATTATTACTATTATTAAGGATTAAATATCTGTTAATAAGTTAATAATTAATTGATTTTATAATAGAAAAACATTAATAAAATGTGAATAAGTTTCTGTATAATAATTTAATTATTTGGGTATGTCTTGAGGATAATTACCTTTAAAAAAATATTTATATATTAAATTTTAAAAATTATTAACAAAATTTTGTGATTGTGAACATGTTTATTAACAAGTAATTAAATAGATTTCCGTGGTTATTAACAAGTTATTAACAAGTTAATTAAACAATAAATCATTAATACTATCTATCTCGTTTTTTCTATTGGAGTTATTTTTTATTTCTTCTTTTATTTTATTAAAAGCATAAAGCGCCGTTGTGTGATCTCTTTTAAAAAATGATCCTATTTCAGGATAAGACATTTTTAATTCTTTCTTAAACAAAAACATGGTTATTTGTCTCGGTATGGCTATATTTTTTTTACGACTAATACCTAGTAAATCCTCTTTATTAATTTCAAAAAAAGAAGAAATTGTTTGAATAATTGCGTCTTTGGTAATATTTTTTTTAATTTTTGTTTTAATATTTGATTTTAATAATTTTTTAACATCTTCCAGTGAGGGATTTTTTTTATTTAATTCAAATGTGGCTACTATTTTATTTAAAGCTCCCTCAAGTTCTCTTATATTGCTTTTTATGTTTTCAGCTATAAATCTTATAATATTATCATCTAAATAAAATTGCTTTTCATTTAATTTTGTTTGTAAAATGGCTATTCTGGTTTCCATGTCCGGATTGCCTATATCTGTTATCATTCCACCCTCAAATCTGGATCTTAAGCGATCTTCCAATATTTGAATTTCTCCCGGCGGACGATCACTGCTAATAACTATTTGTTTATTTAATTGATAAAGGAAATTAAATATGTGGAAAAAAATATCTTGAGTTTTTTCTTTTCCGGAAATAAATTGAATATCATCAATAATTAAAAGATCTATTTGTTGATATTTGTTTTTAAATTTGTCAATTGTTTGGTTTTTGATACTGTTAACCAACTCACTGGTGAAACTTTCGGAAGATATATAAATAATTTTCTTTTCCGGATCATTTTGCATTATTTCATTTCCAATAGCTTGCAATAAATGAGTTTTTCCCAAACCAACATCACCATATATAAACAATGGATTATATTGAGTTCCGGGATTTTGAGAAACGGCAAAACAAGCCGCTCTGGCTAATTCATTATTTTCTCCAACCACAAAGTTGTCAAAAGTATAGCGAGAGTTTAAATTATTGGATTGAAAAAAGTTTATTTGCGGTGTGAAGGGTTTTTTGTTTTTTAAATTAATGGTTTGTTTGTTTGATGACTCTGTTTTTCCCGTAGAACCGGAATCAATGTCTATGCTTTTTTTTGCCTTTTCTTGTGGTGGACAAATTTTACAACTTATTTCTAAAATATTGTCTTGATGGTTTCTTA
>CAZRUH010000065.1:0-1693 GCA_964603325.1 uncultured Bdellovibrionales bacterium
TTTCCTAAAATTTTTATGCTTGCTAATTTATTTAGATAAAATTGGCAAGCATATAAAGTTTTAAGTTAAAATTCTTTGGATATTCGACTTTTTTGGGAGTATTTGGTGGATTTGCAATATAAAATGAATAAACATATAATGTTAAAAAATATTAAAAACAAAAAGTTGTCCGGTTTCACCTTAATTGAACTTTTGATAGTTATTGCGATTATCGGTATTTTAGCCTCCATTGTATTGGTGCGTTTAAGCACCGTAAGAACAAGAGCCAAGGATGCCGATTTTAAAAGTTTAGCAAGCTCTTTAAATTCGGCAATTATGATGTGTTGTAATTCCGGAGGGACCATTCAAACAAATATATCTGGAGCGGTTTGTTCTCCGGCATTTGCCGGACAAAATTATCCCGGTCCGAAAAAACTGGGAAACATAGATGTATCCACGGGATCAAATAGCAATTGTAATGGCGCGCAAAATTATCAAGTAACAATTACTCCCGGAACAGACAATCATGGAAATTGCAATAACATTGTTATAAATCAAACGGGAATAATTGCTTATAATGGTTGTTAACTTTGTCAAAAAATCAATTTTATTTTTTTGATTGTTTGGTCGTAATTTATTTTTTAAATAAACATTAAGAAAATATGTCAATCATTTTTTTTATAGCGGGCTTGATTATTGGGAGTTTTTTGAATGTGGTTGTATATCGTTTAAGGTTGGCTGAAACAATAATGGGTCGTTCCCATTGCCCGCATTGCAAAGCTAAAATTAAGTGGTATGATAATATTCCTTTGTTGAGTTTTGTTTTTCTTAGAGCTCGTTGTAGGAGTTGCAAAGGACGGATTTCTTGGCGATATCCTTTGATTGAAGTTTTCACAGGAATAGTTTTCGCACTAACCAGTAAATACTTTCTTGTAATAGGAGATAGTTTCTCGTATTGGCAAACGGGATTTTATTTAACAATTTTTTCATTGTTTTTTGTTTTATTGGCATATGATTGGCAGTTTATGGAAATGCCGGTAATAATTTTTTGGATTTTGTTGGGAGTTGTCATAATCTATTTAGCATTCCTTAGCTTTAGTGAGTATTTATCAGGAAGTAGTTTTTTTCAACTGAGTTTGGTTTCCGGATTAACGGGAGGGTTGATGTCTTGGTTATTTTTCTTTTGTTTAGTGTTTTTTTCCAAAGAAAAATGGATGGGCTGGGGAGATGTTTATATTGGTTTTTTGGCAGGGTTGTTCTTGGGTCATAAGAATGTCTTACTTGGATTGTTATTGTCATTTATGTTTGGTTCAATATATGCTACAATACTGGTAATGCTCAAGAAAGGAACAATGAAAAGTCAAGTTCCTTTTATACCATTCTTAGTCTTGGGAACAATCGTAGCGGTTTTTATGGAGAAAATTTTTCCTGAAATAATCAAGTATTTGTATTTTTAAATAAGAATGAATATTCGGAAAATTGATAAAAACAAAAAAGCGTTTACATTTATTGAGGTGATGATAGTTATTTCAATTATAGGTATAATGTCTGCCATATTGTTCGCTTTTATCGGACAGAATAAAGGCAATGCACAATTGGAGTCAGCTGCCAATGAAGTGGCGGCTGATTTGCGGATGTTGCAAAATTACGCTTTAGGAGGGAAAGATGCAAGAAGTGGGTGCAATGTATATACCTTTTTTGCGCTTGGCAACAC
>CAZRUH010000066.1:0-1609 GCA_964603325.1 uncultured Bdellovibrionales bacterium
GCCATATTTTTCAAGTTTATTGTTGTTTAAAATTTATAATCAAAAAATAAAAAAACTCTCAGTACACTAATCTATCACACTAACACTCGGTATGTCAAATATAAATTTACTTTCCACCTGTCAATGATTGTGTCACAACTTTTTATTTAAAAAATACCAACTATAAATTGGCATGCAAAACTCCGGAAACAATCAGTGTTCCAATGATTATCAGTGTTATTGGCGCCAGGAATTCCAAAAAAGCCAATTTCTTTGTTACTTTGGCAAACTTAGATGCCAACCAAAGAGACGCCGCCGCCCCAAAAATAAATCCTCCGGAATAAAAAATCATTTTTACAAATTCATTATTGGTCAAAAATATGGTAGCGCTAACAACCAAGTCGTCAACACTGTTAAAAATGTATAAAAAATAAGCAAAAGCAAATAATTTATAACCACTCCTGCTTGCCAGGTTTTTTTTAATAACATTTCTTTCTTTAATTCCGCTAATCAATTTTCTAATCTCCATTCCCCCAATTAATATCGGAATTATTCCCGGCAATTTTAACCAAACTGAATCTACATCAAGAAATCCTCTTAATCCGGACAACAAAAAAGCTGTCCCGATTATACTCATTACCGCCAATAAGTTTCCGAAAAACATAATAATTTTTTGACGATGGTTTTTGTTCTTAAAAACAACAGACATCAATAACAAGTCATCAAGTCCCGTTCCGTACCAAGTAATAAATCCTATAGCAAAAAATGGCAAGCCTATTTCTAAAAAATACATTTCCATATTTTATATTCCGTATAGAATCCGTTAAACAAACTTAATATATTTAAAAATTTTATTGCTTTTTGTTTTCTCTCTTGCCGGCGATACAAGAAATAAAATTTGCGCGCAGAAATTCATACATTAAAAAAACTTATTGATATATTTCCGATGAGAAAAATTTACGGCAAAAATCTATCCATCCATCTATGAATTTTTTCTCTAAAACCTGAAAAATCCACATTACCGCCAAAAGCAATCAATTTAGAATATTTTTCCAAGCCGATATCTTTTTTGCTGTCATTTTCCCGAGAGTAAGCGATTAAACCAACGGCCGTTGCGAACAATGGAGAGTCAACTTGATTTAAAACTCCGCCAACATTGATAGGAGTTCCCAATCTTACAGGTAATTCCAGCTTATTTTTAGCCAAATCGGAAATATTAAGCATCTCCGCTCCACCGCCAACCAAAACAACACCTGCCGGCAATAATCCCGCTTTTCCCATTTTTTTCAATTCCTCATTAACCATTTCAAAAATTTCATTTATTCTGGCTTCAATTATTTCCGCCACATAAAAACGAGAAACCAGCCCATCATCATCAGAAGTGAGTTCCGACAAATCAATATTTTCCCGCTTACTTATTTCTTTAGGATTTGCGTTGCCATATTCAAGTTTTACTCTTTCCGCCACATCCACAGGAATTCTTAATCCAATGGCGATATCATTAGTGATATGTCCGGAGCCAATCGGCAAAACGGAAACATCAATCAATTCTCCTTCTTCAAAAACAGAAATTGCCGTTGTCTCACTTCCCATATCAACAACAGCTACACCTAATTCTTTTTGGCTTTTA